>NZ_JBHWUE010000009.1:0-167043 GCF_042738615.1 Rhodococcus sp. NPDC059968
CCCCTTCCAGGGTTTGTCGGGGGGGTTGGTTTTTTTTTATACGCCCCGGGGGTGGTGTGGGGGGGGGCGGTCCACTGCTGGCGGCCCCCGCGCGCGGTCGTGCTGCGCGCGGGGCACTCCGAGCAAGTGTGTGGTGCGGATCAGAGGTACTGTCCGCAGACCGGCCAGGCGCCGGGTCCCTGGGTCGCCAGGACACTCTCGGCCACGCGGATCTGCTCTTCGCGCGAGGCATTGGCCGGCGAGCCGGAGCCGCCGTTCGCGGCCCAGGTGCTGTCGGTGAACTGCAGACCGCCCGAGAAGCCGTTGCCGGTGTCGGCGCCCCAGTTGCCGCTGCTCTCACACGCTGCGACGGCGTCCCAGTCTCCGGAAGCAGCCGATGCGGTGCCGGCGCTCAGGCCGAGCGGCACTCCGATGACTGCTCCGGTGAGTGCGATTGCGCCCATGGTCCGCTTGACGATGCTGGAATTGGTCATGTGGTTGATTCCTCTCCGCGCCTGCTGACGAGGTGGTGGTGGTGCGGTAACGGCTGGTGTGCCGACCCGGTGGTCGATCTGTCCTCGTCCCTGCCCCTCGAGGTGTCGGGATTCCGAATTCCGCGGGGGCAGGTCGAGCTGCGGCGGGTCGGCGTTGCCCGGTGGTTTCGGGCTGGCAACGAACGTACGC
This sequence comes from Rhodococcus sp. NPDC059968, assembly GCF_042738615.1. Lineage (NCBI taxonomy): Bacteria > Bacillati > Actinomycetota > Actinomycetes > Mycobacteriales > Nocardiaceae > Rhodococcus > Rhodococcus sp. NPDC059968. Next base: position 664 of record NZ_JBHWUE010000009.1, read on the forward strand.
GGTGATCACGGAATGGTCACGGGTCGATTTTCTGTGACGGGCGTCCAAATACTGGGACGAACGGACGGTGTTTTCCCAGGTCGTCCCGGAAATATCAGGTTTCGGCAGCGTTACAGATTTTCCCTAATATGTGACGAGCGTCATAACTTTTAGGTAACGGATGTGACTCGAGTGGTGCTGAAAAGGTTGCTAGTCGGACTCTTTCCGGGCGATTTGCAATCCGTTCGTTCGCTCGTGTAACTTTGTCCATGCAACGCGGGGTGGAGCAGCTCGGTAGCTCGCTGGGCTCATAACCCAGAGGTCGCAGGTTCAAATCCTGTCCCCGCTACCACTGAAGAACCGGTGTCCTGGAATCCAGGACACCGGTTCTTTTTTGTCTGCCTTGGTCGGTGTGGGCGGTTCTTACGTACGCGTCGTTCGCACCAGCAGTCCTGCCACGTGCGCGCACGCCGCGACGCGCGCTCCCACCGCATCGCCGGACTCGATGGCACCCACGATCCGCTCGTGCGCGGTCCGGCGAGCCTCCGATCGAGATCCGCACTCCACATGTCCGACCGGTACAGGTGCGATTGCCCGTCCAACCGCAGGAGAGCTTCGCTCACGTTGGGGCTGCACCATCCTCTTCAACTGCTGCACCGCCTCATCGGTGGCAGCGGCAGTCGCGTGAAATGAGGCCAGCCCGTCGAGTACCTCGCGGACCTCGAAGACGGCGCGGATCGAGTTCGCGTCGAGAGAATCGACCCTGGCGCCCGCATTGCGGGTGTAGACCGCGATGCCCTCGTAGATGAGTTGCTGCACGGCCTCGGACAGGGGTGCGGCTGACGTTCAGCTTCGCGGCCAGCGCGGAACGCACAGTGGCGTGCCGGGGGGCAGCGGGTCGTGACCTCGCCGCCCGGCCCGGCTCCTGCGTCGACCCAATTCGATCGCCGGCGGGAGGGCGTCCCACCGGCTGATCCCGCTAGCGGGCGGACAGTACCCGTGCGTTATTCACGAAGTGCCGCAGTCGGTTTGACGAATTCCTTCAACCCGGCCACCTTGGCCGCGATGTTCTCCGCGACCGTGATCGGCGGATGTCCTGGCTGGATCCGACACGCCGCGCCGACGGTCCGGCGATCGGCTTCCAGACGGTGACTTCGCAGATCTACGTGGATGATTCGATCGCACTCGGCGGGATCAGCTCTCCGTAACGTCCATCTCGATCAGGACGCGACGCAGCAACTTGCCCGTCGCGTTGCGGGGGAGTTCCTCGATGAAGATGATCTCGCGGGGCACCTTGTACCGCGCCAGGTTCGACTTGACGTGTGCTTTCAACTCGTCGGCGTCCTTCGCGGACTTCGGGCCGGGTACCACGAAAGCCCTGAGGCGATGGCCGAATTCGGAATCCTCGACACCGATCACGGCGGCTTCGAGCACGTCCTCGCGGTCGGCGAGCAGGTTCTCGACCTCGAGGGGGTAGACGTTCTCGCCGCCGGAGACGATCATGTCGTCGTCGCGGCCATCCACGAAGAGGAGGCCGTTGCGGTCGAAGTGGCCGACGTCGCCGGTGGACAGCAGACCGTTGATGCGCTCCTTGTCGCGACCGTCGGTGTATCCGGAGAAGCTGAGTCCGCTGGCGACGAAGATCCGTCCGACGGTCTCGGGTTCGGTGATCCGTTGACCCGACTCGTCGTAGAGTTCCACGTGGCAGGTGACGGGCGCCCGCCCCGCGGTGCCCGGCGCCAGCGCAAGGTCGGCCGGAGTCGCGACGGTGGCGACGGCGACCTCGGTGGAGCCGTACAGGTTGTGGAGCACCTCGCCGAAGGCGGCGGTGGTGCGCTTGCAGAGGTCGGGGGAGAGTGCGGACCCGGCCGCGAAGATGACCTTCAGGCTCGACGTGTCGTACTTGGCCAGGGTCTCCGGCCCGAGGTCGATGATGCGCTGCAGCATGGTGGGAACGACGACGAGTGTGTCGCAGCGGTGCTTCTCGACCAGACGGATCGTGTTCTCCGGATCGAACTTGCGATGCATCACCACGGTCTGGCCCAGTGCCAGCGCGAGTGCGAACTGGGAGACTCCCGTCCCGTGGAAGGCGGGGGCCGCCATCATCATCGTCTGCCCGCGTCGCAGCGGAACCCGGTCGAGGAACTGGGCCGACGCGAGCGGCGACGTGTGTCCGCGAGGAGCGCCCTTCGGTGTGCCCGTGGTGCCGCTGGTGAGGAGGACGAATCCGCCCTGCGTGGACGGCGCGGGAAGCGAACTGCGGTCTCTGCCCTCCATCACGTCGTCGAGTGTGCGGACCTGAGACGTCGAATCGTCCTCCGCCCACGAGCGATAGGCGATGACCTCGTCGGGGAGGGCCTCGGCGACCGCATGGAACTCGTCGTCGTATACGAAGGCCTGAACCTGCTCGCGGGCGGCGACGTCGACGAGCTGGGGCCGCGCGAACCCGGTGTTCATCAGCACCAGCTTGGTGCCGTTCTTGGCGGCGGCGAGCATCGTGAGGACCAGGCCGCGATGATTGCGGCACATACATCCCATGACGGAACCGGGAGTGATGCCGTCCGCCTGCCACGCCCGAACCAGGGCATTGGACAGTTCCTCGATGTCGGCGTAGGTGAGCGGGCCGCGCTCGTCGATCAGGGCCACCGCATCCAGCCCGGCCTCCGCGTTCGCGTGGACGGGCCCGGCGAACGGACCGTACTTCCGCACGGCCAGAATCGATCGGACGCCCTGGTCGACGCGGGGAAAGGGAACGAGGCCTGCGCGGTTCATCACCCGCACCGCTCCCACGGTGTCCGTGATCTTGGTGAGGAAGTGCTGAGCTGGCATGAAGAACCCCTCCGGCCGCAGTGACGGATTTCCCGTTCAGCGTAGAGGAAGAGAGCGGTCCAGCCGCGCCGTCCGGCGAAGCCGGACGCGATCACCCCGATGCTGCGAAGTTGCTGCGAGGTCCCCGGGCTTCGAGCACGAAGAAGCCCCCGCCGCAGATGAGCGCGGCGGGGGCTACACCCCTCGATGAAAGTCCCCCTCGAGCTGCTACTTCAGCTCGGCGGACGACTTTCCGAGCAGACGGCGGGCGACGATCAGCTGCTGGATCTGCTGCGTTCCCTCGAAGATGTCGAGGATCTTGGAATCGCGTGCCCACTTCTCGAGCAGCGGGCGCTCCGAGTAGCCCAAGGTGCCGGCGAGTTCGACGGCCTTGAGGGAGATGGCGGTTCCGGTGCGACCGGCCTTCGCCTTCGACATGGATGCTTCGAGTGAGTTCGGCTTCTTGTTGTCGGCCATCCACGTTGCGCGCAGAGCGAGCAGGTAGGCGGACTCCCAGTCGGCCTCGAGCTGCAGGAACTCGGCGGCGGCCGCGTGCTGGTTGTATGCGGGGGTGTCGTAGGAGATCTCCACACCGGCGTCGGAGAGGATGCTGCGCAGTTCCTCGAGCGCGGCGCGGCCGAGGCCGACCGCCATGCCGGCGACGATCGGACGGGTGTTGTCGAACGTCTGCATGACGCCGGCGAAGCCCTTCTCGACGTTGACCTCCGGCGTGCCGAGCAGGTTGTCCATGGGGATCCGGCAGTCCTGCAGCAGCAGCACTGCGGTGTCGGACGCCTTGATGCCCAGTTTGTGCTCGAGGCGGGCGACGCTCAGGCCCGGGGCGTCGCGCGGTACGACGAACGACTTGATCGCGGCGCGGCCCTTCGTCTTGTCGACGGTGGCCCACACGACGATGTGCGTGGAGCGCTCGCCGGCCGTGACGAAGATCTTCTCGCCGTTGAGCACGTATTCGTCGCCGTCGAGCACCGCGGTGGTGGTGACGGCGGCGGAGTCGGAACCGAAACCGGGTTCGGTGATGGCCATCGACGCCCACACCTTGCCGAAACGCTCGAGCTGCTCGTCGGTGGCGACGGCGGCGATGGCCGAGTTGCCGAGGCCCTGGTACGGGATCGCCAGTGTGAGACCCACGTCGCCCCAGCAGGTTTCGATGACGTTCATCAGCGACGACATGTTGCCGCCGTTGACGTTCCCGATGACCTTCGGCTCGTCGCCGCGGCCGAGGGCGGCGCCCGCCGCGCCCTTGCCGGAGTCGTTGAGTCCCTCCACCATGGCGGCCATGGTGTCGAGTTCCTTGGGGTAGGCGTGCTCGGCGATATCGTACTTGCGGGAGATCGGCCGGAAGATTTCCGCGGCGACCTGGTGCGCCTGGTTCGCGGAGGCTTTGAGCTTCTTGGGAAGTTCGAGGTTGATCATGACAGTTTCCTTAGTTCGAATCCGGCCGCTCAGATCAGGACGATGCCCTCGGCGACGCCGATGGCGCGCAGATCGCGGTACCAGCGCTCCACGGGATGTTCCCTGGTGTAACCGTGGCCACCGAGCAGCTGGACGCCGTCGAGACCGATCTGCATGCCCTTCTCGGACGCCAGCTTTCGGGCGAGGGCCGATTCGCGGGCGAAGGAGAGCCCCTGCTCGGCGCGCGAGGCGCCGCGCAACGTCACCAGACGCAGGCCGTCGAGCTCGATGCCGATGTTCGCGACCATGAACGCGACCGCTTGACGGTTGCTGATCGGTTCGCCGAACGCGACTCGCTCGTTGACATACGGGATCACGTAGTCGAGAACGGCCTGTCCGGTTCCGACCGCGAGCGACGCCCAGCCCAGGCGGGCGAGCCGGATGGCGTCGGCGTACTCGGCCTTCCGCACGTCGGCGTCGGTGTCGCCGAGCAGACCCGACTCGGGCACGGCGACGTCGGTGAGGTTGAGCCGGCCGAGGCCCGCGGCGCGCAGACCCATGCTCGGGTCCGCCTCGACGACGAGTCCCTTGGTGTCGGCCTCGACGATGAAGAAGGAGGGCTTGCCGTCGAGTTCGGCTGCCACGATGAACAGCTCCGACGAGGCGGCGGCGGGAACGAGGCTCTTGACGCCGTTGAGCTTGTAACCGCTGGGGGAGCGAACCGCCTTGGTCTGCAGCGCGAACGGATCGAACAGTGCGCGGGGCTCGTTGACGACCACGGCGGCGTTCGGAATCTGCTCGCCCGTGAACGAGGGCAGGTAGGTCTTCTGCTGGGAGTCGGTGCCCCACTGCGTGAGGGCGACGGCGACACCGCTCGGCGCGAGGATCGGCAACGCGAGTCCCATGTCGCCGTGGGCGAGAGCCTCGGCGACGAGAGAGTTGGTGACTGCCCCGCGCTCGCTGGCGGCCCCGTCGAGTTCCTCGGGAACGTTGATGAGGGTGATGCCGAGTTCGGCGGCGCGCTTCACGAGATCCGCGGGGGCGGCGGCGGCAGCGTCGGCGTCGTGGCCCGCGGGCCGCAGGATCTCGGCCGCGAACTCGCGCACGGTCTCGACGATCATCTGCTGCTCGTCGCTGGGGGTGAGGTCGAAGTAGCCGGCCTTGGCGGTCGGGTTGTCGGGGAGGCGCTTCGGCGCACCGCCGCCGGACACCTTCTGGAAGCCGCGGGTCGCGGCGCCGAGGGTTTTGAAGCCGGTCTTCGTGCCTTCGTAGGTCACCCGGTCGATCGTCTGGCGCAGGTTGTACTTCTCGGCCAAATCGGAACCGGTGATCTTGGTCAGCACGCGCATCGCGGCACCCATGGCGTCGCGCTTGACCGGATTCAGTCCGACGGCGGACGTGTCGCGGGGCTTCCGCTTCGCGCTGTCGTTGGGGGCAACAGTGTCTTGCTTGCTCATGATCACCAGCTGTTTCTCGGTGTTCGGGCGTGGACAGGATCTATCTTACTCAGCAGTAAGGTGGGTGTCTACTATCGAGTAAGTTCGAATGTCTGCGACCGTCCGCGAAAGCGCCCCGGCTCCTACCGTCGTGTCCACGGTCGCGTTCGTCGGACTGCCGCTGCTGCTCGGTCTTTATCTGCGCGCGCAGCGCGATCTCGCCGCGACGTACCGGCTGCGCGCCGCCGAAGCCGAATCACGCCGGCTGGAGTCGCAGTCCCGCGCCGTCGTCGCCAGCGCAACGCACTGGAGCGGGAACTGCACGATCTCGTCGCGCACCACATGGCGTCGATCGTGCTCCGGATCGGGGTGGCGCAGCACGTGCTGACGGAGGTGGACGGCCGCACGAGTTCGGTGCTCGAGGACGTGCACTGCATCGCATCCGATGCCCTCGCCGACATCCGGCGGCTGCTCGTTCGCGCTGCACGATCCCTCGATGGGCGACGTGGCGCTCGTGGAACCCGAGGCGCTGTCGATAGAGATCGCCGCTGCGGTCGACCGCACGCGGGCTGCGGGCTTCCCGGTGTCGGCGGGGATCGGCCCCGGCATCGCCCGGCTCGACGCGATCGGCCGGCTGACGCTCCTGCGTGTGGTGCAGGAATCGCTGACGAACGCGATGAGGCACACGCGGCGGGAATTGGCTCAGGAGAAATTCTTCGTGACGGACACCGGCGTTCCGTCCTCCTCGGGGCCGAGGATGGCGACGCCGGACTCCTCCGTCGGAGTCTTGTCGGGAACCGCTGTCTGTCTTACTGCCGGCGTCAGTTCGAGCGCAGGCGGGACAGCGCCTCGTCGTGGAGCAGCGTGTTGGTGGCCAGTGCGCTGCCTCCGTGCGGGCCGTCGGCGCCGGCGAGGTTGGTGAAGCGGCCGCCGGCCTCGCGCACCAGAACGTCGAGCGGCGCGAGGTCCCACAGCGACACCTCGGGTTCGGCGGCGATGTCGACGGCGCCCTCGGCGAGCAGGCAGTAAGAGAAGAAGTCGCCGAATCCGCGGACCCGCCACACGTCGTCGGTGAGGGAGAGGAACTGTTCGCGGATGCCCAGTTCCTTCCATCCCGACAGGCTCGAGAACGTGAGGCTGGCCGATCCCAGTCGGTCGACGGCGGAGACGGCGAGGCGAGCGGGCGCCGACCCGTCGAACGTCGACCAGGCACCCGCGCCCGAAGCGGCCCACCAGCGGCGTGCGAGTGCCGGGGCGCTCACCACGCCGACGGTGGGGACGCCGTCCTCGAGCAACGCGATCAGGGTGGCCCAGATGGGGACGCCGCGGACGAAGTTCTTGGTGCCGTCGATCGGGTCGACCACCCACTGGCGTCCCGAGAGCTGAGCGTCGCCGCCGAACTCCTCACCCAGCACGGCGTCGGCGGGCCGCTCGGCTTCCAACGACGCGCGCACAGCCCGTTCCACGGCCAGGTCGGCGTCGGTGACCGGCGTGAGGTCGGGCTTGTCGTCGACCGACAGGTCGAGCGCCCCGAATCGGGCCCTGGTGATCGCGTCCGCCTCGTCGGCGATTCGGAGGGCGAGCTGCAGGTCGGCGTGGAGGTCGGTCACGGTCGCACAGATTACTCGTACCGCGTGGTCGTACGGCCCCGCGCGAACTCAGTCGATCTTCACTTCGGCGAGCTTTCCGGTGGCGACGTCGAAGACGAACCCGCGAAGGGACGTGGTAGCCGTGATGAACGGGCTGGACTCGATGCGGCGCAGCGACTGCCGGACGTCCTCGTCGAGGTCGGAGAACGCCTCGGCCGACCAGGCCGGTTTGATGCCGACCTCGTCCTGGATGGATTTCTTGAAGTCGTCGTCCGTGAACGTGAGCATCCCGCAGTCCGTGTGGTGGATGAGGATGATCTCGGTGGTGCCGAGCAGTCGCTGGCTGATCGCGAGCGACCGGATCTCGTCGTCCGTCACCACACCGCCGGCATTGCGGATGACGTGCGATTCACCCTCCTGGATGCCGAGGATCCGGTAGATGTCCAGGCGCGCGTCCATGCAGGCGAGGACCGCGACGTGCTTGCTCGGGGGGAGGGAGAGCGGCCCGGTGAATCCGGCGGCGTACTCCTCGTTGTTCTTCAGGTACTGGTCGGTCACGGTCATCGTCGACTCCGTCCGGAATGGCGGCACAAACATGTGCGTACCCGTGCATGCAACAAGGTGTATCCGAGGTCCGCAAGGGTTTGACTCGATGTGATCGGAAGGGGTGACTTCGCCTGGGAAGCAGGGGTGAGAGGGCCCGCGCGCGGACCCGGTAACCTTGGGAACCGTGCATCCCGACGTATCCGCAGACCTGAGCGAGCTCGACACCACCCTCCGTACCGTCGAAGCGGTGCTGGACGTGGAGGAGTTGCGCCGCCGCATCGACGAGCTCGAACACCAGGCCGCCGATCCGGAGCTGTGGAACGACCAGGAGCACGCCCAGCAGGTCACCAGCCAGCTCTCGCATTCACAGGCCGAACTGCGGCGCGTCGAAGAACTGCGGTCGCGGCTCGACGACATGCCGGTGCTCTACGAACTCGCCGAGGACGAGGGCGCGGAGGCCATCGCGGACGCCGACGCCGAGCGACACGGCCTGCGCGAGGACATCGCCGCGATGGAAGTCAAGACGATGCTCTCCGGCGAATACGACGAGCGTGATGCGCTGGTCAACATCCGCTCCGGCGCCGGTGGCGTCGACGCCGCCGACTGGGCCGAGATGCTGATGCGCATGTACATCCGTTGGGCGGAGAAGCACGGTTACGGCGTCGAGGTCTACGACACGTCCTACGCCGAGGAGGCCGGCATCAAGAGCGCGACGTTCGCGGTCAAGGCGCCGTACAGCTACGGAACCCTGTCCGTCGAGATGGGCACGCACCGGCTGGTCCGGATCAGCCCGTTCGACAACCAGGGTCGTCGGCAGACGTCGTTCGCCGAGGTCGAGGTCCTGCCCGTGGTCGAGACGACCGACCACATCGACGTCAACGAGAACGACGTCCGCGTCGACGTGTACCGCTCGTCGGGCCCCGGTGGGCAGTCCGTCAACACCACCGACTCCGCGGTCCGGTTGACTCACATCCCGACCGGCATCGTCGTGACCTGTCAGAACGAGAAGTCGCAGCTGCAGAACAAGGTGTCGGCGATGCGCGTCCTGCAGGCCAAGCTGCTCGAGGTCAAGCGGAAGGAGGAGCGCGCCGAGATGGACGCGCTCAAGGGCGACGGTGGCAGCTCCTGGGGCAACCAGATGCGGTCGTACGTGCTGCACCCTTACCAGATGGTGAAGGATCTGCGCACCGAGTACGAGGTCAACAACCCGTCGGCGGTGCTCGACGGCGACATCGACGGATTCCTCGAATCGGGCATCCGGTGGCGGATGCGCGAGAATCAGGCGTCCTAATACCTATGGAAGCGACGGCGGCGATGTTCGCTCCCACCCGGAACCTGCTCGACTGGCTCTCGTCGACGGGGCTTGCGGTGTCGCTCACCGTCCTCGGAGCGATTCTGATGGCGCGATTCGTCAATTGGGGCGGCAGCAAGGTCACCGACCGGATCGACAGCAACTACATGCAGGGCGACGCCCTCGTGCGGTCGGAGGCGACCAAGCACCGGCACTCGGTGGCACAGGTGATCACCTGGGTGATCATCACCATCATCTATGTCATCGCGACGATGAAGGTGCTGGACCAGCTGAGCCTGCCGATCGGCAGCCTGGTGGCCCCGGCCACCGTGCTCGGTGCGGCACTCGGCTTCGGCGCGCAGCGCGTGGTGCAGGACATCCTCGCCGGCTTCTTCATCATCACCGAACGGCAGTACGGCTTCGGCGACACGGTGCAGCTCGCGGTGACGGGGTCGTCGGAAGACGCCGAGGGCGTGATCGAGGACGTCACACTCCGGGTCACCCGGATGCGGAACTCGGACGGTGAGGTCATCACCGTTCCCAACGGCCAGATCGTCAAGGCGATCAACCTGTCCAAGGACTGGGCGCGCGCCGTGATCGACGTTCCCGTCCCGGCCACATCGGACATCAACCGGGTCAACGAGGTGCTGCACCAGGTCGGTGTCGAGGCCTTCGCGGATCGCGGACTGAAGAAACTGCTGCTCGACGAACCGACAGTGATGGGAGTGGAGAGTCTGACTGTCGACGAGGTCAGCGTTCGCGTCGTGGCGCGAACCCTGCCGGGTAAGCAGTTCCAGGTGGGTCGCGCACTGCGCGTGCGCATCGCCACCGCGATGAGACGGCAGGGGATCACCGTCGAACCAGACCTCCAGACGGTCCGGGCAGCGGAGGGCGAGGGATGACCGACGAACCCCGGCGCGGACTGGACCGGATTCTGCACTCGTCGTTCCTTCCCGCGAAGATCTTCGGCGGACGGGTGCGGACGTCGACGCTGGTGCTGTGCATCCTCTGGGTGGTGCTGTACACGCTGTACACGTATCTGAACCCCGCTGAGGAGGTGGTCCAGGGGCCCGTCGCTCCGGCAGTCGTTCCCACCCGGGAGGCACCCCTTCAGGAGACCACGCTGCCGACGTCGGAGATCGAGACGACGACCGAGTCGACGTCGGAGACAGTCACGACCACCGAGACGACACCCGAGCCGACCCCGCAGGAGACGGCGCCCACCGGGACCAGTCAGGTGACGTCGACCCCGACGTTGCCGTTCGGGATTCCCAACCCGTTCCCACCTCCGCCGACGGGCACACCGCCGACCACCTCTTCCGTCCCGACGACGTCGGCGACACCGTCGAGTGGGCGATGACGTCCGCGCGTCGCTCCATTTGGTCACTGTTCGATAACGTCTAGACTGGCTCCTCGTGATCAGCGTCGAGAATGTGTCGAAGTCGTACAAGACCTCCACGAGGCCCGCCCTGGACAAGGTGAGCGTCGAGGTGGACAAGGGCGAGTTCGTCTTCCTCATCGGCCCGTCGGGCTCGGGAAAGTCGACCTTCATGCGCCTGCTCCTCAAGGAGGAGTCGCCGACGTCGGGTGACATCCACATCGCGGACTTCCACGTCAACAAGCTTTCCGCCCGGCGCGTGCCGAAGCTGCGGCAGAGCATGGGCGTCGTCTTCCAGGACTTCCGGCTCCTGCAGAAGAAGACCGTGTCCGAGAACGTCGCGTTCGCGCTCGAGGTGATCGGGAAGCCGCGCGCGATGATCTCCCGGACCGTTCCCGAGGTGCTCGAGATGGTCGGGCTGTCCGGGAAGGCGGACCGTCTCCCGACCGAACTGTCGGGCGGTGAGCAGCAGCGTGTCGCCATCGCGAGGGCGTTCGTGAACCGGCCGCTGGTGCTGCTGTGCGACGAGCCCACCGGAAACCTCGACCCGGAGACGAGCCAGGACATCATGCTGCTGCTCGAACGGATCAACCGCACCGGAACGACGGTGGTGATGGCCACCCACGACCACCACATCGTCGACTCGATGCGCCGTCGGGTGGTGGAACTCGACCTCGGCAGAGTGGTGCGCGACGAGGCTCGGGGTGTGTACGGCGTGGGGCGTTAGCCGCCCTCCCTGCACTCCAGCTTCAGTACGGTCCCCAAGTCTCCTACGAAGGACTCTGATTCCCCGATGCGTGCCAGTTTCATTTTCAGTGAGGTCCTGACCGGACTCCGTCGCAACGTCACCATGACCATCGCGATGATCCTCACCACCGCGATCTCGCTCGGCCTGTTCGGCAGCGGGTTGCTGGTGGTGCAGATGGCCGGCAAGACCCAGCAGATCTTCCTGGACCGCGTCGAGGTGCAGATCTTCCTCACCGACGACATCTCCACGTCGGACCCGGGTTGTGAGGGGCAGATCTGCAAGTCGCTGCGCACGGAATTGGAGGAGACGCCGTCGGTGGTGTCGGTGGAGTACCTCAACCGCGACGACGCCGTGAAGGACGCGACGGAGCGGGTGTTCAAGGATCAGCCCGAGCTCGCCGCACTCGTCAGCCCCGACAGTTTCCCGGCCTCGTTCAAGGTCAAGCTCAGCGACCCCGAGCGGTTCGGCGTGATCAACGAGAAGTTCGGCACCCGCCCGGGAGTCGAGAGCGTCCTCAACCAGCGCGAGCTGGTGGAGCGGCTCTTCAGCGTCCTCAACGGTGTGCGCAACGCCGCGTTCGCGATCGCGATCGTGCAGGCGGTGGCGGCAATCCTGCTGATCGCGAACATGGTTCAGATCGCGGCGTTCACCCGGCGCACCGAGGTCGGCATCATGAGGCTGGTCGGTGCCACCCGCTGGTACACGCAGTTGCCTTTCCTGCTCGAGGCGGTGGTCGCCGCGCTGGTGGGTGCCGTCCTCGCCATCGTCGGCCTGTTCACCGCGAAGAACATGTTCATCGACGACGTGCTCGCCGACGTGTACGAGGCCAACATCGTGGCCCGGATCTCCAACAGTGACGTGCTGTTCGTCTCACCGGTGCTGGTGCTCGTCGGCGTCGGAATGGCCGCGGTCACCGCGTACGTGACCCTGCGCCTGTACGTCCGCGAATAATTCGGCTTGCCTCTTCTTCTATGCTGGAGAGTACGAACTGTCCACCTCGGACATCGCGGACTGAAAGGCCCGGAACGTGAAGGAAAAGGGCCGCAAGGTCATTGCGACCAATCGCAAGGCGCGTCACAACTACACCATCCTCGACGTCTACGAGGCGGGGATCGCCCTCGTCGGGACCGAGGTGAAGAGTCTGCGCGAGGGTAAGGCGTCGCTGGTCGACGCGTTCGCCACCGTCGACGACGGTGAGGTCTGGCTGCGTTCCCTGCACATTCCCGAATACACGCAGGGCACGTGGACCAACCACTCGCCGCGCCGCACCCGGAAGTTGCTGCTGCACAAGCGCGAGATCGAGCACCTCGTCGGCAAGACGAGGGAGGGAAACCAGACCCTGGTTCCCCTGTCGATGTACTTCTCCGACGGCAAGGTCAAGGTGGAACTCGCGCTCGCGAAGGGTAAGCAGGACTACGACAAGCGCCAGGACCTGGCCAAGCGGACCGCCGAGCGTGAGGTGACCCGCGAACTCGGCCGCCGAGTCAAGGGCATGCGCTGACGTCCGTCCTGCTCGCGCTCGTGGCCGCGATCGGTTACGGCGTGAGCGATTTCATCGGGGGAGTCGCGTCCCGCAGGGTCGCGGCGCTTCGCGTCGTCATCGTGTCGTACCCGCTGTCGCTGCTGATCGTGCTCGTGATCGCCCCGTTCGCCGGGGGCACCCTCACCTCGTCCTCCCTCGTCTGGGGAGCCCTGGCGGGAGTGGCCGGTGGCGTGGCGGTCTGGTGGTTCTACCTCGCGCTGGCGTCGGGACCGATGTCGGTGGTGTCGCCACTGACGGCCGTGCTGGTCGCGGGTATTCCGGTACTGATCGGGCTCGCGTTCGGTGAGCGGCCCGGGTCCGTCGCGTACATCGGGATCGCAGTGGCCCTCGTTGCCGTCGTCCTCGTCAGCCGGGAGTCTCCCGACGAGACCGCGGGGGAGGTGGCCGGGGGCAGGGTGCTGCGCTTCACCCGGACCGTGGCGCTTCTCACCGTCGGATCCGGCATCGCATTCGCGCTTTCGTTCGTCTCGCTGCACCAGATCGGTGACGACGGCGGGATGTGGGCGCTCGCCGTGTCCCGTGCCGCGGCGACCGCGGTGGTGTGGCTCGTCGCGTTGTCCGCCGGCCACTTCGTGCTGCCGCACGGCGAACCCCTCAAGCTCGCCGTGTACGTGAGTTTCCTCGACGTCCTGGCCAACGCGGCCATGATGTACGCGTTCCAGGGCGGGCTGCTGTCGCTCGTCAGCGTGATCGGGTCGCTGTATCCCGCCGCCACCGTGTTGCTGGCAATGGTGATGCTCGGCGAACGGGTGAGCAGAATGCAGCAGGCGGGCATGCTCCTCGCTCTGGCGGCCGTCGGAATGATCGCCGTGGCCAGCTGAAATACGGCCGCCGGACACTCGGGAGGGAATCCGGGATGAATCCGGACCGGGTTCGCGTTACACTAGGTGGCCCCGCGAGACTCGTGGGGCACGTACGGGGCTGAACGGTTTCGACTGCGTACGTTGAGGTAGGGGAAGCGTGTCGGTGCAGGCAAGAGACCACCGTAAGCGTCGCTGCAAACATATAAGCGCCGATTCCAATCAGCGCGACTACGCACTCGCTGCCTAAGTAGCGACTGCGTGTCTGTCAGTCCGGGTTCGCCCTCGGTCCGGGTACTGGCATCAGCTAGAGGGCTTTACCGTTCGGCTCGGTCGCGGAGTCGAATGGGACAACCAACAGCGACTGGGATCGTCATCCTGGCTTGTTTGCGAGACTGGGAGATCCAAGTAGAGACATAGCAAACTGCACACGGAGAAGCCCTAGCTTTGCTGCGGAGGACCCGGGTTCAATTCCCGGCAGCTCCACCAGATCCGGGCCGGACACCACCAGGTGTCCGGCCCGGATTTTTTGTGCCCGGCGGAGTTCGGACGCCTCGACCGGCCATCGTGACACGATATGTGCCGTGTCCCTGACGAAACCGGTGGCCGTGGTCGCCTTCGGCGGTGCGCTCGGTGCGTCCGCGAGATTTCTGCTGGCCCAGCTGTGGCCGGGCATCTGGACCGTCCTCCTGATCAACGTGGTCGGGTCGCTGCTGCTCGGCTACCTCGCCGAGACGGTCGGACCGGACCGGTTGTGGCGACTGTTCCTGGGAGTCGGCGTTCTCGGCGGTTTCACCACGTTCTCGACGTTCGCCGTCGACGCGGTGCGGGAGGACGCCGTCACCGCGACGCTCTACGTGGTGGCCACCCTGATACCGGCCCTGCTCGCGGCGCGGCTGGGCATGCTCGTCGGTCACCGGCACCGGCTGGCGCGGCAGGCGGCGGCATGACCGTCCTGCTCGTAGCCCTCGGCGGCGCGCTCGGTGCGACGACGCGATACCTCACCGGCCGGTACGTCGACTCGTACCGCAGTTTTCCGGTGGCCACCTTCCTCGTGAACGTTTCCGGGTGCCTGATCCTCGGACTGTTGTCGGGGGCGTCGATGTCCGAGCAGACGTTCGCCTTGCTGGGCACGGGCTTCTGCGGCGGACTGACCACGTACTCGACGTTCGCGGTGGAATCGGTGGGACTGCTGCGGATCCGGCGGGAGCTCACGTCCGTCGTCTACGTGGTCGCGAGTGTCGCGGCCGGACTGGCCGCCGCCTGGCTGGGATTCCGATTGACGTCTTGAGGGCAGACTCCGGTGCGAGGGTGCAGGATGGATGGGTAGTCGAGTTCGATCCCGATGAGTTTCCAGGAGGTCTCGTGGCGCACGACAGAGCGGGTCAGGTGGCACTGCCGGAGGATCTCGTAGACATCGCGCACCTGGTGACCGCGTACTACAGCGGCGTGCCCGACCCCGAGAATCCTTTGCAGCAGGTGGTGTTCGGGACATCCGGGCACCGGGGATCGAGCCTCGACAACGCATTCAACGAGGCACACATCCTGGCCACCACGCAGGCCATCGTCGAGTACCGGGCGTCCCAGGGCATCGACGGACCGCTGTTCGTCGGGCGCGACACGCACGCTCTGTCGGAGCCGGCGTGGACGTCAGCTCTCGAGGTGCTGGCCGCGAACGACGTGACGGTGCTGATCGATTCGCGGAACCGGTACACCCCGACCCCCGCGGTCAGTCACGCGATTCTCCGCTACAACCGCAGCGGTCCGGAGTCGCAGGCCGACGGCATCGTCGTGACGCCGTCGCACAACCCGCCCCGCGACGGCGGCTTCAAGTACAACCCGCCGCACGGAGGCCCCGCCGGCTCCGAGGCGACGACGATCATCGCCGACCGTGCCAACGAGTTACTCCGCCGCGACCTCTCGGGTGTGCGGAGAGTCTCCGCGGACCGGGCGATCCAGCGGGCCGAGCGGTACGACTTCCTCCGCTTCTACATCGACGACCTGCCGAGCGTGCTCGATCTCGACGCCATCCGGAGCGCCGGAGTGCGGATCGGCGCCGATCCGCTGGGCGGCGCGAGCGTCGACTACTGGGGTGCGATCGCCGACACCCATCGGCTCGATCTCGAAGTCGTCAATCCGCTCGTCGATGCGACGTGGCGGTTCATGACCCTCGACACCGACGGCAAGATCCGCATGGACTGCTCGTCGCCGGACGCCATGGCCTCGCTGATCGGAGCCCGGGACCGGTTCGACATCTCCACCGGAAACGACGCGGACGCGGACCGGCACGGGATCGTCACTCCCGATGGGGGACTGATGAATCCCAATCACTACCTCGCGGTGGCCATCGACTACCTGTTCTCGCACCGCACGGGGTGGGGTTCGACGGTGAAGGTGGGCAAGACCCTCGTCAGTTCGTCGATGATCGACCGGGTGGTCGGGAGCCTCGGCCGTGAACTGCTGGAGGTGCCGGTGGGTTTCAAGTGGTTCGTCCCCGGACTTCTCGAGGGCTCGCTCGGTTTCGGCGGCGAGGAGAGTGCCGGTGCGTCGTTCCTGCGCCACGACGGCGGGGTGTGGACCACCGACAAGGACGGGATCATCCTGGCCCTGCTCGCCTCGGAGATGACGGCGGTGACCGGCAAGACACCGTCGGTCCGGTATCGGGAACTGGCGGAGCAGTTCGGCAGCCCCGCCTACGCGCGCATCGATGCCCCCGCCACGCGGGACCAGAAGGCGGTGCTGGCGAAACTGTCGCCCGAACAGGTGTCGGCCACCGAACTGGCGGGGGAGCCGATCACCGCGACGCTGACGAGCGCCCCGGGTAACGGGGCAGCCCTCGGCGGGCTGAAGGTCACCACCGAGTCGGCGTGGTTCGCGGCGCGGCCGTCGGGCACCGAGGACGTCTACAAGATCTACGCCGAATCCTTCAAAGGCCCGGACCATCTCGCGGAGGTGCAGGCGGCGGCCAAGGAACTGGTGGCCGACGTCCTGAAGTAGGTGTTCGGCCGGGGTAGGTGCTGCGGCAGAAGCGGGGGCACCTACCATCGGATTCAACTATGAACACTCGCGCAGCCGGGCTGCCCGCCGGGCTCAGCCCGCGGCTCCCTTCGGAAATCTGGGTGCTGGTCTCGGCCAGCTTCGTCATCGCACTCGGATTCGGGATCGTCGCACCCGCCCTCCCGCAGTTCGCCCGCAGCTTCGACGTCAGCGTGACGGCGGCCACCGTCGTGATCTCGTCGTTCGCGTTCATGCGCCTGATCTTCGCCCCGGTCAGCGGCCGGCTGGTGCAGAAACTGGGGGAGCGGCCGGTCTACATCACCGGACTCCTGATCGTCGCCGCCTCGACCGCCGCCTGCGCGGTCGCGGGGGACTACTGGCAATTGCTCGTCTTCCGCGCACTCGGTGGCATCGGCTCGACAATGTTCACGGTGTCGGCGATGGGGCTGGTGATCCGCATCGCCCCCGTGGACAGGCGCGGCCGAGTGTCCGGGCTCTACGCGACGAGCTTCCTGATGGGATCGATCTCCGGACCCCTCGTCGGCGGGCTGCTCGTCGGATTCGGACTCCGGGTTCCGTTCGTCATCTACGCGATCGCCCTCGTCATCGCGGCCGCGGTCGTCTTCGTGAGCCTGCGGGGTTCGCACCTGACGGCGCCCGACGCCACCGCCGCCGGTGCCACCATGACGCTCCGGGAGGCCCTCGGCCAGCCCGTCTACCGCGCCGCCCTCGGCTCGAATTTCGCGTTCGGCGGGGTGATCTTCGGAGTGCGGGTGGCGATGGTCCCCCTGTTCGTCGTCGAGGCACTGCACCGCGACGCCGCCCTCGCCGGCATCGCCCTCACCGTCTTCGCGGTCGGCAATGCGCTCGTCCTCATCGTGTCCGGGCGATTGTCCGACGTCTACGGCCGAAAGTTGTTCGTCCTGATCGGACTGCTGGTGTGTGGTGCCAGCACCGTCGGGATGGGCCTCAGCGAGAACCTGCTGGTGTTCCTGGTGCTGTCCGGCATCGCAGGCATCGGCTCCGGAGTGATGAGTCCCGCGCAGCAAGCCGCGGTCGCCGACGTCGTGGGCGCGAAGTCCCGTGGTGGTCCCGTGCTGGCCGCCTTCCAGATGGTCGCCGACGTCGGCGGAGTCCTCGGCCCGGTCGGGGCGGGTCTGCTCGCCCAGCACCTGTCGTACGCGGTCGCATTCGGCGTGACCGGCGGGGTCATGCTCCTCGCCGCAGTGGGCTGGCTGCTCGTGCCGAACAAGCCGGCGCCCAAGGTGTCCGTCGAGGCGGTCTGACCGGCGTCTTCGGTACGCTCGTCCGGGTGTGGATCAAGGTCGTCTCCCTTCTCGCCCGGCTGTCTCTCGCCACCGTCTGGCTGGTCTCCGGCGCACTCAAAGTCGCCGACCCCGCCCAGACGATCATCGCGGTCCGCGCCTACCAACTGCTTCCCGAGGACCTCGTCCGGCCGGTCGCGAACACGCTGCCGTTCTTCGAGATCGCCCTCGGGCTGCTCCTGCTGATCGGGCTCGCCGTCCGCGCCACGGCCGCGGTGTCCGCCGCGCTCCTGCTCGTGCTCATCGGCGTGATCGTCTCGGTGTGGGCCCGCGGGCTGTCCATCGACTGCGGATGCTTCGGCGGCGGCGGTACGGCCGATGTGAACGGCTGGGACTACACCAGGGAAATCCTCCGGGATGTGGGCTTCCTCGCACTGGCCGTGTGGCTGATCGTGTTTCCCCGTACCCCGTTCGCGCTGGGGCTCCGCTCCCGCACCACTTTCTCAGTGACCCCTCAGCAGACGGTGGCAGAGTAAGCATTCGGTAAATCGATCCGACGTCGAAGGACTGCATCCACGTGAGCTCGAAGAACAAGTACAACCCGCAGCCGGAATCCAGCCGGTCCACCTACATTCTCGGTGGGCTCGCCGTACTGGTCATCGCCGTACTGGTCATCGGTGGTGTGATCTGGCAGAGCAACCGCAGCAAGCCGCGCAACGACGGGTACGGCGGGGTCCAGAACTCCGAGGTCCAGGTTGCGCTGCAGGACGACGGCGTCGTGCGTCTCGGCCGTCCCGACGCGGCCACCACGGTCGACCTGTTCGAGGACCCCATGTGCCCGTACTGCGCCGAGCTCGAGAACAAGAACGGCCAGGAACTCGCGCAGGCCATCGACGACGGCAAGGTGGCCGTCCGCTACCACATCCTGAACTTCCTCGACCAGCTGTCGGCCAGCGGTGACTACTCCACCCGCGCTGTCGCGGCGTCCGAGTGCATCGCGGAATCCGGTGATGCCCTGGCGTATTCGGCGTTCCATGCGGCGCTGTTCTCCCCGTCGAACCAGCCGAAGGAGAACGGCAGCTCCGATCACACCAACGAGGAGCTCGCGCAGATCGCCGGCGACGCCGGAGCGTCCGACGCGGCCGCCCAGTGCATCACCACCGGTGCGAAGGTCGAGCAGGCCCGCACGCACGCCGAGGCGGGCCGTCAGGCCCTCGCCGCGAGCGGCGCTACCGGCACCCCAGCCGTGGTCGAGGACGGCACCGTCATCGATGCACTCTCCAACGAGAACTGGGTGTCGCAGCTGTAGGCGGCTCCGCCGCCCGTGCGCCTTTTTGGTAGCTGGAACAACCAGAAAGGCGCACGGGCGCGAAGCGCCTCTGACCAGGCGATTTGTTGGCCCGGTCGGCTATGGTGTAACTTTCTTCGAGCACGGAGGAAGTCATTCCGAGTGCGGAGAACAACCGAATACGGGGCTATGGCGCAGCTGGTAGCGCACCACACTGGCAGTGTGGGGGTCAGGGGTTCGAGTCCCCTTAGCTCCACTTTCGAGAGAAGCCTCTCATCCGCAGACAATGCGGGTGGGAGGTTTTCCTCATTCATCCCCCTTGTCCCGGTGGGACACTGGCGTCATGACATTCACTGTGACGCATCGATCATTCGACCAATTGGCGGAGTTCGCCGTCACCGACTTCGGCGACGACGACAGCTACAGCATCCACGAGTCCGGGGCGCTCGTCATCGTCCGTGCCTCCCGGGAGCTGATCTACGCCCCCGGGAGCTGGTTCCTGGTGGAGCGGGAGGACGGGCAGGAGGACGGTTCGCCCGGCAACTACATGTGACCGATCACCGCAGCGAGGGGGCTCGGGGCCGGACTCGCACATATGTTCGAACACCGGTAGGTTCGACGTGTGGCCGCCAGAACCGAAACTGCGCCGGGGCGCTGTCCGAACGGGCACACGCTGGCCGCCAACACGTGCCTGGTGGGGTGGGAGGTGTGCGGGTGCGCGACGTCGAACAACGGTGGGCACCGCACCCACTTCTGCCGGCGATGCGGCGCCACCGTCCGGACTCCGCCGTGCAGTGGCCCGGCTTCCGGCGACGCTCGGTGAGTGGGCGGTTACCGGATCGGTTGCCTCGCGGCCGTGGGGTCGCCCCAGATCGTGTCGGACTCGTCCTGGAGCACGAGGGCAACCAGCCTCTCGGTGCCTGCGGTGAACGTGGACGCCGCTACGCGCACCCAGATCCAGTGGCCTTCCCGGTGGCGGATGCGCAGATGTGCTGTCGCGCTGGGGTTTTCCGTGCTCAGGACCCGGGCGAGCATGGTGCCCCACAGTTCGGCGTCGTCGGGGTGGAACAGTTGCTCGTGTTCAAGGTCTGCGAATTCGTCGGCGCTGTAGCCGATCAGGGCCGCGCAGGCGGAGTTGCTGAACACGAGGTTTCGTTCCCGGTCGTGGACGCTGATCGCGTGGGGGATGGACTCCACCAGTGCAGCGAATCCGTCGCTATCCAGTTGTCTCACTGTCCCCCCTCGGGCATCTTCGATGGCGCCCACATAGTACGCCGCGCCTCGGATCTTCGGGCAGTGTCGCAGTTAATGGAGAGCAACTCCCGGTCGCGAACCTGCTCTGCGGGGATAGGGTGACGGGATGCGGTTCGTCACCATCGTCCAGGCCTCCGCGTTCGTCCCCGTGTGGCTGCGCGTTCTCCTGCTGACGGCGGCGGGCGCGAAAGTGTGGGGAGCCGGCATCTATTCCGGCTGCTATTTCGGCAGCAAGGACGTCACGATGGGGCTGGGGACGTTCGTCAACCGCGGAGTGCTGTTCGACGGTACCGCGCCCATCACGCTCGGCCGGCAGGTCGCTGTCGGGCACCGTGCCCAGTTCATCACGAGCACGCACGAGATCGGTCCGAGCTCCGGCCGGGGCGGGCGGGTGGTCGACCGTCCGATCGTGGTCGGCGACGGGTGCTGGATCGGCGCGGGCGCGATCATCCTGCCCGGAGTGACGGTAGGGGACGGGTGTGTCATCGGGGCGGGCACCGTGGTCACCCGCGACTGCGAGCCGAACGGGCTCTATGCGGGGTCGCCGGCGCGTCGTGTCCGCGACCTCGACTCCGCGCCGTCCGTGCGCTGAGCGGTCCGAAGAACGTCTGACTGAGCTCGACGGCGCGGGGTGTGACGGCGAGCAACGACCTGCGACGGTCGTCGGCGTCCCGGTTGCGGCGGATCAGGCCCGCCTTCTCCATGCGGTCGAGCAGGGCGGTGACCGAGGCGGAGTTGATGCCGAGCTGACTTCCGAGCCATCCGGGTGTGGCGGCGGGGCCCCGCGCGGTCGACGTCGACCGTGTGGATCGCGAACGTCGCGGCGCTCGCCCGCAGTCACCGGGTGCTCGCGGTGGACGTCATGGGCGACGTGGGGCGCAGAATGAACGACGGTGCACCGTTGCGCACGGTCGAGAACCTGTTCGAGTGGCTGGACGCGGTGCTCGACCACCTCGGGGTGAACGCGTCCGCGATGGTCGGTCATTCGTACGGCGCCATGATCGCCCTCGCGTACGCGCTGCACGATTTCCGCCGCTTCGACCGCCTGGAGCTGCTCGACCCGACGTCCTGCTTTGCGCGCATGAGCCCGAGATACCTGCTCCGTGCGGTGCCGGTGCTGATCAAGCCGACGGAGGCGCGGCAGCGGAGTCTGATCGGCTGGGAGACCGCAGGCGCGCCGCCGCGCCCGAAGCCTGACGCGCTGGCGAGGCTCACCGCCCACACCGCGGTGGTGCTGGCAGGAGGCAGCCGGGCGCACGATCCGGCCAAGGTGGCGGCGAACATCCGCCGGTTGCTCCCGTCGGCGACGGTCACGACCATTCCCGGAGCCACGCATCACGCGCTGCCGATGGCGCCCGCTGCCGATGGCGCCCGCTGCCGACGTCGACGCGGCGATCCTCGCCGCCGGGGCGGGGCGCTAGGATGGGCGCCCGGTAGCTCGTCGAGGTCCCATGGAGGTTGCAGCGTTGGCGAAGAAGCGGATTCCCGTCGTCATCGTCGCCGGATTCCTCGGTTCGGGAAAGACCACCCTGCTCAACCACGTGCTGCGTAACAACCGCGGGGTCCGGGTCGGCGTCATCGTCAACGACTTCGGCGCCGTGAACATCGATTCGATGATGGTGGCCGGTCAGGTCGATTCCATGGTGTCGCTGAGCAACGGCTGCATGTGCTGCGCCGTGGACGTCAGCGACATGGACGAGATGCTGGACCGACTCGCCCATCCCACGTCGCAGATCGACGTCATCATCGTCGAGGCGAGCGGACTTGCCGAGCCGCGCAACATGATTCGGCTCGTCCTCGGCAGCACCAACCCGCACGTCGTGTACGGCGGTCTCGTCGTGATGGTCGACGGCGAGCAGTTCGAGGACATGTCGGCGCAGCACCCGGACCTCGGCAAGCACGTCACGCTCGCCGACCTCGTGATTCTGAACAAGACGGACCGCATCGACGACGGCCGCCGCGCCGCCGTGCAGGCGATGGTCCGCGACTACAACGACCGCGCGCCGGTCCTGACGACCGCGCACGGCAGGATCGAGCCCACCCTGCTGTTCGATCGTGAACCCGGGCGCGAACCGGCGGCGGGGGAGCAGCTCACCCTCGACCGGCTCCTGCTGGACCAGCACGACCACTGCGAAGACCACGATCACCTGCACTCGTCCTACGAGGCAGTCGATTTCGCCTCCGACGCGCCGATCGATCCGCGGCGCCTCGTCGAGTTTCTCGAAAAGCGGCCGGTCGGGATCTACCGGATCAAGGGATTCGTGCACTTCGCGGTGCCCGGACAGTCGCGGAAGTTCGAAGTGCAGACGGTCGGTCCGCACATCAGATTCACGTCGACGCGCTGGGAACCCGGCGAGGAGCGGGCGACCCAGCTGGTGCTCATCGGCGCCGACATCGAGGCCGAGCATGTGCGGACCCGGCTCGCGGACTGCGTCGTGGCGGACGGGGAAGAGGCGGACCCCGGCGCGATGCTGGGCGTGCACCGCTATACCGTGACCGCGTGACCGAGTCTGCGTGTAGTCCTGAAACGAATCCCGAGCCCGCGCTGTCCGTGTACGACGCGATCCGTCGTCGCCGCGACGTGCGGGCCGAGTTCACCGGGGAGCCGATCGCGGCCGACGTGCTCGACCGCATCCTGGGCGCGGCGCACTGCGCCCCCAGCGTCGGCAACACGCAGCCATGGGACTTCGTCGTCGTACGCGACACCGGGACGCTGGCCACGTTCGCCGACCACGTGGCCGGCGCCCGCAGGCGTTTCGCGGACTCGTTGCCCGAAGACCGTAAGAAGACGTTCGATCCCATCAAGATCGAAGGGATCTGCGAGAGCGGCATGGGCGTCGTCGTCACCTACGACCGGAGCCGCGGCGGCGAACACATCCTCGGGAGGCATACGGTCGACGACACCGGTCTGTTCTCCGCGGTGCTCGCGATCCAGAATCTGTGGCTCGCCGCGGCCGCCGAGAACGTCGGCGTCGGCTGGGTGTCGTTCTACGACGAGCCCTATCTCACCGAACTGCTGGGCATCCCCGAGCCGGTGCGCCCCATCGCCTGGCTGTGCGTGGGGAAGGTCGCCGAGTTCCAGCAGGTGCCGGATCTCGAGCGCTTCGGGTGGCGGGGGCGCCGGCCACTGGCCGACGCCGTCCACCTCGAGAAGTTCTAGCCCTGACGGCGGCGTGAGCCACCGGCGGACGCCGTGTGAGTTCCGCCGCCCGTGGACGATGCGGCACGCGGGCGTCCGGCTCCCCCCGTGCGGGAGCGACGTGCCCCGCCGCCCTGACCGTGTGCGCGACCGCCCTGACCGCCGCGTCCACCCTGGGCGCCGCCCGGTCGCTGATTGCGTCCGCCGCCGTTCGACGCCGGTGCCGCCGCCTTGGGGGCGGGAGCGACATGCGGTGCGATGTCGCCGACCAGGTCGAGCACGTGTGCGGAATCCGCGGTGCTGCGAACGGGGGTCACCTTGATCGCGGCCTTGCGCATGAGGACGGCGAGGTCCTTGCGCTGCTCGGGCAGCACGACCGTCACGACGTCGCCGGCGCTGCCCGCGCGTGCGGTGCGACCGGAACGGTGCAGGTACGCCTTGTGCTCGGCGGGCGGATCGACGTGGACGACCAACTGCACGTCGTCGACGTGGACGCCGCGCGCTGCGACGTCGGTTGCCACCAGCACGCGTGCCTCACCGGCCGAGAACGACGCGAGGTTACGGTCACGGGCCGCCTGCGACAGGTTGCCGTGCAGGTCGACCGAGGGGATTCCCGCCTCGGTGAGCTGACGGGCCAGCTTGCGGGCCTGGTGCTTGGTGCGCATGAACAGGATCCGGCGGCCGGTTCCGGACGCCAGCCGCTCGACGAGCTTGCGCTTGGCTTCGACACCGTCCACGTCGAACACGTGGTGCGTCATGGCCGCGACGGGCGAGTTCGCCTCGTCGACCGAGTGCAGGACCTCGTTCTTCAGGAACCGCTTCACCAGTTTGTCGACGCCATTGTCCAGGGTGGCGGAGAACAGCAGCCGCTGCCCCTGCTGGGGGGTCGCGGAGAGGATGCGGGTGACGACGGGCAGGAAGCCGAGGTCGGCCATGTGATCGGCCTCGTCGAGCACGGTGATCTCGACGGCGTCGAGGCTCACGAACTTCTGCTTCATCAGGTCTTCGAGCCGTCCGGGGCACGCGACGACGATGTCGACGCCGGCCTTGAGCGCGCTCACCTGACGGTTCTGGGAGACACCACCGAAGATCGTGGTGACCCGCAGGTCGTAGGCGGCGGCGAGGGGCTCGAGGGCGGCGGTGATCTGCGTGGCGAGCTCGCGGGTGGGGGCCAGGATCAGGCCCACCGGGCGACCCGGGCGGCGCTTTCCGCCCGACAGCTCACCCGCGAGGCGGGACACCATCGGGATGGCGAAGGCGAGCGTCTTACCGCTGCCCGTCTTGCCCCGGCCGAGCACGTCGCGGCCCGACAGCGTGTCGGGGAGGGTGTCGACCTGGATGGGGAACGGGGAGGTGATCCCCTTGTCGGCGAGTGCTTTCACCAGCGGTTCGCGAACACCGAGAGCGGCGAACGTCGTGTCGGGAGTATGTGTATCAGACAAGTGGTCAGGCCTTTCGGGCACAGGGTTGTGCCCGGAGGGCCGATACGGAAGGTCTCCGTCGGAGCTCGAGCACAGGTTGGCGGCGTTGCCGGTCGGCAAGCTTCTTCGCCGTAAGAAGAGCGGATGCGGTGGTGCACATCCAACAGGATTCGGGTGACCGAACTGAATGCGTTCTACGACGCTGGATGACCGTCGTGGTCACCTAGTGATCGCCACTCTACCCGGTGGCAGCCGAACGGTCCGACCGAGGAGTCACAAACCGACCCATTCCGACGCCCCGTCGGCGAACTTCTGCCGCTTCCAGATGGGTACCTCGTGCTTGATCCGCTCCACCAGTTCGGCGCACGCGGCGAACGCCTCGGCACGGTGGGGAGCGGCGACCGCGGCGACCACCGCGAGGTCGCCGACGGTGAGGGATCCGACCCGGTGGATGGCCGCCACGGGCAATCCGGTGGACGCCGCGACCTCCTCGCAGACGGTACGGAGGAAGCGCTCTGCTTCCGGGTGCGACTGGTACTCGAGGGCCGAAACGGATTGTCCGCCATCGTGATTGCGGACTACGCCGGTGAAGACCACGACGGCGCCGTGCTCGGGCCCGGCCACGGCGGCGTCGACGACGGCGGGATCGAGGGGTTGATCCGAGATCTGGGCGAGGATGTCACTCATCGTGCGCACCTCCGCCGGCGACCTGAGCGAGAAGGTGGTCGACGATGGGATCGAGGACGGACAATCCGTCCTTGACACCGCCCGGCGAGCCGGGGAGATTCACCACGACTGTGCCGTTCGCCACACCGGCGAGTCCGCGGCTCAGCGAGGCGTGCGGCGTCACCTCCGTCCCGCGGTTCCGGATGGCGTCGGCCACACCGGGGAGTTCTCGGTCGAGCACTGCGCGGGTGGCCTCCGGGGTGGCATCCGTGGGGGAGACGCCGGTGCCGCCGGTACTGATGATCAGCGCCGGATTGCCGGACAGTGCGTCGGCGAGGCCGGCCGCGATGTCGGCGTCCGCATAGACCAGCGGACCCCGGGTGGCGAAACCACGGTCCTCGAGCCACGCGGCGATCACCGGGCCGGTGGTGTCTTCCCGTGTGCCCCTCGCGCCGCCGGTCGAGGCGACCAGGACGGCCGCGGATCGCGGTGTCACCGTGGGAGTTCCGGAATTCTGCTGCTCACGCGTCCAGTGTCCGCGTTTGCCGCCGTCCTTGGTGAGCAACCGGACACCGTCCAGTGTCGCGGCGGGGTCGACGGCTTTCACCATGTCGTGCAACGTCAATCCGGCCACCGCCACGGCGGTGAGGGCCTCCATCTCGACGCCGGTCGGGCCCTTCGTCTTCGCGGTGGCCTCGATCGTGATGGCAACGTCGGTGAACCCGAACTCCAGCTTCACCGACGACAGCGCGAGCTGATGGCACAGCGGAATAAGCTCGGACGTTTTCTTCGCCCCCGAGATCCCGGCGATCCTGGCCGTCGCGAGAACATCGGCCTTGGGCAGATCGTCGGCCCGCACCAGTTCGATCACCGCGGGCGTGGTGACCAATTGCCCGGCGGCCACCGCGATTCGGGTCGTGTCCGCTTTCGCGCTCACGTCGACCATGCGGGCGCGGCCCTCACTGTCGAGGTGCGTCAGGTCGCTCATAGGGGGATCACCTTCACGAGTTGGCCGGCGTCGAGCGCGGTGACGTCGGCGGGAACGTCCAGGAGGACGTCCGCCCATGCCATCGCGGCGACGAGATGGGAACCGGGGCCGGACACGAGTTCGACTCCGGCGTCGGTGCGGCGTGCGCGGAGGAACTGCCGCTTGCCGGGAATGGACGTAACGGCCGCGGCGAGCGGCAGTTCCTCGGGTTCCGTCGGGGGGAGCCCGGCTGCGCGCCGGATCTCGGGACGCGCGAACACCTCGAACGAGACGAGGGTGCTGACCGGGTTCCCGGGAAAGTTGAGGACGGGCGTGCCGTCCACGACGGCGGTGCCCTGCGGCCCACCCGGTTGCATCGCGACGTGACCGAACTGCGCGCCGAGCGGGGAGAGCGTTTCCTTGACCACCTCGAAGTCGCCCATGGACACCCCGCCGGAGGTGAGGACGAGATCGGCGGTGGTGGTCGCCTCCGCGAGCAGGGTGCGGAACTCGGCCGGGTCGTCGCCGCTGCGGGTGATCGAGACGACCTCGGCGCCGTTGGCCCTGGCGCTCGACGCGAGAGCGATTCCGTTGGAGTCGTAGATCTCTCCGGGATGCAGCGTGGTCCCGGCGTCCACCAGTTCGGCGCCCGTGGTGATCACGGCGACGCGGGGACGCGGACGCACCGGGACGCGCTGCAGGCCGACGGCGGCGAGGACGGCGATGTGCCGGGCGGCGAGAACACTGCCGACGGGCAGCAGGAGCGTGCCCTCCCGGACGTCGCTGCCGCGCTCGCGCACGAATTCGCCCGCGATGCGCGAGCGTTCGATGCGGACCTGTCCGTCCGTGGCCTCCGTGTCCTCCACCGGGACGACGGCGTCGGCGCCGTCGGGGATCGGTGCACCGGTCATGATCCGGTATGCGGTCCCGGGTGTGTGGGTGGTGGCGCCGGCCGGTCCCGCGGCGATCACGCCCAGCACCGGCAGCACGGCCGGGACCGACGTGACGGATGCGGCGTCGACCGCATAGCCGTCCATCTGCGAATTGCGGAACAACGGCAGGTCGACGGGGGAGTGGACGTCGGCGGCGAGGGTGCGCCCGAGTGCCTCGCCGAGCGGAATCTCCTCGGCCGGGCGCTCATGGAGCGTCGCGAGGAGTTCGGCGACGTGCTGGGCGTGCTGCTCCACAGAGCGTGCGGTCACGATGTTCCTCCGGCCATGGTCACCAATCCTAGGCATCCCTCCAGTGGAGCGACGAGTGCACCGGGCCGGACAGCGGTCACCCCCTCGCGGCATACTGGACAGATGCAGGGAAAGGCAACTCGATGACAGCGGTGGCGATGGGTATCCCGACCGTCCGGTCGTCGGTCTCGCTCGACGGGCGGCCGGACGTCGAGCAGCTGGTCGACCGGTTCGGCCGGGTCGCGCGTGACCTGAGGGTGTCCATCACCGAGAAGTGTTCGCTGCGCTGCACGTACTGCATGCCCGAGGAAGGCCTGCCCGCCATTCCGGCGGAGAACCTCCTCACCGCGAACGAGATCGTCCGGCTCGTCGACATCGCCGTCCACCGGCTCGGTGTGCGCGAGGTGCGGTTCACCGGGGGCGAGCCGCTGATGCGCGTGGATCTCGAGCAGATGATCGCCGGGTGCGCCGAGCGCGCGCCGGGGATTCCGCTCGCGATGACCACCAACGCGGTCGGTCTCGAGCACCGCGCGGCCGGGCTCGCCCGCGCCGGACTGACGCGGGTCAATGTCTCTCTCGATTCGGTCGATCGTGAGCACTTCGCGAGACTGACGCGGCGCGACCGTCTGCCGTCGGTGATCGCCGGTATCCGCGCCGCCGAACGAGCCGGACTGGCGCCGCTGAAGATCAACGCGGTGCTGATGCCCGAAACGCTCAGTGGAGCGGCCGATCTCCTGGCGTGGTGCCTCGACGAGGGCGTGGCGCTGCGGTTCATCGAGGAGATGCCGCTCGACGCCGATCACGAGTGGGCACGCGAGAACATGGTCGCCGCCGACCAGTTACTGGCCGTCCTCGGCGAGCGGTTCACCCTCACCGAACACGGGAGGGAAGATCCGTCGGCGCCCGCCGAGGAGTGGCTCGTCGACGGCGGACCGGCCACGGTCGGGATCATCGCGTCCGTCACGCGCTCGTTCTGCTCGGACTGCGACCGTACCCGTCTCACCGCCGAGGGAACGGTACGGTCGTGCCTGTTCAGCGATCAGGAGATCGACCTGCGAGCGGCACTGCGGTCGGGTGCGGGCGACGAGGAGCTGGCGCAGTTGTGGCGCGGCGCGATGTGGAACAAGTGGGCAGGCCACGGAATCAACGCGGACGGTTTCGCGCCGCCGCAGCGCAGCATGGGAGCAATCGGTGGTTGACGTGACGGGCATTTCGGTTCGATACTTCGCGGCCGCCGCCGACGCGGCGGGCTGCACCAAGGAAACGTTGGACCTCCCGGCCGGCGCCGACCTCGGCCAGGTGAAAGAACTTCTCCTCGCCAAGTACGGTCCCGCCATGCAGCAGGTGCTGTCGGTCTCCGCCTTCCTGGTGGACTCCGAGTTGACGCGCGATCTGACCCGGACTGCCGGTACCCAGGTGGACGTGCTGCCGCCGTTCGCCGGTGGCTAGCGGGCCGCGTTCACGGAGTCGGCCAGCCACCGGTCGAAGGTAATCGTTCCGAACCGATTGTCGGGCACCAGGTTCGATCCGTCCCGAAAGAACTGACCCATCGCGCCGGGAAGTGGCACGTTCACGACGAACCCGTGCGTCCCGGTGGCCTTCTTCCACGCCGCCGTCAGGTCGCGGGCGGTGCGAACCTCCGGGCCACCGATCGTGATCGGCCCCTCCGGCGCCGGTTCGGCGGCCAGGGCGGCGTCGACCAGCGCGGTCGCGACATCCCTGGTGTCGATGGTCTGGAAGCTCGTCTTGGAGAAGGCGGGGATCAACCCGGTTCGGCTCGCCGGCTTCGCGATCATAGGTATGAAGTCGTGGAACTGGGTCGCTCGCACAATCGACGTCTCCATCGCGGCGCTCTCGTAGACCCGTTCCTGCTTCCGCTTCGCCTGGTAATAGGGGAATTCGCTCCGGTCGACGTTGACGATGGAGAGCAGCACGGCGCGTCCGACTCCCGCGCCGTCCGCGGTTGCGAGGAGATTCTCGGCGCCCTTCTCGAGTACGGCCCGGGTGCCGCGGGTCTTGCCGTCGGTGGTGTCCACCACGACGTCGACACCGTCGAGTGCCTCCGCGAGACTCTCACCGGTGACGAGATCACCGTGGAAATGGGCGATCTCGCTGCCCGGCGCACCGCCGTGCCGGGTCAGGACCCGGACGGAGTGACCGCGCGCGAGGAACTCCTTGACCACCTGCCGGCCTGCAGTGCCGGTACCGCCCGCGACCAGCGCCTGGACCATCGGTCACCGCCACCACGTGTCGAGCGGGGTCACCGGGACCGTGCGCTTGTGGCGGGTGCTGCGGAACATTGTCTCGAGCTTCCGGGCGACGGCGTCCGGCACGTCCTTGCCTTCGAGATAGTCGTCGATCTGCGCGTATGTGACTCCCAGTGCTTCCTCGTCGGGGAGGGCGGGGCGATCGTCCTCGAGGTCGGCGGTGGGGACCTTCTTCCACGTGCTCTCGGGTGCGCCGAGTTCGCGCAGGAGTGCGGCGCCCTGACGCTTCGACAACCCGGTCAGCGGGGTGACGTCCACGCCGCCGTCGCCGAACTTGGTGAAGAAGCCGGTGATCGCCTCGGCGGCATGGTCGGTGCCGACCACGAGGTATCCGAGCTGGCCTGCGATCGAGTACTGGATCACCATGCGTTCGCGGGCCTTGATGTTTCCGCGGACGAAGTCGCGGAGTTCGCCGCCGTCGCCGATGATGTCGCGCAGCGCCTCGGACGACTCCTTCGCGGTGGCGTCCGCGCCGGGCTTCACGTTGACGACCACCGACCGGTCGGGCTTGATGAAGTCGAGGGAGATCTGCGCGTCGGACTCGTCGGCCTGGGTGCCGTAGGGCAGCCGCACGGCGACGAACTCGGCGTCGTGGCCCTCGTCGCGCAGCTCGCTCGCCGCGAGCTGGGCGAGGCGTCCGGTGAGGGTGCTGTCCTGGCCGCCGCTGATGCCCAGGACGAATCCCGTGGCCGGGGTCGACAGCAGGTAGTCCTTCAGGAACTGAACACGTTTGCGGATCTCGTCAGCCGCGTCGATGGTGGGCTGGGCACCGAGTTCCTCGAGGATCTGCGCACGTAGATTCGCCATGACAGAACTCTAGCGAGTGCCCCTGACGAGCGCAGGGTACGGTTCCGCGCATGAGTAGATCGGACGTTCTGGTGGTCAGCGCGACCAAGGCGGAGGCGGTGCACGTCCCGTCCGAGTTCGAGGTCCTGATCACCGGGATCGGCAAGGTGAGCGCCGCCGTGGCCGTGGCGTCCGCGCTCGCCGACTACTCGCGAACGGACAAACCGCTCGTCGTCAACATCGGTACCGCCGGTGCGTTGCACGAGCATCACAGCGGCCTGTTCACGCCGTCGACCGTCCTCAACCACGACATCAGCGGCGACGCCATTCGGGCGCTCGGGCACGAGGTGGCCGATCTCCTCGCCCTGCCGGACGGCGACGGTTCGGTGCTCGCGACCGGTGATCTGTTCGTGTCCGACGCCGGCGTGCGCGATGTGCTCGCCCGCAGAGCCGACCTCGTGGACATGGAGGGTTTCGCCGTCGCCTATGCCAGCGCTCGCGGCGGCGCCCGGTGCCGGCTGGTCAAGCACGTCAGTGACACGGCCGACGACTCTGCACTGGACTGGCCCGCCCGGATCGACGCGAGCGCGCGGGAACTCGGGCGCTGGCTGACGGCTCTCTAGCTCGCCCGCAGTTCCAGCCCGATCCCGTCGGTGTCGACCAGTCGCAGCGAGTCCGAATGGACGCTGTAGCCCGTCTCCCCGGTCAACGCCGCGAGTACGGCACGCTCGACCTCGGACACGTCCGGGGGACACGCCATCCGGGTGGTGGCCCAGGGCCCGAACGAGATCGAACTCCGCTGCACGTCCGCTGTCCCGGTCATGCGGTTGCAGCCGGTGAAGCCGGACGCCGAACCGTCGCCGGCGATCAGCAACTGGGGTGCCGTCCTCTCCAGTGCCGCTGTCGTCGTGACCGCGTCCGGACTGATCAGCGCGGTCACCGTCCAGGTGGTCCCGACGACGGGCCGATCCGGCCGGACGACCTTCTCGTCCGTCAGCGTCACCGAACCGGTGGGCGTGGTGAGGGTGAGCGTGTCGCCGCCGAGGGTCCAGTTCGGCTGCGCGTCCAGCAGTGCCGCCACCCAGGCGTCCGCGCCGGCGGCCTCTCCCGGACACGCCATCAGCGTCATCGCGAGCGGTCCTGCCACGACGTTCCCGCCGGACAGGTCGACGTCGGCGCTGCCCTGATTGCATCCTGCCTCGACGGAGAGGCGTCCGGTGTCGGTGAAGCCGAGCACGAGCGGCCCACCGCCGGGAATGGGATCGCCCTCGACGGAGGTGGAGACGAAGGTGCGGCCCGCCGGATCCGGGGGCGCGATCTGCGCGTCCCCGCCGCACGCGGTGAGCGAGGCGAACGTCAGGAGGCCGAGAACGGTGGCGGTGGTGCGCATTCCCCGAGGTTAGACACATTGTCCCGATTCGGGATCAACATCGGGTGACGCGCCGGATCAGGTCCTCCCAGGCGTTGTCGAGCCGTTCGACGGACATCCCGAGGTCGCGCAATTCGTGCAGTACCAGCGTGGCCTCGAGGGGTGCGAGCAGTGAACAGGCGAGCAGTTCGTGGTCGCCCTGCACCCCGGCCGCGCGGAGCAGGGACACGACGTGACGCACGGACACCGCCCGGGCGGGTGCGGCGAAACGGAACTCGAGGGAATTCTCGGCCGCACGCTGGACCTCGCCCTGCACTTCGACGATCGCGATGCGGGCGTGCCCGAAGGCGATCAGCCGGTCGATCGGGTCGGCGCCCGGCCCGAGAGGAGGTGGACCGAACATGAAGGACTGCTGGAGTTCCCGTTCGGTGTGGTCGAGGAGTGCGTGCATGAGGCCCGACCGGCTGCCGAACCGGCGGAACACTGTGCCCTTGCCCACACCGGCCTTGCATGCGACCGCGTCCATCGTGACGGCGTCGACGCCGCGCTCCGCGACCAGCAGCGCAGCCGCATCGAGCAGAAGACGCCGATTACGTGCGGCGTCTCCGCGTTCCGGGGGATCGACCCCGATCTGGGGCAGGAGGGGACTGGTCACGCCTCGCATCCTACCGTGACGGGAACATAAGTGGACCGCGGTCCGTTTAGTTGCTATACATGTTCACGACTCGCCCTACGCACCATCGAAGGATTATTGACATGTCACAGACCAACGTTCTCGTTCTCGTCGGCAGCCTGCGCGCCGCCTCGGTCAACCGTCAGCTCGCCGAGACCGCGATCGCCGTGGCGCCCGAGGGTGCCGAGGTGACCGTGTTCGACGGCCTCGGAGACGTCCCCTTCTACAACGAGGACATCGACGTCGCCGGTTCCATCCCCGCTGTCGAGGCGCTGCGTGAGGCCGCCGGCCGCGCCGACGCGCTCCTGCTCCTCACCCCCGAGTACAACGGCACCATCCCCGCCGTCCTCAAGAACGCCATCGACTGGATCTCCCGGCCGTACGGCACCGGCGCCGTCCAGGACAAGCCCGTCGCCGTCATCAGCGCCTCGCCCAGCGGCAACGGCGCACAGTGGGCGCACGAGGACACCCGCAAGGCCGTCCGCATCGCAGGCGGCAAGGTCCTCGAGGATGTCACCCTCGCCATCGGCGGCACCATCGACAAGTTCGGTGACCGGCACCCACGCGAGAACGCCGAGGTCGCGCAGCAGGTTGCCGACGTCGTCGCCAGCCTCGTCGACGCCACGAAGCAGCTCGTCGACGCCTGACGATCCGCTCGCGCGCGGCGCCGCCGCTACAGCCCGGTCCGATCCAGGGCTGCGTCGACGGCGTCGCGCACCGCGTCGAAGTCTTCACCGGCCGCCAGGGCAGAGTCCCTGGCGGCTTCTATCTGTTCGCGCACCGTCTCGTACCGCGCGACCCACTCCTCCTTGTTGTCGCGCCAATAACCGATGACGTCGTACCGGTCCGCATGCCAGCCCAGGTCGTGGCGCAACCAGCGCCGCACCACCCGCGACACCGTCGCCTCGCCCGCGAACCACACGTATCCCGGTACACCCGGTCGCGACCAGTCGCGGGCCGCCTCGGCGAGCAGGCTGTCCCCGGCGCCGTTGCCGCTCCCGGTCAGCCAGGTCACGGTCAACGCGGCATCGGTGGCGAACTGCTGCCGGTCCTCGGGGGTCGTGACCTCCGCGATCACGTGCACCCGCGCCGAATCCGGTAGTTCCTCGATGATCCGGCCGACCGCGGGCAGTGCCGTCATGTCGGCGACGAGGAGCTGCCACTCGGCGTCGGCGGGCGGCGCGTACCACCCCGAGGCGGTCGAGAACCCGAGCGTCTCGCCCGGGCGCGCGCCCGCGGCCCAGTGCGCCGCGATACCGCCTGCATGGACAGCGAAATCGATGTCCATCTCCAGGGCGTCCGGGTCCCAGCGGCGCACGGTGTAGCTGCGCTTCTGAGCGCCGTCCGGTGGGAAGGCGAGGAGCAGGCGCTCGTCCGGCCTCCCGCTGGACTCGAATCGACCGAGATCTCCGCCCGCGAGGGTGATCCTCTGCATGTTCGGCGTCACCCGCCTCGTGCGCGCTACGGGCGCCGACCAGACGAGGTCGTCCAGGGGGTCGTCGGACATGGGCTCAAGGTACCGGGGAGGGGGAGTCGGGTCCTGCAGTTACCGGCCGGCAAGCGTGGGAGCGCGCGTCGTACGCGACGCCCGGTGTGCCCGGCCGCGGGCGGTCGGGGAGCGGCGTGTCCGGGCGTTGCGAGTGCGGTGATCGGAGGGGGCCGACATCGTCCCGCGGAGACGTAAGCTCCCGGAGCGTCTACGTAGACCTCATACCATCCGCCACTCGTGTGGCGGGCGTCTGAGATGTACGTGTGTCACGGCTACCCGCATCACCGTGCGGTGGTGTGAGTTGGACCATGTCCCACACCGACGCTTGTGGTGCAGGAACATGCTGTTTCGGAGTCACCCCCAACCGCGGTGTCACGGTGGGCAGGCTGCGGCGGACCCGGCGGTGCCGCGGTCTGCTCGGGGTGGGACCGGTTTTGTCGCGTGATGGCCGGACCGGCGCGTGCTCGACGACCCGGACCGCGGGCATCTGCCCCCGCCGGCGGGTGACGTTGTTCTTGCCGAGAAGCACGCGTTTGGCCAGGTTCACCCCGGCGACGTGGTCGCGGTTGCCGCCGACCGGCAGCGTGAACACCACGCGGTGTGGTAGCCGCCGGGGCGGGCAAGCGGTTCGTCGCAGCCCGGACATAATGCGGACGATCCCCGGGCGGGCACCGAGACCACCGCGATCCCGACGGCTGCGGCGGTGTGGGCGAGGGCGGCGGCCGCTTGGCGGCGGGCGGACTGCGCGGCCCGGTTGTTGTTGACCCGTCCGTGTCCGCGGGTCTCGAGGGTGGTGAGATCCTCCACCGCGATCAGCTGCGCGTGGGCGGCGGTGGCGTAGTCGGTGACCTGGCGGGCGAAGTGGAAGGCCAGTTCCCGGTTGATCTTTCCTCTCTTGGCGCCCACCGCGGCACGGTGGGCGTCGAGGACGGCGATCTTCGCCTCCAGCTCGGCGCGGACCTCCGGTGGGGCGGTGGCGGCCAATTGCGTCAACCGCGCCGCCTTGCGATGCAGCAGTTGGTCTTCGGTCTGTAGGCGCGCCAGTTTGATTCCGAGGCCGCGGTCGTCGTAGGTCCAGCCCCGGTAATCCGAGGACAACCCGCCGGAGCCCTCTGCCACAATGGCGGCGGCACCGAGCGTGGACGGGGACCAATCGACCCCCACCGCGACCGTGCCGGCCACTAGATCGGCTGCCGGGACGAGTTCGGTCGCCGCGCACCGCCACAACAGACCCCGGTGGTCGAGGACCAGGGTCGGCAGATGCCAGTCGATGACAGTTCTGTCATGTAGGTGCGCGGGGATAGTTGCGGTGAGCCGGACCCACCGCCACTGCGCCCGCCCCACCGGGGCGGGGCTGGTGGGCAGCTTCACCGTCAACACCAGCTCACGGTCTGTC
This sequence comes from Rhodococcus sp. NPDC059968, assembly GCF_042738615.1. Classification (NCBI taxonomy): domain Bacteria; kingdom Bacillati; phylum Actinomycetota; class Actinomycetes; order Mycobacteriales; family Nocardiaceae; genus Rhodococcus; species Rhodococcus sp. NPDC059968. Next base: position 36,353 of record NZ_JBHWUE010000009.1, read on the forward strand.
GCGGTGATCCGTGCGAGCTGCCGGTCGGCGGCGGAGAGTTGGGCCATCGCGCTCGTCTGCGGTGGCGCCTGCAGGTCGGTGATCCGCAACCGGCCGGCCGGTGCCCCGTCGGTGCGGCGGGCGTGTGCGAGGAGCTGTCGCCGCACGCCTCGCGCGTAACCCGAGGGCACGTAGTCGCCCGGCTCGGTGGGTGCGGTCAGACGACCGGTGGCCGGGTCGAATCGGGCCGACAGTGCCGCGATCGCGGTATCCCGGTAGGCCAGGGTCCGCAGGGTTGCCGTCACCTGCGCGGTCACCACCCGCGTGACCCGCGACGGCACGTAGACCCCGTCCGGATAGATGGGGTTCCAGCCGAGGCGGGCCGCGGCGACATGGCCTTGTGCGGGCAGCCTGCGGTCCTGGCGGTCACGACCGGCGGCGAGCACGTCGAACGTCGCCGGCTGCCACAGTCGTGACACCAACTCGCCACCGGCCGCGGCGACCAGATCGAGGAGCCACCCCACCCGGATATCGACATCGTCGAGGCCGATCGGGTCCCCGGTCGCATCGTCGACCGCCAAGTACGCGCGGGTGGTGAACGCGAACTGCCGCGGCACAGTCGATCCCGGCCCGGTCATACCCGGCACAATTCACGATCGGTCAGCACATTCACGTTCCGACACGCGCGGACCATGATGCACCAGCCGTCCGCGGCACCGCCGGTGACAAGAACCCGCGAACGCCCGAGATGCTCACCGGTTAACCCATTCCCAACCGTGCCGCGGCGTCGTGGCTGCCTGATCGTAAACGAGCGGCCGGCGGGCGCGCGTGCAACGTCGCAAGACTGTCGAGCGGGAGACCCCGTCGTTGATTCTGTTTCGACCACAGCGCCGAGAGGACCGGTCGGACAACGATGCCGGCACCGCCCTGACGTCATCCATCAACCCTCCCACCAGCGATCTGTCGCCCCTGTCTCGCAAGACCTCGACTGTAACGCCGGCCTCCGACAAGTACCGCCCGATCCAGCCCACCGGCGAACTGGGCCAATCGATCTCGCCACACCAGCCGCACCGCCGTGAACCGACCCTCGGCCGCGTCGTCGAGCATCCGGCCCAACCCCGCCCGCTGCCCCCGCTGACCCGAGCCGCGATCCTTTGCGGACCCCTGATGCACCTCAGTAGCGCTATCCCGCACCATCCTTTCGGATTGGCCAGCGACGCCGTTGTCCTGTCGAGCCTGACACCCGGCAAATGCACTGCCTCCGCCCTCTCCGGCGTCGCTCCCGCACACTTCCATCCGGGCGGCCTGCCCTGATAGGAGTCGAGGTCCGCGCGGTCAAAGATTCGGTGACCCGAACCGGTGCGCCCAGAAGGCCACCGGCCCTCCCCTGCCGCCTTGCTCCCAACCACCGACATCCCAAGTCGCCTCACCAATTCACACCGGCAGACAGTGTCAGAACCTATCGATTAGTGTTAGATATATTGGCAACAGTTGAGAGCCTCCAGTGCACGAGCGCGATGCGAGGGGTGTTCCGCGTCACGCCGAAAATGTGATGTGCGACACGCCGGAGCGAGCACGAAATTTATGGTCCGTGGGATGACGACCTGGGAATTTCATCAATGTGACTCACAACATCTCGGGTTAAGTGTTTCTGTCGGCCACTAGGTGTAGTGTCTTGAGCACTGAGAGACCACAACGAGAACCGACTCGGTGAGCATCTCCATCGGGGGTCACCGCCATCTCGATCAGGGGAAGTCTCAGTGCGCTGAACACACACTTCGTCAGCTCCATTCGGCAGTGGAAAGAGGGACTTCATGAGCATCACCGTCTACACCAAGCCCGCTTGCGTTCAGTGCAATGCCACCTACCGGGCCCTCGACAAGGTGGGTATCGATTACTCCGTCGTCGACATCACCGAAGACCCCGAAGCCCGGGACTACGTCATGGCACTGGGATACCTGCAGGCGCCCGTGATCGTGGCCGGTGACGAGCACTGGTCGGGCTTCCGCCCCGACCGCATCAAGACCCTCTCGGCAAACGCTGCTTGAAGCGAGACGATCGCACCGCCCGAGGCGGAGATCGATCCGATTCCCGGACGGCAGTAAACGGTAGTAATAGTCCAGATGGTGGAAACCGATGACATCGCTGGTGTACTTCTCCAGCGCCTCGGAGAACACGCACCGATTCGTCCAGCGGCTCGGGCTGCCTGCGACGCGCATACCCATTCATGACCGCGAGGGCACCTTCGAGGTTCGCGAACCCTACGTGCTGATCGTCCCCACCTATGGCGGGGGAACGACGGCCATGGGCCGCGACACCAGTTATGTCCCGAAGCCGGTCATCCGATTTCTCAACAACACACACAACAGGTCGCTGATCCGAGCAGTGATCGCGGCAGGAAACACCAATTTCGGTGAATCCTATTGCTTTGCAGGAAACATCATTTCTCAGAAATGCCACGTTCCCTACCTCTACCGCTTCGAACTCATGGGCACAGCCGAGGACGTCGAGCGGGTCAGGGCCGGTCTGGGTGAATTCTGGGATCACTTAGACGACGAGGAGCACGAGAAGTGGCGCCGACCATCACAGACACCATCGACGCGGGGAGCGTAGAGCGCGACGCGCGCGGTGGAGACTCGACGAACGGTCTCGATTACCACGCACTCAACGCAATGCTCAACCTGTACGGCCCGAACGGTGAGATCCAGTTCGACAAGGACGTCGCCGCCGCCCGCCAGTACTTCCTGCAGCACGTCAACCAGAACACCGTCTTCTTCCACAACCTGGACGAGAAGCTCGACTACCTCGTGGAGGAGAACTACTACGAGCCCGAGGTCCTCGACCAGTACTCGCGTGCGTTCGTGAAGTCGCTGATCGATCACGCCTACGCCAAGAAGTTCCGCTTTCCGACGTTCCTGGGCGCGTTCAAGTACTACACGTCGTACACGCTGAAGACGTTCGACGGCAAGCGTTACCTGGAGCGGTTCGAGGACCGGGTCTGCATGGTCGCACTCACGCTCGCCGCCGGCGACGAAGAGCTGGCGACTAAGCTCGTCGACGAGATCATCGCCGGCCGGTTCCAGCCCGCCACCCCCACGTTCCTCAACTCCGGCAAGAAGCAGCGCGGCGAGCCCGTGTCCTGCTTCCTGCTGCGCATCGAGGACAACATGGAGTCGATCGGCCGCTCCATCAACTCCGCCCTGCAGCTGTCCAAGCGCGGCGGTGGAGTTGCGTTGCTGCTCAGCAATGTTCGTGAGCACGGTGCCCCGATCAAGAAGATCGAGAACCAGAGCTCCGGTGTCATCCCGATCATGAAGCTGCTCGAGGACTCCTTCTCGTACGCCAACCAGCTCGGCGCGCGTCAGGGCGCGGGCGCGGTGTACCTGCACGCACACCACCCGGACATCTACCGCTTCCTCGACACCAAGCGGGAGAACGCCGACGAGAAGATCCGCATCAAGACGCTGTCGCTGGGTGTGGTCATCCCGGACATCACGTTCGAGCTGGCGAAGAAGAACGAGGACATGTACCTGTTCTCGCCCTACGATGTCGAGCGCATCTACGGTGTCCCGTTCGCGGACGTCAACGTCACCGAGAAGTACTACGAGATGGTCGACGACAAGCGGATCCGCAAGTCGAAGATCAAGGCGCGCGAGTTCTTCCAGACCATCGCCGAGCTGCAGTTCGAGTCGGGCTACCCGTACATCATGTTCGAGGACACGGTGAACCGGGCCAACCCCATCGAGGGCAAGATCACCCACTCGAACCTGTGCTCGGAGATCCTGCAGGTCTCGACGCCGTCGCTGTTCAATGACGACCTCTCCTACAGCGAGGTCGGCAAGGACATCTCCTGCAACCTCGGCTCGCTGAACATCGCGAAGGCCATGGACTCGCCGGACTTCGCCCGCACCATCGAGGTGTCGATCCGCGCCCTCACCGCGGTGTCCGATCAGACGCACATCTACTCGGTGCCGTCGATCGAGCAGGGCAACAACGATTCTCACGCCATCGGCCTCGGACAGATGAACCTGCACGGGTACCTGGCCCGTGAGCGGATCTTCTACGGCTCCGACGAGGGCATCGACTTCACGAACATCTACTTCTACACCGTCGTGTTCCACGCGGTGCGGGCGTCCAACCGGATCGCCATCGAACGGGGCACCCACTTCAAGGGCTTCCCGCAGTCCCAGTACGCGTCCGGCGAGTACTTCGACAAGTACACCGATCAGGTGTGGGAGCCGAAGACGGAACGGGTGCGTCAGCTGTTCGCCGAATCCGGTGTGCACATCCCGACGCAGGACGACTGGCGCGAGCTGAAGGCGTCCGTGCAGAAGTACGGCATCTACAACCAGAACCTGCAGGCCGTCCCGCCCACCGGGTCGATCTCGTACATCAACTACTCCACCAGCTCCATCCACCCGGTGGCGTCGAAGATCGAGATTCGTAAAGAAGGCAAGATCGGCCGCGTCTACTACCCGGCGCCCTACCTGACCAACGACAACCTGGAGTACTACCAGGATGCCTACGAGATCGGGTACGAGAAGATCGTCGACACCTATGCTGCCGCGACGCAGCACGTCGACCAGGGGCTGTCGCTGACGCTGTTCTTCAAGGACACCGCCACCACCCGCGACATCAACAAGGCGCAGATCTACGCGTGGCGCAAGGGCATCAAGACGCTGTACTACATCCGGCTGCGTCAGATGGCACTCGAGGGTACCGAGGTCGAAGGTTGCGTTTCCTGCATGCTGTAGGCGGCTCCGCCGCCCGTGAGTACTTCTTAACCGCCGGCGGTTAACAAGTACTCACAGCCGAACGAAGTGAGGAATCAATGGTCAAGCTGGTGAGTCGCGTATCCGCGATCAACTGGAACCGCGTCCAGGACGAGAAGGACGCCGAGGTGTGGGACCGTCTCGTCGGCAACTTCTGGCTGCCCGAAAAGGTGCCGGTGTCCAACGACATCCCGTCGTGGGGGACGCTCACGCCGCAGGAGAAGCAGCTCACGATGCGGGTGTTCACGGGGCTGACGCTCCTCGACACCATTCAGGGCACCGTGGGCGCCGTCAGCCTCATCCCCGACGCCATCACCCCGCACGAAGAGGCGGTGTACACCAACATCGCGTTCATGGAGTCGGTGCACGCCAAGAGCTACAGCTCGATCTTCTCGACGCTGTGCTCCACCCGGGACATCGACGACGCCTTCCGCTGGTCCGAGGAGAACCCGAACCTGCAGCGCAAGGCCGAGATCGTCATGGACTACTACCAGGGCGACGAGCCGCTCAAGCGCAAGGTGGCATCCACCCTGCTGGAGAGCTTCCTGTTCTACTCGGGCTTCTACCTGCCGATGTACTGGTCGTCGCGGGCGAAGCTCACCAACACCGCCGACCTCATCCGCCTCATCATCCGTGACGAGGCCGTGCACGGGTACTACATCGGCTACAAGTACCAGAAGGGTCTCGAGCAGCTCACCGAGGCCGAGCGCGACGACCTCAAGAATTACACGTTCGAGTTGCTCTTCGAGCTCTACGACAACGAGGTCGACTACACCCAAGACCTCTACGACGAGGTGGGCCTCACCGAGGACGTCAAGAAGTTCCTGCGGTACAACGCCAACAAGGCGCTGATGAACCTCGGCTACGAGGGTCTGTTCCCGAAGGACGAGACGGACGTCAACCCGGCGATCCTGTCGGCGCTCTCACCCAACGCGGACGAGAACCACGACTTCTTCTCCGGCTCGGGTAGCTCCTACGTCATCGGCAAGGCCGTCAACACCGAAGACGAGGACTGGGACTTCTAGAGCGACCCGCTCGCGACTTCTAGAGCGACCCGCTCGCGACTTCTAGAGCGACCCGCTCGCGACTTCTAGAGCGTCGCCCAATGTCACACCGGTTCAGTTCGACTGCACCGGTGTGACATTGGGCGAACTGCGTTCAGCGGCGGAACCACGCCTCGGGCTCGTCCTGCAGCGCCTTGTCGAGCCGGAGCCGCGACGACGGAGTGAGGTCCGGCGGCAGCGCGTCGGGGGAGAACCAAGCCACGTCGTGGTTCTCGTCGTCCGACACGGCCGCGTCACCGCTCACGTACCGCGCGAGGAAGCAAACGTCGAGATACTGCGCGACGTCGCCGTTGGGGTAGGTGATCGGGTCGGTGACGTCGACGCTCGTGATCCGGACCAGTTCCGCGTCCACGCCGGTTTCCTCGCGTACCTCACGCAGCGCCGCGGGCCCGGGTTCCTCCCCGGGTTCGAGGATGCCGGACACGACGGCCCATTTGCCGTTGTCGACGCGCCGGGTCAGCAGCACCCGGCCGTCGGCGTCGCGCACCACGACGCTCACCCCGGACAGCCACAGCGGCGCAGTGCCGACGTGGCCGCGCAGGGCGGTGACGAACTCGGGGACGGGCACCGGGCCTCCTAGCCGACGTAGCCGTTCAGGGTGTTCCGCAGGTCGGTGAGCATCGCGCGCGCGGCGACGACACCGTTTCCGCCCCACACGTCACCCTCCACGGCGAAGACCCGCTTGTCGGAGGCCGCCTCGAGGTCTTCCCATGCCTCACCGGACATGACATCCTCCGCGTGCGCGGTGCCCTCCTCGCCGTCCAGGACGGCGTAGATGAGGTCGCCCTCGGCCTGGTCGATGTCGGATTCGGAGATCGGTTCGGTGACGACGCCGTCGAGGTTCTGATACGCGGGACGCCGCACTCCGGCGTCGGTGAGGACCTGGCCGGCGAACGTGGCCGGACCCTCGACTTCCATGCTGTCGGCGCCGAAGCGGACGACGGACGCCTGCGTCTGCGCGGCATCGATGTCGACGCCGAGTTGCTTCGCGTCCTGCTGGTACTGCTCGAGCGCCGCCGTCGCCGCGTCGGCCCGGCCCAGCGCGTTGCCGGCGAGGACGAACTGCGCCTTCCAGTACACGGGGTCGGAGCCGACGAACACGGTGGGCGCGATGGGGGAGAGTGCGCCGTACAGCTGGTCGGACGCCGGACTCGATCCGAGGATCAGGTCCGGGTCCGCCTGCGCGATCTTGTTCACGTCCGGGGCGTCGACGGATCCGACGCTCGGGATCTCGGAGATGCCCGTGCCGAGGTAGCCGGGCTGAGGTGAGTCCCCGTCGACGGTCGCCGCGCCGACCACGTTCGCCCACAGACCGAGTGCGCACACCGCGTCCAGCGCGGCACTGTCGAGTACCACGATCCGCTGCGGATCGGACGGAACGTCGCTCTCGCCCTTCGTGTGGACCACCCGGTGCGTCGAGCCGGCCGCGAGGGCGGCGTCGACCGGGGCCGGCTCGGCGCAGACGGTCGTGGTGTCCCGCTCGATGCCGACCACACCGGCTCCGGCGATCTGCGTGGTGGTCCGGACGATGGACGCTGCGGGATCGTCGTCGGCCGGTTGAGAGCAGCCGGCGACTGCGAGCGCAGCGACGGCGGCGACGAGACCGGTGGACGCGCGGCGGGCGGAAAACCTACGAGGGGACAATTCGGCGACTTCCTGTGTGTGCGGGCGCGTTCAGGTTAGCCGCTGTGCTTGTCCACCCCGAACGTGTCCGACAGGTCGTCGAGGATGAGGTGCGCGCCCTGGATGCTGACCGGCGACATCCAGCGGGCGTCGTCGACGTCGACCTTGTGTCCCTTCAGCGTCTGCCACAGCGGGCTCTCCAGGAACGGCTTCGCCGCTTCGGCGCTCTTGCCGGCCGGGTCCTGCCAGGTGCTGACGAAGATGGCGTCGCCCTCCGCTTCGCTGATCAGCTCGGGGCTGATGGCTTGCATGATGTTGTCGGGATCGGCCGGATCGGGGCCCTGGCTCTGCGGACGAGCGAGCCCGGCGTCCGAGAGGACGATCCCGCTGAACGAGGTGGTGCGGTAGAGGCGTGCCGTCGGCTCGCCCGCGAACCGGACGACCGAGATCACCGGATTCGACGCCGTGTCGTTGATCTCCGCGCCGACGGCGGCGGCCCGCTCCTCGTAGGCGGCGATCTTCTGCTCCGCGAGTGCTTCCTTGCCCAGTGCCTTGCCGACGAGCCGGATGTTGTCCTTCCACGTGGGCCCGGTCGTCTCGGTGAAGATGGTCGGTGCGATCGCGGACAGTTGCTCGTAGTTCTTTCCGTCGCGCACCTCCGCGGAGATGATCAGATCGGGTTGCAGCGCGGCGATCTGCTCGAGGCTCGCGGTGCTGACCTTGCCCACCGACTCGGCTTCCGCCGCGAACCGGTCCCGCGAGGAGCCGAGGTAGTCGGGCAGGCCGGGTTCGCGGTAGTCGACGTATCCGACGAGTGGCGCCTCGAGGAGGAGGACGGCGTCGGTGAAGCTGTTGTCGAGTGCCACGATGCGCTGCGGTGCGGCCGGGATCTCGGTGCTGCCGCGGAAGTGGTCGACGGTGCGGGGGAACTGCCCGGTCGACGAGGTGGTGCCGGACGCGGCAGCGGAGTCGGCGCTGCTGGAGCAGGACGTGATCCAGAAGGTGGCTGCAGCGGCTAGTGCGACCGCGCCGGCGACTACCCGGCGTCGGGAGAGAACGTTCACATGGAGCTCCTGTTAGAAGTTAGGTGAGCGAAACCTTAGCACCGGGGTTGTGGTGTCTCGGAGCCTCGTGAGTCCGTGTCGACCGGTCACGTCCGACACGCCGGACCGCGTGACAGTGAGCACTCCCCGGCGCGACAAACCGCAGGTCGCATGCGCCACAATTTGCTCTGAGTCCGGGTAAGTACGACAGTGGGTAGGACCCAGTCGGAGGCCGCTCAGGGCACGGTCTACGATTCGATGAGCGCAAGCCAGAGACCGTTCGCCTCGCAGCCCGGGGACGGACGCGCATTCAGGAGGATCAGTGACTGCCGTAGCGCCCCAGCCAGTCCCCGCGATAGCTGCAGCCAGGCCTTACCCGCCGCGGCAGGGACCCAAGGGCTCGTTCATCTTCAAAATGATTACGACCACCGACCCCAAGGTGCTCGGAATCATGTACTTGACGACCTCGATCGCGTTCTTCCTCATCGGTGGTCTCATGGCCCTGATGATGCGCGCCGAGCTCGCTGTGCCCGGTATGCAGTTCTTGTCGAACGAGCAGTTCAACCAGCTGTTCACGATGCACGGCACGATCATGCTGCTGCTGTACGCGACGCCGATCGTGTTCGGGTTCGCCAACTACATCCTGCCGCTGCAGATCGGTGCCCCCGACGTGGCGTTCCCGCGACTCAACGCGTTCAGCTACTGGCTGTACGTGTTCGGCGCGATCATCACGACCGCCGGCTTCATCACCCCCGGCGGTGCCGCGGACTTCGGCTGGACCGCTTACACGCCCCTGACGAGTGCGCTGCACTCCCCGGGCGTCGGCGCCGACCTCTGGGTCATGGGCCTCGCGGTCGCCGGCCTCGGCACCATCCTCGGTGGTGTCAACATGATCACCACCGTCATCTGCCTGCGTGCCCCCGGCATGACCATGTTCCGTATGCCGATCTTCACGTGGAACATCTTCATCACCAGCATCCTGATTCTGCTGGCGTTCCCGCTGCTGACCGCTGCATTCATGGGTCTGTTCGTGGACCGTCACCTCGGTGGCCACATCTTCGACCCGGCCACCGGCGGTGTGCTGCTGTGGCAGCACCTGTTCTGGTTCTTCGGTCACCCCGAGGTGTACATCATCGCGCTGCCGTTCTTCGGCATCGTCTCGGAGATCTTCCCGGTCTTCAGCCGTAAGCCGGTGTTCGGTTACAGCGGCCTGGTCTACGCGACCCTGGCGATCGCCGCCCTCTCCATCGCGGTGTGGGCTCACCACATGTACGCCACCGGCGCCGTGCTGCTCCCGTACTTCTCGTTCATGACGTTCCTGATCGCCGTCCCGACGGGTGTGAAGATCTTCAACTGGATCGGCACCATGTGGAAGGGACAGTTGACGTTCGAGTCGCCGATGCTGTTCTCCATCGGATTCCTCATCACGTTCCTCTTCGGTGGTCTGTCCGGCGTCATCCTCGCGAGCCCGCCCCTCGACTTCCACGTCACGGACACCTACTTCGTGGTCGCCCACTTCCACTACGTGGTCTTCGGCACCGTCGTGTTCGCCACGTACGCCGGCATCTATTTCTGGTTCCCGAAGATGACCGGTCGCATGATGGACGAGCGTCTCGGCAAGTGGCACTTCTGGACCACGTTCATCGGCTTCCACGGCACGTTCCTCGTCCAGCACTGGCTGGGTAACGAAGGCATGCCGCGTCGCTACGCCGACTACCTGCCCTCGGACGGCTTCACGTTCCTGAACTCGTTCTCGACGATCTTCGCTTTCGTTCTCGGTGCGTCGACGCTGCCGTTCATCTGGAACGTATTCAAGAGCTACCGGTACGGCGAGGTGGTGACCGTCGACGATCCGTGGGGTTACGGCAACTCGCTCGAGTGGGCCACCAGCTGCCCGCCGCCGCGGCACAACTTCACCGAGCTGCCGCGTATCCGCTCCGAGCGTCCCGCGTTCGAGCTGCACTACCCGCACATGGTCGAGCGGATGAAGGCCGAGGCGCACGTCGGACCGGGCCACGGTGGCAAGCACGCCAGCACCGTGCTCGAGAAGGAACGCCACGAGCCGCTGACCGTCGGCGAAGAAGGCGACCCCGGAACCGACACCGGCCGCTGACACATCAGTTTGAGAAAGGCCCCGCCCCAGCAACGGGCGGGGCCTTTGACTTGGCACAATGGGTGCCGGACAAGCCGCGCGAGCAACATGATCGGAGTACATCGGTGGGTGCAGCTGACACCACTGTCCTGGTGACCGTGACGGGACCCGACCGACCCGGCGTCACCTCGGTGCTCTTCGGGTCGCTCTCCCGCCACGATGTGAGCCTTCTCGACGTGGAGCAGGTGGTGATTCGTGGGCGACTGACCCTCGGTGTCCTGGTGGCCTGCCCCGAGAACGGGGAAGCGCTGCAGGAGGAACTCGAAGAGGCGATGGCCACCGTCGGGATGTCGGTGGACGTCGAGATCGGTGCCGATCCCGGCAGGCAGTCGCTGTCCACCCACGCCGTGGTCGTCCTCGGTAGTCCGGTGTCGGCTCGCGCACTGCGTTCGGTGGCGCGGGAGATGGCAACCCTCGGGGTCAACATCGACTCGATTCGCGGTGTCGCCGACTACCCGGTGACGGGCCTCGAACTCCTCGTGAGCGCTCCCGGCACGGCGGAGGCGGACAAAAGTCTGCGCACCGTGCTGGCGGAAGTGGCCGTGCGCGAGAACGTCGACATCGCGGTCGAGCGAGGGGGACTGGCCCGGCGCGCCAAGCGGCTCATCGTGTTCGACGTCGACTCGACCCTCGTCCAGGGCGAGGTCATCGAGATGCTCGCCGCCCGCGCGGGCGTCGAGGACGAGGTGCGCGCCGTTACCGAATCGGCGATGCGCGGCGAGATCGACTTCACCGAATCCCTGCACCAGCGGGTCGCGACCCTCGCCGGTCTCGACGCGTCCGTAATCGACGACGTCGCGGAGAATCTGGAACTGACTCCCGGCGCCCGTACCACCATCCGGACGCTGCGCAGGCTCGGCTTCCACTGCGGTGTGGTGTCCGGTGGTTTCCGGCAGGTCATCGAGGGGCTGGCCCACGAATTGGAACTGGACTTCGTGCAGGCCAACACGCTCGAGATCGTGGACGGCAAGCTCACCGGCCGGGTGATCGGCGACATCGTCGACCGCGCCGCGAAGGCGACCGCACTGCGCAAGTTCGCCGCTCAGGTCGGCGTCCCGATGGAACAGACGGTGGCGGTCGGCGACGGCGCCAACGACATCGACATGCTCAACGCAGCCGGGCTGGGAATCGCGTTCAACGCCAAGCCGGCTCTGCGGGAGGTCGCGGACACCGCACTGTCGCACCCTTTCCTCGATGCGGTGCTGTTCATTCTCGGGGTCACCCGCGACGAGGTCGAGGCCGCCGACGCGGTGGACGGCGTGGTGCGACGAGTCCCGCTGTCGTGACGGAATCGTGCCGCGACGCGGTCACCGGGCAGACCGGTGACGACACCGTGTGGGCGGCGCGTCACGCCGTCCTCGCGGCCGGATACGGCGGCCGGCCGGATCCGGACGACCCGGCGCAGGTCCTCGCCATGCCGATCGTGCTGCACATTCCGAAGGCGGACCCCCCGCCGCGGAGTGCGCTGCTCGAGGCTGCCGCGACCGCGGCAGTGGCGTTGTGCCTCGACCCCCGCGTCGGCCCCGACGAGACTGGCACGCCCGGACCGTGGCAGGAGGATTACCTCGCCTGGATCGGGTCCCGGATCCGCAAGGTGTCGCGGCGTGCGCGGGGAGCGGGGTGGCGTGCGGCGCAGGAGGTCGACGGGATCACCCTCGACGTCGGCGGTGCGCAGGCCCGCGCACTCGTGCCCGTCGCCGTGGGCGCGCTCGATCCCCGCATCAGGAAGTTGCAGATCGGCGGGACGGATCTCGACCACGACGACCCCGGGGAGATCCCGGACGGGATTCCGGTGCTGTGGATCAACTCCACCCTGGACATGACGGTGGGCAAGGCTGCGGCGCAGGTCGGGCACGCGTCGATGCTTCTCGCCGGTGCGATGACCACCGAGCAGGCACGCGGATGGGCGGCCATCGGCTACCGCTGCGCCGTGCGGGACGCCGACGTCGGACTGTGGGAAGAGCTGACCATCGAGGTGGTGCGGGGCAGGGCGATCGCGGTGCGCGATGCCGGCTTCACCGAGGTGGCTCCCGGATCGATGACCGTGATCGCCTGCCCCTGAGCGTCGACGCATCGACAGTCCAGTGCGTGCGTCCTGGCTATGGGGTGCGGCAGGATTTCCCGGAACACTGACGGTCATGCTCGCTCGACGCCTGATCGCTCTGTTCGCCGGACTGTGGCTGTACGGCTTCTCGATGGCCATGATGATCACCGCCGGTCTCGGCCTCGACCCGTGGGACGTGTTCCATCAGGGGATCGCCGGTCGCACGCCGCTCAGTTTCGGTGTGGTGACCGCACTGACCGGCGTCGTGGTGCTCGCGCTCTGGATCCCGATCCGTCAGAAACCGGGATTCGGGACGATCGCCAACGTCGTGGTCATCGCCGTCTCGGTGGACACGTCGCTGGCGTTCCTCGAGCCGTCCGACTCCCTTGTCGTGCGGATCGTGGTGATGCTCGGTGGCGTGGTCCTCAACGCGCTCGCCACCGTGCTGTACATCGGTGCGGGGATGGGTCCCGGACCGAGGGACGGTCTCATGACCGGTCTGGTCGCGCGCACCGGGCTGTCGGTGCGTGTGATCCGCACGTCGATCGAGGTGGCGGTGCTGGCCACGGGCTGGTTGCTCGGCGGCACCGTGGGGGTGGGCACCGTCGTCTACGCGCTGGGCATCGGCCCGCTCATCCAGCTGATGATGCGCTTCGGCGGCATCTACCCGACCGCACGGAAGACGAGCAGCGTCGGACCGGACAGTGCGATCGTGGAGTCTCCGGAGATCGGGCCGCCTGGTGCCGGTGCGCCGTCGGGGGACGCCGAGTCGAATTCGGCGAGTACCGTCCCGTAGAACCATTCGGGACAGCCCAGGGTGATCACGGTGGGTCCGCCGGAGTGGAAGACGAGAAGCCAGCTGTCGTCGGTGAGCTGGTGCCCGTCCTCGGTGTGGGATCGGATGTCGGATCCGTCGATCCACGCCTGGAGGGTGCGCCTGGAGTCGTCGTACCACGCCCGGTCGTCCATCTCAGCGCCGTCGGCTCCGAACCACACGAGGTCGGGATGGCCGGTGGGTGTGCGCCTGCCTTCGAAGAATTCCGGCTGGCGCAGGGCGGGGGAGGCGCGCCGGAGGTCGAGGGCGCGCGTGACGAACGCGGTGAGTGCCGTGTCCCCGGTGCTCCAGTCGAGCGGCCAGGAATCTTCACGCGGGGTGTCCTCGGGGACGCAGTACGCGTTGTTGTTGCCGCCGAGGGTGTGACCGAATTCGTCGCCGGCGGTGAACATCGGCGTGCCGGTCGACAGTGCGAGCGAGGCCAGGAGCGCGCGGACGTGCCGGGACCGCGCCTCGGTGATCGACGGATCGTCGGTGGGGCCTTCGACGCCGTGGTCGACGGAGTCGTTGTGATCGGCGCCGTCCCGGTTGTCCTCGCCGTTGGCCTCGTTGTGTTTGCGGACGTACGACACGAGGTCCGCTGCGGTGAACCCGTCGTGAGCGGTCACGAAATTGACGGACGCCCACGGCCGTCGGTTTCCGAACACGTCCTCGGAACCCGCCACCCGGGAGGCGAGATCGCGTACCCCGGTGCCGCCGTTCCAGAACCGCCGAACTGTGTTGCGGTACTTGTCGTTCCATTCCGACCACTGAACGCCGAAGTGCCCGACCCGATATCCGTCCGAAGTGGCGTCCCACGGTTCGGCGATCAGTTTGCACCGGGAGAGAACGGGATCCGCCGTGATCGCGGAGAAGATCGAAGCGCGGGAATCGAATCGGCCGCCACCGGGCCGGCCGAGAGCGGACGCGAGGTCGAACCGGAAGCCGTCGACCCCCATCTCGTGCGCCCAGTAGCGCAGGCTGTCGCCGATCATCCGGACGACGACGGGCGACTGTGCGTCGACGGTGTTTCCGCAACCGGTGAGATCGATGTCCTGGCCGTCGGAGTCGAGGAGGTAGTAGCCGGGGGCGTCGAGGCCGCGCCAGCTGAGGCTGATGCCGTCGACGCTCTGCTCGCAGGTGTGGTTGTACACCACGTCGAGGATGACCTCGATCCCCGCGGCGTGCAGCGCGTCGACCATCGTGTGGAACTCGGTGATCTCCTCACCGGGCACCACCGCATAGCCCGGGTGGGGGGCGAAGAACGCTGCGGTGGAGTATCCCCAGTGGTTGCGCATGCCCCGCGAGCGCACGGTGGCCTCGGAGACATACGCCTGGACGGGAAGCAGTTCGACCGCGGTCACCCCGAGCCGGACGAGATGGCCGACGACGGCGGGTTCGGCGAGACCCAGATACGTTCCGCGGTACTGCGGCGGCACGTCGGGGTGCCGTGCGGTGAACGACCCCACGTGAAGTTCGTAGACAACGGTTTCCTCCCACGGCCTTTCGATACGCGGTCCGCTCGTGCGGGCGTGGTCGGCCGTCACCACCGACAGCGGTGTGTGGCCCAGGCTGTCGACGCTCGACGGGCCGCCGAACGGGTTGCCGTCGTGGGAGACGAGCGCGTCGTGGTCGCCGAGTTTGCCCGTGATGCGGGTCGCCCACGGATCCAGAAGCATCTTGGCCGGATTGAGGCGCACGCCGCGTGCGGGGTCCCAACGTCCGTGCGCACGGTAACCGTAGCGCTGCCCCGCACCGACTTCCTCGACGATGCCGTGCCAGATGCCGTACGTCCGCTGGACCAGATCGATCCGGGTCTCGTCGCCGTCCTCGGAAATCAGGCACACCTGTACCAGTTCGGCGTCGGGGGCGTGAACCGCGAACTGTGTTTCGGTGCCACGCACTTTCGCTCCCAGGGGAAACGGTGATCCGGGCAGCCGCAGACTCGGCGGGAGCGACGACATCTCGCCGGGGTGCGAATCGATGTGAGGCGACACGCAACTGATCCTGCCGTGAATGCTCGGAAGATGTGCGGGAAGATGGGTGCGTGCATGAACCTGATCCTGATCTCCTCATCGAATTCGACGACGTTCTCCTCCGCCGCGGGGGCAACACTCTGGTGGGCCCAGTCACCTGGAAGGTGGAACTCGACGAACGATGGGTCGTCCTCGGACCGAACGGGGCAGGGAAGACGTCGTTGCTCCGGATCGCGGCCGCCGAACTGCATCCCACGAGCGGAAGCGCCTACCTCCTCGGCGAAAGGCTCGGCCGCGTCGACATCAACGAACTGCGACCGCGGATCGGACTGTCCTCCTCGGCACTCGCCAACCGGGTGCCGTCCGAGGAGGTCGTGACCGATCTCGTCGTCTCCGCCGGCTACGCGGTACTCGGACGCTGGCGTGAGCGCTACGACGATATGGACACCGACCGTGCCGTCGAGATGCTCGAGAGCCTCGGCGCCGAGCACCTCGCCAAGCGCACGTACGGCACCCTGTCCGAGGGCGAGCGCAAACGCGTCCTCATCGCCCGTGCGCTGATGACCGACCCGGAACTGCTGCTGCTCGACGAGCCCGCCGCCGGTCTCGACCTCGGTGGGCGCGAGGAACTCGTCGCGCGCCTCACCGACCTCGCCGCCGACCCCGACGCCCCCGCGACGGTCCTCATCACCCACCACGTCGAGGAGATCCCGCCGGGATTCACTCATGCACTGCTCCTCAAGGAGGGGGAGGTGGTCTCGCAGGGGCTCCTGGATCAGGTCATCACGGCCGAGAACCTCAGCGAGGCGTTCAGCCAGTCCATCAGCCTGGACAAGGTCGACGGCCGGTTCTTCGCGCGGCGGACACGCGTCCCCGGCGCGCACCGGCGGGGCTGAGGACCGGCGGTCACACCGGGGGACCGACTGCGACCCGCGTCACCCGGCGGCGTAGGTTCCGAGACATGGTCTCGAAGCAAGAGCAGGCGCCCCGCGACAGTACCGACGTGGCACCCAAGGACGCGTCCACCGTCATCCTCATCCGTGACGCCGCGGCAGACGTCGACGCCGCGGCAGACGTCGCGGCGCCGGGTATCGAGGTGTTCCTCCTCCGCCGGGTGAAGGGGATGGCGTTCGCCGGCGGCATGACCGTGTTCCCCGGCGGCGGCGTCGACCCGTCGGACGCCGACGCAGAGGTCGACTGGGCGGGACCGTCCGTCGACTGGTGGGCCGGGCGGTTCTCGACCGACGCGGCACGCGCGAAGGCCCTGGTGTGCGCGGCGGTGCGCGAGACGTTCGAGGAATGCGGCGTGCTTCTCGCGGGACCGAGCGCGGACACGGTCGTGGCGGACACGTCCCGTTACGCGCAGTCCCGCACACAGCTCGAGAAGCGCGAACTGTCGTTCAGCGACTTCCTGAAGCGTGAGGACCTCGTCCTGCGGGCCGACCTGCTGAGGCCCTGGGCGAACTGGATCACCCCGGTCGGCGAGGGCCGCCGCTACGACACCCGTTTCTTCGTCGCCGCCGCACCGCACGGCCAGATCGCGGACGGCGCGACGTCCGAGGCCGAGGACGTGCAATGGCAGAGTCCGGCCGCGGCGCTCGCGCACTGGCAGGGCGGCGGCAGCATCCTGCTGCCCCCGACGTGGAGTCAGCTCACGGCGCTCAGCGCGTTCGGCTCGGTCGCGGAGGTGCTGGCCGCGGAGCCGGAGATCCCGGTGATCCTGCCGACGCTCATCACGGACGAGGAGCAGCTCCGCGTGGAGTTCCCGGGACAGGACGGCTACTACGAAGCCGGTCCGCATCCGTGGGCGTCCCGCGACTGATCGCGATGCGGCGGGCCGCGAAACCGGGTCGGAGGCAGACAAGTAGCCTTTTGCCTCATGGCTGAGTTTGTCACTCTCGAGGTATCCGAAGGCATCGGCACGATCCGGCTCGCGCGCCCCCCGATGAACGCCCTGAACCGTCAGGTTCAGCAGGAGTTGCGGGCGGCGGCGCGGGAGGCGACCGTCAATTCCGACGTGAAGGCCGTCATCGTCTACGGCGGCGAGAAGGTCTTCGCCGCGGGCGCGGACGTGAAGGAAATGTCCGAGATGAACTTCGGGCAGATGGCCGACGTGATCGGCGACCTGCAGTCGGACCTCGCGGCGGTCTCCGAGATCCCGAAGCCCACCGTCGCCGCCATCACGGGGTACGCGCTCGGCGGCGGCCTGGAGGTCGCGCTGTCGGCGGACCGGCGGATCGCGGGCGACAACGCCAAGCTCGGCGTGCCGGAGATCCTGCTCGGCATCATCCCCGGTGGGGGCGGCACCCAGCGTCTCGCCCGGCTGATCGGACCCTCCAAGGCCAAGGACCTGCTGTTCACCGGCCGGTTCGTCGACGCCGAGGAGGCTCTTGCGATCGGTCTGGTCGACGAGGTGGTGGCGCCGGACGACGTGTACGAGGCGGCCCGCACGTGGGCGTCGCAGTTCACGAAGGGAGCGGGCCGCGCCCTTGCCGCGGCGAAGGCCGCCGTCGACCGTGGGCTGGACGTCGATCTGGGTACGGGGCTCGCGGTGGAGCGTCAGCTGTTCACCTCGCTGTTCGCCACCCAGGACCGCAAGATCGGGATGGAATCGTTCATCGAGAACGGCCCAGGTAAGGCTCGGTTCACGGGCGAGTAGTCTGGAGCCCGAAACTAGAACCTGTTCACTCTTACCAGCGAGTAGGATTTGCCGCATGACTGCAAGCGCCCATGACGACCCAGCTCCTCATCCGCACGCCACCGCCGAAGAGGTAGAGGCAGCGCTGAAGGACACGAAACTCGCCCAGGTGCTCTACCACGACTGGGAAGCCGAGACGTACGACGAGAAGTGGTCGATCTCGTACGACGAGCGGTGCATCGACTACGCGCGCGGGCGTTTCGACGCCGTCGCGGGCGATCAGCCGCTGCCCTACGAGCGGGCACTCGAACTGGGCTGCGGCACCGGGTTCTTCCTCCTCAACCTGATGCAGGGTGGAGTCGCGAAGACCGGTTCGGTCACCGATCTGTCGCCCGGCATGGTGAAGGTGGCCCTCCGCAACGCCGAGGGCCTGGGATTGTCCGTCGACGGCCGCGTCGCCGACGCGGAAACCATCCCGTACGAGGACGACACGTTCGACCTCGTCGTGGGACACGCGGTCCTGCATCACATCCCGGACGTGGAGCAGTCGCTGCGCGAGGTTCTCCGCGTCCTGAAGCCGGGCGGGCGTTTCGTGTTCGCCGGTGAGCCGACCACGATCGGCAACTTCTACGCCCGCTGGCTGGGTCGCGCGACGTGGGAGGTCACCACCCGGGTCACCAAGTTGCCGTTCCTCGCCGACTGGCGGCGCCCGCAGGCGGAATTGGACGAGTCCTCCCGCGCGGCCGCGCTCGAGGCCGTCGTCGACCTTCACACGTTCGATCCGAGCGACCTCGAGAATATCGCGAAATCGGCAGGCGCCGAGCAGGTTCACGCGGCCACCGAGGAATTCGCCGCCGCTCTGCTCGGGTGGCCCGTCCGCACGTTCGAGGCCGCTGTGCCCCCGGAGAAGCTGGGCTGGGGCTGGGGGCGTTTCGCGTTCACCGGATGGAAGACGCTCAGCTGGGTCGACGAGAAGGTTCTCCGGCACGTGGTGCCGCGGGGATTCTTCTACAACGTCATGATCACCGGCGTGAAGCCCGGCAACTGAATTGGGCTATGCGTTCACTGCCGCGGACGTGGAGTTCCTGCAGAGCCCGGACGGGGAAGCCGCTCTCGCGGAAGTGGACGGCTTCGCACTGACCACGTCTACGCGCCTGGCCGACATCGGCCGGGCGCGTACGCGTTTCGGCTCACACGTGGCGTTGCTGGTGGAGACCGTGCTGTTGCGGCGGAAGGCGGCCGCCAAACTTCCCGGCACCGAAACCTGGTTCTTCACGGACGACGCCCTGCAACAGGCGACGCCGCGTGCGGTCGCCGCACATCGTGCGATGCGGCTGAAGGACCGGGACGTCCACGACGTCACATGTTCCATCGGTGCCGAACTGGACGCGGTGGTCGGGACGGCGGCGACCGTGATCGGCAGCGACCTCGACCCGATCCGGCTCCTGATGGCGCAGCACAACGTTCCCGGGGCGGCCGTTCTCCGCGCCGACGCGCTCGTCCCGTGCACGCGCGGCACCGTCGTGCTCGCGGATCCGGCGCGACGGTCCGGTGGCAGGCGCACGCACGACCCCGCCGCGCTGGAACCGCCGCTGCCGGATCTGATCGACGCGTACCGCGGACGGGACCTCGCGGTGAAGTGCGCACCCGGACTCGACTTCGACCGGCTCGGCTGGGACGGCGAGGTGGAGGTGGTGTCGCTCGACGGCGGCGTGCGCGAGGCGTGCCTGTGGTCGCCGGGACTGTCCGGAGGCGGTGTCACCCGGCGGGCGAGCGTCCTCGGCTCGGGCGGAACCGCGTGGACGGTGACGGACGCCGAGGACGACGACATCCCCGAACGCGCGCCGGGGGAATGGATCGTCGACCCGGACGGGGCCGTCGTGCGTGCGGGCCTGGTGCGGCACTACGCCGCCCGGCACGGACTGTGGCAGCTGGATCCCCGGATCGCCTATCTCACCGGCGATTCGGTTCCCGAGGGCGTGCGGGGCTTCCGCATTCTCGAACAGGTGAAGTATTCGGAGAAGTCGCTGCGGCAGGACCTGGCGCGTCACGACTGCGGGGTGGCCGAGATCCTCGTGCGCGGCGTCGACGTCGATCCCGCGGTCCTGCGTCCGAAACTGAAGTTGCGCGGAAGTCGTTCGCTCAGTGTGGTGATCACGCGGATCGGCAGAGCGGGCGTCGCCTTCATCTGCGCTTCGCGCCCGTGAGTACTTGTCAACCGCCGGACGTTAATAAGTACTCACGGGTCAGCGGAGGACGAACAGCTCCCCGAGCAGTGTTGGCGTGAGGACTTCGCCCTTCGGTCCGACGGACGTGCCGACCGTGAATCCCTTCGCCCCGGGCAGGGTGTCCTGGTCGAGGGTTTCGCCGGTCCCGGTGTCGAACGTGAGCATCGCCAGTCCGTCCGTACCCTCGCGGACCACCGCGTAACCGGTGGACCCGGCTGTCTGTGCCGGGACGCCCAGCTGCAGCAGATCCTTTCGCTCCCAGACCGGTTCGGCGTGATCGCCCTTGTCCTGCAACGCCAGGAGGTGGCCGTCGAGTCCGCCCGCGGGGATGATCAGACCGTCCGCGGACGTCGAGGGGCTGCCGGCGGCGGCGTACCCGATGTCGTAACTCCACTTCGGATCGCCGGTCGCAGAATCGATCGCCCACAACGTGCCCCAGTTGTCGTTGGTGTAGACGACGGAGCCGTCGGCCGACAGATCGGGGCTAGACGCGCTGCCGCCCGGCAGAGTGTCGCTGGACCATTCCTGGGTGATCGCGGGGTTGTCGCCGCCGGAGTACTTCATCGCGACGAGTTCCGCCTCGGGAGCACCGGGCGCGAAGAACGTGAAATAGAACTTGCCGGACTCGAGGTCGATGGCCGGCATGTTGGCCACCGGGCAGTCGGGGGAGCCGAAGAAGCAGCCGCTGAGGCCCTTGTCGTCGGGCAGGATGTCGACGTTCGCGCCTTCGGCGACGGACGGCGGCGGGACGAGATCGTACGGTGCCACGACCTTCTGACCGGTCTGCGTGTTCACGACGTTGATCTGGCCGAGCTGGGTGATGAAGAGGAGATTGCCGTCGCCGGTGAACTGCGCCGACAGCGGTGTCCCGACCACCGGTGTGCGCCAACGCAGCTGGCCGTACTCGTTGAACGAGTTGATGGCGCCGTTCTCGCCCACGTACACGTTGGCGGCGCCGTCGACGACGGGCGTGGACGCCACGACACCCGGCGCGAGTTGACGGCACCAGCGTTTGCGGCCGGTGTCCATCTGGTAGGAGAAGAGGTTGCAGCCCTTCTCGGTGCGGGCCGTGATGAAGATCTGGCCGCTGGCGGCCACCGACGCGTAGTTCGCCACCGGGCCGCCGAGTGGGCGCGACCAGGCGAAGGAGAGGTCGCGGGAACCGGTGACGGGGCTGGTGTCGCTATTGCGGGCGTCGGCGTGCATGCCGGGCCACCCGCCTGCGGAGAAGATGTCGTCGACCTGCGGCCCGCTGCTGCAGCCGCTGAGGACGACAGCCGAGATCGTCGCCAGCGCCAGTACTGACGAACGTAGGACCCGCCGCATTACATCTCCTCGTCTTCGATAACGCTCGGCCCAGAGACTATCCCGCCGAGGCTGCGCCGATCGGCACACCCCGATGCGGGTGTCGGAGTCCGGACACACCCGAACGGAGGCGCGAGCCGTGAACGTAGGCTGACAGGCTATGACGAGCATGTGGGGCGCACCGTTGCGTACGAGGTGGCGAGGATCCCGGCGGAGCGACAGCGAGCAGGCCCGCTTCCTGACACGCGACTCGCTGCGATGGGTGCTGGCGAACAAGGCGTACACGCCGTGGTACCTCGTGCGGTACTACCGGCTCGCGAAGTTCAAGCTGGCCAACCCGCACGTGATCCTGCGCGGCATGGTGTTCCTCGGCAAGCGGGTGGAGATCCATTCGACCCCCGACCTGTCGCGGCTCGAGATCGGCCGCTGGGTACACATCGGCGACGGCAATGCGATCCGCTGCCACGAGGGTTCGCTGCGCATCGGCGACAAGGTGGTCTTCGGCAAGGACAACGTCGTCAACGCGTACCTCGACATCGAGATCGGTGCGTCGACGCTCGTGGCCGACTGGTGCTACATCACGGATTTCGATCACCGCATGGACGACGTGAACGTCCCGATCAAGGATCAGGGCATCGTGAAGGGCCCGGTCCGCATCGGACCCGACACGTGGGTGGCGGCCAAGGTCACGGTTCTCCGCAACACGCGGGTGGGGCGAGGCTGCGTCCTCGGCGCGCATGCCGTGGTGAAGGGCGACATCCCGGACTTCAGCATCGCCGTCGGGTCGCCCGCCAAGCCCGTGAAGAACCGCAAGGCCGAGTGGGACGCAGGCGCGTCCGAACGCGCGAAGTACATCGCGGCCCTCGAAGACATCGCCCGGAAGAAGGCGGCGCAGGAGAACTGACCGACGCGGTGGCATAGTCGGCATCATGACGGTGTCGGACAGCGAACTGGAGGAGCGCATCCGGGCGCTCCTCGACACCCGTTCCGAGAGTGCGAGCATCTGCCCGTCGGATGTCGCGCGCGCCGTCGCACCCGATGACTGGCGACCCCTCATGGAACCGGTTCGGGAGGCCGCCCGGCGTCTGGCCGACGCCGGGGAGGTCGAGGTCACTCAGAAGGGCGCCGTGGTGGATCCGGGATCGGCACGGGGTCCGATCCGGATCCGGCGGGCACGCACGGACTGAGGGCCTCGTCAGCGACCGGGCAGCGGACGCTCGGGAATCTCCGGCCTCGCCAACGGGTGCCGCACGCGACGCTTGGCGCCCGCGTAGACGTGGACGGTGTCCTCGGCCACCGTGTGCCAGTCGAAATCGGCGGTGAGACGGTCGCGCGCGGCCACCGCACGCTGCTGGGCCCCGGCCGGGTCGTCGAGGACCTCCCGGACCGCGGACGTGAGCCCGGTGACGTCGCCCGGCTGGAACGACATGCCGGTCTCCCCGTCGACGACCGCTTCACCGAGGCCGCCGGCGGTGGACGCCACGAGCGGGGTTCCGGAGGCGGCGGCCTCGAGTGCGATGATGCCGAACGGCTCGTACCGGCTGGGCAGGACGATCGCGTCGGCGCCGTGCAGCCACCCGTGCAGCTCGATGTGGTCGAGGTTGCCGAGGAAGTTCACGGCACGGGCGACGCGATGGGTGCGGGCCTGCTGGTAGAGCCAGGTGAACTGGGTGCCCTCACCGGCGATCGACAGGGTCGTCCCGGGGTGGCTGCGGCGGATGCGGGGAAGCGCGGCGATGGCGTCCTGCACACCCTTCTCGTATTCGAGGCGGCCGACGAACAGAAGTTTCGGCGGTCCGGACCGCGGCGCGCGCTCGCGGAAGCTCCAGGTGGTGAGGTCGATTCCGTTGCGGATCACCGTGATCGGCGGGAGCTGCGGACCGTAGAGTGTGGTCACTTCGTCCTGCATCGACGCGGAACAGGTGATGAGCGCATCGGATTCGTTGGCCAGCCACCATTCCACCGAATGCACCTGCCGGTTGATCCGGCCGGAGACCCAACCGCTGTGCCGCCCGGCCTCGGTGGCGTGGAGCGTGGAAACCAAAGGGACGTCGTAGAATTCGGCCAACGCGATGGCCGGGTGCGCCACGAGCCAGTCGTGCGCGTGCACCACGTCCGGCTGCCAGCCCTCCCCGACACCCGGCTTGTGCAGGGCGACACCGGCCCGCACCATCGCGTGCCCCATCGCGAGTGTCCACGCCAGCATGTCCTCGCCGAAGACGAAGTGCGCGGGGTCCTCGGCGACGGCGACCACGAGGACGCCGTCCTCGATGTGGGTGACGGTGGGATGGGTGGAGGCGTCGGTGCCCGACGGTCGTCGCGACAGCACCACCACTTCGTGTCCGGCCGCTGCGAGTTCGGTGGCCAGGTGGTGGACGTGGCGGCCGAGACCGCCGACCACGACGGGTGGGTACTCCCACGACACAATCAGGATCTTCACGACGCCCCTCCCTCGGTGCCCGTCAGCCGGTGGTCCCTGCCGGGCAGACGCCGCGCGTCGAGCCCGGGGAACAGGCCGTCGGCGCGGTTCCATCCCTCTGCGAGCCGGTTCGCGGCCACGTCCTTGCCCGCCGAGACCGCGGCGGCGATCTCGCGGGTGGCGTGCGCGTGCTTGTGTGCCCGGTCGCGGGCATACCCGGCCGCCGAATCCTTGCTGACCATGAACGCCCAGTCGCTCGACACCGTCATGAGTGCCTCCCGCAGTATCTGATCGTTCACGCGGCTCCGGAGCGCGGGACGTCCTGGGGCGGTGTCGGCGTCGCGAGTCTTGTCGACGGTGTCGAGGGCGGTCGCGACCACCTCGGAGTTGAGTTGCACCAGGTCCGAGACCTGATCGCCGGCCCATACCCGCCAATCCTTGCCGGATCCCCACGACGAGTTCTCGAGCTGGACGGGTTCGCCCACGTAGCCCTGACTGCGGGCGTCGTCGAGGGTGCCGACCCGAATTCCGGCCTCGGGCAGCGCGCGCAGCACCTTCTCGAGCCACTCGGGGCCCTCGTGCCACCAGTGCCCGAACAGTTCCGTGTCGAACGCCGCGACGACGAGAGCGGGCCGCCTGATGCGCTCGGACTCGGCGCGCAGCCGCTTGCGGACGGTGGCGACGAAGTCGGCCACGTGCCGATCGACCGCGGCCGTCGCGAGGGCGGGGTCGTACGGCGCCTTGTCGGCCGAGTCGACCGTGCGGCCGGTGACCCGGGCCGGTTTGAGACCCGTGTCGTGGTCGTACGTGTGGAAGTCGCGGTAGGCGCCGTGCCCGGGATAGCCCGATTTCGGCGACCACACCCGGTAGCTCACCTGCAGGTCGCGTCCGAACGCGACGACGTCGGACTCACGGACCGGCCTGCCGAGCGACGTGTCGCCGCGCAGGGCGGGACCGTCGACCATGAAATGAGTGACGCCCGCCTCGGCGTATCCGGTCTCCATGCCGGGGGTGTACCCGCATTCGGGCCCCCAGATACCTGTCGGTGTGCAGTTCCACCGCGCGGTGGCGTCGGCGAGCCCCTCGCGAAGGGAGAAGGCGCGCAACCGCGGGTCGAGCAGCGGCTGGAACGGGTGGGCCAGCGGCCCGCCGAGCAGTTCGAACGCCTCGCGGTCGAGAAGGTCGCGCAGTACCGGTGAGCCGCCGTGCAGCCAGCGCAGCTCGAAGTCGGCGAGTGCGGCGGCGGAGGCGCGGTGCTCGCGGGCACCGAGATCGCGGTGCGCCTCGTCGGGCAGGCCTGCCGCCTCGTGCGCGCGGATCTGCCAGTTCCCGAGCCAGTGATGCATTCCCGCGAGAGAGTGCGGATCATCGAGCTGAGCTGCGAGAACGGGGGTGATGCCGAGGGTCAGCAGATGCGAGCGACCCTCGTCGGACAGCCGCCGCAGCATCGCGGTGAGGGGGAGGTACGACGCCGCCCACGACTGGTACAGCCACTCCTCGCCCACCGGCCACCGACCGTGGTTGGCGAGCCAGGGCAGGTGAGAGTGCAGAACCAGGCAGAACATGCCCGGTTCCGTCGCGTCGCCCGCTCCGGTGCGGTTGTCGGTTTCGGTCACCGAACAGGATCCTTCACCGCGACGGCCACCAGGTCGAGGCTGTCGTCGATGTCGCCCTCGTGCAGGGCGAAATCGTCGACGGTGATGCCCTCGACGTCGCGGGTCAGTTCGTCGGGCCACGGTTCACCGGCGAGTGCGCGGTCGATCTGCGCGCCGATGAACGAGCCGCCGTGCTTGGCGTCGAGGGACCTCAGCCGATCGCCGTGATGGACGCCGGTCATGAGGGCGACCGTGAACCCGGCCTCCTCGAGCAGTACGGTCAGCTCGGCCGCGTCGAGTTCGCGGGTGTGGAACGGATTGAGGGGTGTGTCGCGGCCCGGCGAGAACGTGATGCGGTTGGGTGTGCTGACGAGCAGTTCCCCTCCGGGCGTCAGCACCCGGAAGCATTCGCGCAGGAATTGGGCCTGGTCCCACAGGTGTTCGATCACCTGGAAATTGACGACGGTGTCGACGGATTCGTCGTCGAGGGGAAGTTCCGCGAGGTTGCCGTGCAGCATGTCGACGCGGGGGTACCGCGCACGCACGTGTTCGACCGCGGAGATGTCGTAGTCGAGTCCGGTGACACTCTGTGCCACATCGGCAATCATGTTGGCGCCGTAGCCTTCTCCGGATCCGGCCTCGAGCACCCGGCGTCCCGCGCAGCGGGGGAGGAGGTCGCGGTAGACCACCTCGTGACGCCGGAACCAGTAGTTCTCCTCGGGGATCCCGGGCACGGTCCGCTCGCCCGTGAGGGGCAGTTGCTCGTCTCCGGTCGTTGGCAATTGCTCGTGACCGAGCGGGGGCAGCGGTGCGTCCTCGCGGTCGCCGACAAATGATTCGCTCACCGGTGCGAGGTTAGTGCCACCGGCAAGGTCGCTCGTCCAGGTGGTCTACATCACAGGGATGAAATGCGCTTTCGGCCGTTATGGTGAACGAGACTTTCACGTAAGTTACCGACGGGTAACTTAACGTGGGGTAATCTGTCGCAGAGCAATCGTGCGACGAAATATCGAAAACGGGAGCTCGGCCCACGCGGAGCAACTCACGATAACCACGCAAGAACACACAGGAGGTCGACGAAGACCCATGACGAACATCGTTGTTTTGATCAAGCAGGTCCCCGACACGTGGTCCGAGCGCAAGCTGACTGACGGTGACTACACGCTTGACCGCGAGGCCGCCGATGCAGTGCTCGACGAGATCAACGAGCGCGCCGTCGAAGAAGCGCTCCTGATCAAGGAGGCTCAGGGCGGCGAGGTGACCGTCCTCTCCGCAGGTCCGGACCGCGCCACCGACGCCATCCGCAAGGCCCTGTCCATGGGTGCCGACAAGGCAGTGCACATCAACGACCCGGCCCTCCACGGCTCCGACGCGGTGCAGACCGCGTGGACCCTGGCCGCGGCACTCGGGCAGATCACGTTCGAGAACGAAGAGCCTGCCGACCTGATCATCGCCGGTAACGAGGCCACCGACGGCCGCGTCGGCGCTGTTCCGGCCATCATCGCCGAGTACCTGGGCATCCCGCAGCTCACGCAGCTGCGCAAGCTCACGGTCGCCGACGGCACCGCCACCGGCGAGCGCGAGACCGACGAGGGCCTCTTCGGCCTCGAGGCGAGCCTGCCGGTCATCGTCAGCGTCACCGAGAAGATCAACGAGCCCCGCTTCCCCTCCTTCAAGGGCATCATGGCCGCGAAGAAGAAGGAAGTTCTCGTCTACACGCTGGCCGACCTCGGTGTCGACCCGGAGACCGTCGGTGTCGCCAACGCGGGCACCACCGTCACCGCTTCCACCCCCAAGCCCCCGCGTACCGCTGGTGAGCGCATCGTCGACGAGGGCGACGGCGGCAGCAAGATCGCTGCCTACCTCGTGGGCCAGAAGATCATCTGATCGCGCCCCTCTACAGACCAGCAGACACATACAGGGAGAGTTAGACATGGCAGAAGTACTGGTGCTCGTCGAGCACGCAGAGGGTGCGCTGAAGAAGGTCAGCACCGAACTCATCACCGCCGCTCGCGCGCTCGGTGAGCCGGCCGCAGTGGTCACCGGTCCCGCCGGTACCGCCGACAAGCTGGCCGAGGGCCTCGCCGCCGCAGGCGCGGCCAAGATCTACGTCGCCGAGTCCGACGACATCGACGGCTACCTGGTCACCCCGAAGGTCGACGTGCTCGCGTCGCTCGTCGAGTCGG
The DNA here is from genome assembly GCF_042738615.1 of Rhodococcus sp. NPDC059968. Classification (NCBI taxonomy): domain Bacteria; kingdom Bacillati; phylum Actinomycetota; class Actinomycetes; order Mycobacteriales; family Nocardiaceae; genus Rhodococcus; species Rhodococcus sp. NPDC059968. Next base: position 64,191 of record NZ_JBHWUE010000009.1, read on the forward strand.
CCGCCCCGGCTGCGGTCATCACCGCCGCCAGCGTCGAGGGCAAGGAGGTCTCCGGACGTCTTGCTGCCCGCATCGGCTCCGGCCTGCTCGTCGACGTCGTCGACGTGAAGTCCGACGGCAGCGCCGTGCACTCCATCTTCGGTGGCGCGTTCACCGTCGAGGCCAAGGCCAACGGCGACGTCCCGGTCATCTCGGTCCGCCCGGGTGCCATCGAGGCGAAGCCCGAAGCAGGCGCAGGCGAGCAGGTCTCCGTCGAGGTTCCGGCCCAGGACGAGGGCGCCGTCAAGATCACCTCGCGTAATCCGATCGTCGGTGGCGACCGCCCCGAGCTGACCGAGGCTACCGTCGTCGTCTCCGGTGGCCGCGGGGTCGGCAGCGCCGACAAGTTCTCCGTCGTCGAGGAACTCGCCGACTCGCTGGGTGCCGCTGTCGGTGCCTCGCGTGCCGCGGTCGACTCGGGCTACTACCCGGGCCAGTTCCAGGTCGGTCAGACCGGTAAGACGGTCTCCCCGCAGCTGTACATCGCGCTCGGCATCTCCGGTGCCATCCAGCACCGCGCAGGTATGCAGACGTCGAAGACCATCGTCGCCGTGAACAAGGACGAGGAAGCCCCGATCTTCGAGATCGCGGACTACGGCATCGTCGGCGACCTGTTCAAGGTCGCTCCGCAGCTCACCGAGGCTGTCAAGGCCCACAAGGGCTGATTCCGGACCGATGGCGGCCCCGTTCCCTTCGAGGGAGCGGGGCCGCCGTCGTATCTTCCGTCGTTCATCCGGGCTGCATCGACACGACACCCGGGCGATGCCCCCGCGCCGCCCCTGCTCGGTAAACCTGCGCCATGACAACTTCGTCAGTTCTCCGCGCACCGAGTGAGACCGCCGATTCTGTTGTAACCACGCCCCGATACTCCCTGGTCGTTTCGTCCGACCGCGAACACCGCGTGGCCGCCCAGCGGCTGCGCTACCGCGTGTTCGCCTCCGAACCCGGATTCTCCGTCCCCGCACACGCGGATGCCCTCGACGCCGACCGGTTCGACGACTTCTGCGACCACCTCCTCGTCCGCCACGAGGAGTCGGGCGAGTTCGTCGGGTGCTACCGCATGCTCCCACCCGACGCCGCTGCCCAGGCCGACGGCTACTACACCGCAACCGAATTCGACATCTCCGCTCTGGACCCCGTCGGCAACCGCATCGTCGAGATGGGCCGGGCGTGCGTCGACCCCGACCACCGCTCCGGTTCGGTCCTGAGCCTGATGTGGGCCGGCATCCTCCACTACCTGCAACTCACCGGATACGAATGGGTCATGGGGTGCGTCTCCGTGCCGATGCGGGAGCATCCGGACGCCGTCGCCGGTTCCAACGTCCGCGGGGTCCGTGATCTGCTGCTCCGCAAGTACGGCAACGACCCGGCCGCGCGGGCCGTGCCCAGGAACCCGGTGCGCGTCGACGGGCGGTCGCTCGACGAGATCGAGCCGCCCGCCCGGCCGACCCTGCCGCCGCTGCTCCGGGGCTACCTGCGCCTCGGGGCCAAGGTGTGTGGTGAGCCCGCGCACGATCCGGAGTTCGGTGTCGCCGACTTCGTCGCCCTGCAGGGACTGCACGGCGCCAACGAGCGGTACCTCGAACGGCTGCGGTCGGCGTCGGCCACTCTCGAGGCGGGGGCACGGGCATGAGCACGGCCGTGTCCGAGTCGACCGAGGTGACCGTGCACTCGTGGATGCCGTCGAGTCCGTGCGGCGCTGGATGTCTGCCCGCCGAGGCGAACGGTGTGTCGACCCCGACCGTGGTCGTTCGGTGGTGCCTCGTGGTGTCGGCCCTGGCGACGGCGCCGCTCCTGACCGCGGGATGGCTGCTGCCCCGGTCGTGGCGGACCGGACTGCAGCGGCGGTACGCGGCGATCCTGTTGCGCTGCGTGGGAATTCGACTCGTCGTCGTAGATCATCGCGGAAAGCGCCGCCACACCGGCGGGATCCTGGTGGTGGCCGGCCACGTGTCGTGGACCGACGTGCTGGTGCTCAGCGCGATCGGACCGGCGAACTTCGTCGCCCGCGGGGATCTGCTGGACTGGCCGGTTCTGGGGTCGCTCGCGCGGCGGATGAGGGTCGTCCCGATCGAGCGGCAGAGCCTGCGGGCGCTCCCGGACACGGTGGCGACGACGGCGGGCAGGCTGCGCGGCGGCGAACGAGTCGTGGCGTTCCCGGAGGGCACCACGTGGTGCGGACGGGCGTACGGCGGCTTCCGGCCCGCGCTGTTTCAGGCGGCGATCGACGCGGAATGCCCCGTCCAGCCGATCTCGCTGCGGTACACCGGCCGGGGCGGGGAGCTGACGACCGGGCCGTGCTTCGTGGGCGAGGAGACGATCGGTCAGTCGATCCGGCGCATCATCCGTCAGAAGGGTGTCACCGCGGAGGTCCGGCTGGCGCCGATCGAGTATCCGGGGGAGTGCCGTCGCGATCTGGCGGCCCGGTGTGAGCGCGCCGCACGAGGCGACGAACGGATCGATCTCGCAGCGCACGACATCGTCGATCCGCTGCAGGGTGCGGTCGGGACGGCGGCCGCGGGCATCGAGGCGGCGGAGCGTCTCGTCGCCTGAGCTATCCTGGTCACGTCATGACCTCTGCCCGCAGTGCCGATCACCCCGTCTACCTGGACCACGCAGCCACCACTCCCATGGTGCCCGCAGCCGTCCGGGCGATGACCGACATCTTCAGGACCGTAGGCAATGCGTCCTCGCTGCACGGTTCCGGGCGCGCCGCCCGCCGTCGCATCGAGGAGGCCCGCGAGTCCATCGCCGCCGACCTCGGTGCCAGGCCGTCCGAGGTCATCTTCACCTCCGGTGGCACCGAGAGCGACAACCTCGCCGTCAAGGGCATCTTCTGGGCCCGGCGCGACGCCGACCCCGGCCGGGTGCGGATTCTCGCCAGTTCCGTCGAGCACCATGCGGTTCTCGACGCGGTGGAGTGGCTCGAGAAGCACGAGGGTGCTCAGGTCACGTGGCTGCCCGTCGACGAACTGGGCCGGGTGTCCCCGCAGACGCTGCGCGACGAACTCGCCGTCCATGCGGGCGAGACGGCCCTGGTCACGATCATGTGGGCCAACAACGAGGTCGGCACGATCATGCCGATCACCGAACTCGCCGCGGTCGCGGCCGAGTTCGGTGTGCCGATGCACAGTGACGCCGTTCAGGCCGTCACGCACATCCCCGTGGACTTCGCTGCGAGCGGGCTGTCCGCGCTGAGCATCGCCGCGCACAAGGTCGGCGGACCGCAGGGCGTCGGTGCACTACTGCTGGGACGGCAGGTGCCGTGTGTGCCGCTGCTGCACGGCGGGGGACACGAACGCGACCTGCGTTCGGGCACCCCGGACACGGCGGGTGTCGTCGGCATGGCGGCGGCGCTGCACGCCGCGACCGCCGACCTCGACTCCCGCGCGGCGGAACTGACCGTCCTGCGCGACCGCCTGATCGAGCGCGTCGGCGAGATCGTTCCCGGCGCCGTGCTGAACGGGCCGGTGGGCAGCGCGCGACTGCCGGGCAACGCGCACTTCACGTTCCCCGGCTGCGAGGGCGATTCGCTGCTGATGCTGCTCGACGCCGCCGGGATCGAGTGTTCGACCGGCTCGGCGTGTACCGCCGGAGTCGCTCGCCCGAGCCACGTCCTGACCGCGATGGGCGTGGATTCCGCGACCGCGCGGGGATCGTTGCGCTTCTCGTTCGGGCACACGTCGACGGTCGCGGACGTGGATGCAGTCATCGCGGCACTGCCGCAAGTTGTGGAGCGGGCCCGCGCCGCCGGGCTCGCAGGTGTCGGAGCGCGTGGAGGGGATCGTTGATGCGAGTACTGGCGGCCATGAGTGGCGGCGTGGATTCCGCTGTGGCGGCGGCACGGGCGGTCGCTGCCGGACACGACGTGGTGGGAGTGCATCTCGCACTGTCCGCCGAGCCAGGCACGCTGCGGACCGGATCCCGGGGCTGCTGCTCCAAGGAGGACGCCGGTGATGCCCGGCGTGCCGCGGACGTGCTCGGAATCCCGTTCTACGTCTGGGATTTCGCCGACCGCTTCAAGGAAGACGTGATCGACGACTTCGTGGCGTCGTACGCCGCGGGGGAGACCCCCAACCCGTGCCTGCGGTGCAACGAGAAGATCAAGTTCGCGGCCCTCGCGGACCGTGCGATCGCCCTCGGGTTCGACGCGGTGGCCACCGGCCACTACGCGCAGCTCGAGAACGGCGTGCTGCGCCGTGCCGTCGACGCGGGCAAGGATCAGTCGTACGTGCTCGGTGTGCTCACCGCCGAGCAGCTGTCGCGGGCGATGTTCCCGGTGGGTGACACCCCGAAGGACCGGATCCGGGAGGAGGCCACCGAACGTGGCCTCGCCGTGGCGAACAAGCCCGACAGCCACGACATCTGCTTCATCCCGTCCGGTGACACCCGCGCATTCCTGGGCGCCCGCATCGGTGTCCGTCCGGGCAGTGTCGTCGACGCCGATTCGGGTGAGGTGCTCGCGGAACACGAAGGCGTGCACGGTTTCACGATCGGCCAGCGGAAGGGCCTCGGCGTCCAGGGTCCCGCAGTCGACGGGCAACCGCGGTACGTGACGTCGATCGAGCCCGACACCGGCACCGTCCGTGTGGGTTCCGCACGCAACCTCGAGGTGCACGCCATCACGGCGGACCGCGCCGTGTGGACATCCGGGAGCACGCCGGCCGGACCGGTCGAATGCACCGTCCAGGTGCGGGCCCACGGCGGACTCGCCGAGGCCGTCGCCGAAGCGGTCGACGGCGGCATCGGTATCTCGCTGCGCGAACCGCTCACCGGCGTCGCGAAGGGGCAGGCGGTCGTGCTGTACCGGACCGACGCGGCAGGCGACATCGTGCTGGGCAGCGGAACCATCTCGGGTACCGACGCGCGTCCGAACACGCAGTGACGCAAGGTATCTCACTGGCCGGAGCCGTCACCGGCGTCGGCTCGTGGCCGGGCACCGATCCGCGTGAAGCCGCCACGGTCGTCCTCGGCGAACTCGGCCGGCTCCCGCACCTGGTCGAACTGCCCGCCCGCGGGCTCGGCGCCGACATGATCGGACGCGCCAGCGCTCTGCTCGTGGATCTGCAACTGGACGTGTCCACGACGGCCTACCGCGTGGTGCAGCGTCGCGGCTCGGTCGCCAAGCGGGCGACCGACCTCCTGAACCAGGATCTCGACGCCCTCGAGGAGGCGTGGGAGAGTGCGGGCCTCGTCGGCGCCGACCACGTGGTGAAGGTGCAGTCGGTCGGCCCTCTCACGCTGGCGGCCGAGGTTGAACTCGGCACCGGCCGGCGCGTGCTCACCGACCCGGGTGCGGTGCGCGACTTCGCCGAATCGCTGGGCGAGGGACTCGCGCGGCACGCCGCGGAAGTCACCCGACGTCTCGGCGCGCAGGTGTTGGTCCAGTTCGACGAGCCGCGACTGCCCGCCGTGCTGGCGGGCACACTGTCCGGTCGATCGCGGCTCGAGACCGTGCGGGCGATGCCGGAACCGGAGGCTCTCGCCGTGCTCGAGGCCGCGCTCGCGGGCTGCGGCGCGGTGACCATGGTGCATTGCTGTTCCGCGGGTCTGCCCACCGACCTCCTGCGGCGCAGCAGTGCCCGCGCGGTGGGTCTGGACGTGTCACAGCTGGCGTCCGCGGACCTGGACGGCATCGGCGAGTTGCTCGACGCGGGCAAGGAGCTGGCACTGGGCCTCGTCCCGACCGACGCTCCCGCCGTGCCTGCCACGTGGCGCGACCTCGCCCGACCTGCGGTGACGCTGATCGACCGGCTCGGATTTGCGCGCACGATGCTGCGGACCCAGGTCGCTGTGACTCCCGCTTGCGGGCTCGCGGGCGCCGATGCGTCCTGGAGCCGGGACGCGCTGAAGTTGTGCGCCGAGGTGAGCAGCGCGTTCACCGACGACCCCGAATCACTCTGAGTCCGGCGTTCGGTGTCGGCCGGACCGGTTAATCTTCGGTAGTGAGTGAATCGACCGAAGCCCCGACACCGGCTCCCGGACACGTCCGGGAGCACTGGAACGAGCTGGCCGAGGATGTGCGGCAGCACCAGTTCCGCTACTACGTCCGCGACGCGCCCATCATCTCCGACGGAGAGTTCGATGTGCTGCTGGGCGAGCTGAACGACCTCGAGAACCAGTACCCCGACCTGCGGACGCCCGATTCGCCGACACAACTCGTCGGCGGCGGTTTCGCCACCGACTTCGCCTCCGCTGATCATCTCGAGCGGATGCTCAGCCTCGACAACGTCTTCGCCACCGACGAACTGCGCACCTGGATCAGCCGGGTGGAGCAGGAGACCGGCCCCGACCTGCACTACCTGTGCGAGGTGAAGATCGACGGGGTGGCGCTGAACCTGGTCTACGAGAACGGCCGGCTCGTCCGGGCCGCCACGCGCGGCGACGGCCGGACCGGCGAAGAAGTGACGCTCAACGCGCGGACCATCGACGATATCCCGGAAAAGCTCACCGGCACAGACGAATACCCGGTCCCGGCGCTCCTCGAGGTGCGCGGCGAGGTGTTCTTCCGGCTCGAGGACTTCGCGGCACTCAACGCGGCGCTCGTCGAGGAAGGCAAGGCGCCGTTCGCGAATCCCCGGAACTCCGCGGCCGGATCGCTGCGGCAGAAGAATCCGGCCGTGACGGCCCGCAGGCGCCTCGGGATGATCTGCCACGGCCTCGGCCGGAGCGAAGGATTCGAGCCGGTCTCCCAGTACGACGCGTACACGGCACTGGCGGCGTGGGGCCTGCCGGTGTCGACCCATACCGCCCGCGTCACGGGCGCGGACGCCGTCGTGGACAGGGTGCAGTACTGGGGCGAGCACCGGCACGACGTCGAGCACGAGATCGACGGTCTGGTGGTGAAGGTCGACGAGACGTCGCTGCAACGCCGGCTGGGGTCCACATCGCGGGCGCCGCGCTGGGCGATCGCCTACAAGTACCCGCCGGAAGAGGCCACCACCAAGCTCCTCGACATCCGGGTCAACGTCGGTCGCACCGGCCGCGTCACCCCGTTCGCGTACATGGAACCGGTCACGGTCGCCGGCTCCACCGTCTCCCTCGCCACCCTGCACAACGGCTCCGAGGTCAAACGCAAGGGCGTGCTCATCGGCGACACGGTCGTGCTGCGCAAGGCCGGTGACGTCATTCCCGAGGTTCTCGGGCCGGTGGTCGACGCCCGGACCGGCGACGAGTACGAGTTCGTGATGCCCACCCACTGCCCGGAGTGCGACACGCCGCTGGCCCCCGCCAAGGAGGGTGACGCGGACATTCGCTGCCCCAACCAGCAGTACTGCCCCGCGCAGCTCCGGGAACGCGTGTTCCACGTCGCGGGACGCGGCGCATTCGACATCGAGGTCCTCGGCTACGAGGCCGCCACGAGCCTGCTCGAAGCGAAGGCGATCGGCGATGAGGGCGACCTGTTCTCGCTCACCGAGGACGATCTGCTCAAGACGTCGCTCTTCCGGACCAAGGCCGGCGGGTTGTCGGCCAACGGCCGCCGGCTGCTCGACAATCTCGATTCCGCCAAGGACAAGCCGCTGTGGCGGGTGCTGGTCGCGCTGTCCATCCGTCATGTCGGTCCCACGGCGGCGCGCGCGTTGGCCGGTGAATTCGGGTCGCTCCAGCGGATCCGGGAGAGCTCCGTCGAGGAACTCGCGGCAGTGGACGGGGTCGGCGGCACCATCGCCGCTGCCGTCGCCGAGTGGTTCGGCGTCGACTGGCACCAGCAGATCGTGGAGAAGTGGTCCGCGGCCGGGGTTCGCATGGAAGACGAACGCGACGAATCGATTCCGCGCAATCTCGAGGGACTGTCGATCGTCGTCACGGGTTCGCTCGAGACGTTCTCGCGCGACCAGGCGAAGGAGGCGATCCTCGTCCGAGGCGGTAAGGCCGCGGGTTCGGTGTCGAAGAAGACGGCATTCGTGGTGGTCGGCGAATCGCCGGGAACGAAGCACGACAAAGCCGTCGAACTCGGAGTGCCGGTCCTCGACGAGGACGGGTTCCGCCGACTGCTGGAGGGCGGACCGGACGCGGTCGCGGATTCCGGAGTGTGATCGGAACCTCACGCTCGCATTTTGGGCGGCGTGAGCCGTCCTGTCATAGTTCTGGACATGATCGAGATTCGGAATGCGACGCCGGACGACTACGAGGCCGTCGGTGACCTCACGGTGATCGCCTACGTGGGCGGCGGATTCGTCGAGGCGCACGATCCGTACACGAACCGGTTGCGCGACACGGCCGAGCGCGCGGAGAAGGCGGATGTCCGGGTGGCCGTGATGGAGGGCCAGATCGTGGGTTCCGTCACGATCGCAGAACCGGCGTCACCGTACGCCGATGTCGCGCAGCCGGGTGAACTCGAATTCCGGATGCTCGCCGTGACACCCGACGCCCGCGGGTCCGGGGTCGGGTCGGCGCTCGTGCGGCACGTGCTGGACACGGCCTACGACCGCGGGGACCGCGCGGTCGTGATGTCCACCCAGCCGGACATGGAAGATGCCCGCCGCATCTACGACCGCAACGGTTTCGTGCCTGTGCCCGAACGCAATTGGGTACCCGTGCCGGGTGTCGAGCTGACGGTCCTGGTTCGCGAACTGGTCTGAGGCGACCACCGCCGGACCTCTCGGCCCGGGACGGCGGTCAGCTCAGGACCGTCGCGATGATGCCGGCGAGGTAACCCAGCCGGGCGATCTCGGACGGACGGAATTCCGGGCCGCCGGGGCGGCCGAGCATCAGCACACGGCCGGTGGTCCCGAGGGGAGCCGCCGCGAGTGTGGTGTTCATGTCGCGCCACACCTGCGGCACCCAGTCGCCCTCGCCGTCGAGCGCAGTGGGCTTCTCCAGCGGCATCCACGGGATCTCGGTGGCGTGGGTCTCGGGAGCTCCCGAGCTGCCGACCACACGGTATGCGCCGTGCGGTCCGAGGTCGGCGACCACGGACCAGCCGACCCGGAGCACGCGCGGCGCCCCGTCGACGAGGACCTGCAACCGATCGTCCGCCGCGGTGGCGACTTGGTCGATGAGCTCGAGCTCGCGGTGGGTGTCGAGGATTCCGGCGTACGGCCGGATGGAGTCGACGGTGACGCCGGGCAGGTTCTCGGCGGCCGTGATGAGGGTGTCGGGGAGCGATCCCGGCTCGACATCGACCACGAGGTCGTCGATGGCGAATCCGGCACCCCGTTCCACCACGTCGAGCGACAGAATGTCAGCACCCACCGAGCCCAGGGCGACGGCGAGAGAGCCGAGGCTACCGGGACGGTCGGGGAGCTGGACGCGAAGCAGATACGACACGTGCGTCCCTTTCGCCACGAGATAGACGCGGGAGTACCTGCGACCCCCGTCGCTCACCATCCTTGCACTTTCGTCCCCGAGTATGCGGTCCCCCCTGCGGCTTCGCCGGGGACGGGACGGGGACTCGCAGGTCGCGCTCGATTCGTGACACTGCCGATACGGATTCGCCTCGTCCGCGAAACACGACAGCCCAAACATGGGTGCATGAACACCACGGCAACGGGAGTGACGACGTCCGTCTCGAGGCGGGTGGCGGCCGGCCGGGAACAGGAATTCCTGCGCTGGACGGACGCCGGGATGGCGATGGCGGGCACATTCCCGGGGTTCCTCGGCGGGGGCTGGCTGCGTGCGGCGTCCGATCCCGAGCAGTACCACGTGGTGTACCGGTTCGCGGACGAGGACACTCTCGAGGCGTGGACGACGTCGCCCGCCAGGAAGGTGTGGGTAGGCAGGGGGACTGGTCTCGCGCAGGACACGGTCACGCACCGGCTGACCGGGGTGGAGGGCTGGTTCGAACCGCAGTCGACGCTCACGCACGCCGTTCGGGTCACGCCGCCACCGCCGCGATGGAAGCAGGCGGTCACCATCTGGCTCGGCTTCTTCCCGATATCACTCCTCATCGCGTTGTTCGTCACCCCCCGGCTCGCGGCACTGGACGTGGTGACCCGCACCGTGGTGGCGTCGGTGGTGACGACTCCGGTGATGGTCTTCGTGGTTCTGCCGTTCCTGACGGGCAGGTTGCGGCGCTGGCTGCACGGCTGATCGAGCCAGGCTCTAGGCTGGGACCCACTTGTGTACGTCCGAACCGAAAGGGGCCCCGCGGTGCCTGCCATCTCCCGTGACGAGGTCGCGCACCTCGCGCGGCTGTCTCGACTCGCCCTGACCGATGCCGAGCTCGACGAGTTCGCCGGTCAGCTGGACTCGATTCTCAGCCACGTGAAGGTGGTCACCGAGGTACCCGCCGAGGATGTTCCGCCGATGGCGAACCCGAACTCGGTCACCAACGTGACCCGTCCCGACGTGATCGTCCCCGGCCTGACTCCCGAGCAGGCGCTGTCCGGCGCCCCGGCTGTCGAGCAGGATCGCTTCGCCGTCCCGCAGATCCTTGGAGAGGGCGAATGAGCGCCGAACTGACCACACTCGACGCCGCAGATCTCGCGTCGAAGATCCACCGCCGTGAGGTGTCGTCCGTCGAGGTCACCCAGGCACATCTCGACCGGATCGCCGCAGTCGACGGCGAACTGAACGCCTTCCTGCACGTGGCAGGCGAGCAGGCCCTCGTGTCGGCGAAGGAAGTGGACAGCAGCCTCGCCGCAGGCAATGCGCCCGCCTCCCCGCTCGCGGGAGTTCCGTTGGCGCTCAAGGACATCTTCACCACCACCGACATGCCCACCACGTGCGCGTCGAAGATTCTCGAAGGCTGGATCGCACCGTACGACGCGACGCTCACGACGAAACTGCGCGAGGCCGGCATCCCGATCCTGGGAAAGACCAACCTCGACGAGTTCGCGATGGGTTCGTCCACCGAGAACTCCGCCTACGGCCCCACCCACAACCCGTGGGACACCACGCGCATCCCGGGCGGCTCGGGCGGCGGCAGTGCCGCGGCCCTCGCGTCCCGGCAGGCCCCCCTCGCGATCGGCACCGACACCGGCGGCTCGATCCGTCAGCCCGCCGCCGTCACGGCGACGGTCGGCACCAAGCCGACGTACGGCACGGTCTCCCGGTTCGGCCTGGTGGCCTGCGCGTCCTCGCTCGACCAGGGTGGCCCGTGCGGCCGCACAGTCCTCGACACGGCACTGTTGCACGAGGTCATCGCCGGGCACGACCCGCGCGACTCGACGTCGATCGACGCGCCCGTGCGTCCCGTGGTGGCGGCTGCGCGTGAGGGTGCCGGCGGCAATCTCAAGGGCGTCAAGGTCGGTGTCGTCAAGGAACTGCACTCCGACAGCTACCAGCCCGGGGTCATCTCCTCGTTCGACGCCGCCGTCGCGCAACTCACCGAACTCGGTGCCGAGGTCGTCGAGGTGTCGTGCCCCAACTTCGAGTACGCGCTCGCGTCGTACTACCTGATCCTGCCGAGCGAGGTGTCGTCGAACCTCGCGCGCTTCGACGCGATGCGGTACGGACTGCGCATCGACGAGGGCGACATGAGCGCCGACCAGGTGATGGCCGCGACGCGTGCCGCCGGCTTCGGCCCGGAGGTCAAGCGCCGCATCATGATCGGCACGTACGCGCTGTCGTCGGGCTACTACGACGCCTACTACGGTCAGGCGCTCAAGGTGCGCACGCTCATCGCCAGGGACTTCGAGAAGGCCTACGAGAAGGTGGACGTCCTGGTGTCGCCCACCAGCCCGTTCACCCCGTGGAAGCTGGGCGAGAAGGTCGGCGACCCGCTCGCGATGTACCTCTCGGACCTGTGCACGCTGCCCACCAACCTGGCCGGGCACTGCGCGATGTCGGTGCCGTCGGGACTGTCCGCGGACGACGGTCTGCCGGTGGGCCTGCAGATCATGGCTCCCGCGCTGGCCGACGAGCGGCTGTACCGCGTCGGTGCCGCCTACGAGGCTGCACGCGGTCCGATCGGCTCGCCGAACTAGGGCCCGGTCTCGCCGAGCTGGGAGCAGTCGGGCAGGGCGGTGCCCTGCTCGCTGCCGTAGCGGTGTCCGTGCCCGGCCGCGAAGTTCAGCGCGGACACCAGATCGACGCTCGTCTGCAGAAACGTGATGCCCGGAATCCATTGGGGTACCGGCGCATCGCGTTCTGCGAGCGAGAGGTCGGGTCGGTGCACGATCAGGTCGGGGGACCACCACACCACCGGGTCGGATGTGTTCGCGAGCACTTTCGCTCCGTCCGTCAGCACGGAGCCGGCGGGCGGGCCTGCCCACAGTGCGCCGCAGACTCGCTCGCGGAGTTGGTCGGCGTCGGTGAAAATTGAACTGCCGCCGACGGATCCGAGGCTCTGGCCGTAGACGTAGAGTGCCGGGCGCAGGAGGTCGGGGAGGTCGGCGATCCGCTCGGCGACGGCATCGAACAATGCCGCGGCCGATTCGTCTGCAGCGGAACGTCCGAACATGAACGTGATCCAGCTCGGCAGGTACGAGTACTGCATGCCGACGATGGCGACGTCGTCAGCGAAGCGTTCCTCGAATCCCTCGGCGGCGTTCTCGTCGATCCACCCCGAGCCGGTGGGTACGGTGACGACGATGGCGGACCGGGTGAATCCGCCGGCCCGCTCGAGCTCCGAGACTGCCAGTGCCGCACGCGATTCGATGTTCGGCGCCGAGTCCATTCCCACATAGGTGCGGATGCCGGCCGACTGCTCGCCCGCTGCTACGAACCGTCGTCCCTGGCGCCCGAGCGACTCCCAGCTGATCGCGGAGTCCGGGCTGCCGGAGAATTCGGCGGACATCGGCCGGTGCAGGGACACGTCGACGAGCGCGTTGGAGTCGCTGTAGGAACGCGACATCATTCCCCACAACGCGGGACCGGCGACCAGTTGCAGTCCGGTCGCGAGAACGACGGCGGTGGTGGCGCTGCCGATCCAGCCGAGACGGCGGGCGACCGTGCCGACGAAGCTGCCGATGCCGACGAACAGCAGGAACGTCAGCGCAGCCCCGATGATCGCCTGCATCCAGTGATCCGGCCCGATGCCCGGCATGCCCATGGCAGCGCGCAGCGAATCCTGCCAGTGGTCGGCGAGCACGATCGCCCAGGCCACCACGATCATGGCGCCGATCAGGACCAGCAGAGGCACCGAGTCCCGCGGAGGGTGATGGCTGCGCGAACGGGTGACGAGGTACCTCACCCGACGGATGAGGACGACGAACCCGAAACCGAATGCGGCGAGGACCCCGGTGAACAAGGCCTGCGTCAGCGCACTCCGGGGGAGCAGTGAAGGAGCGAGAGACGCGAGTGTGACGGCGGTGACGACGATCGTGGACGAGGCGCGGGGGAGAGCAGAGACCGGAATCGTCGTGACCAGTGTCCGGCGCAGGGCATTCGGCTTCGTTCGCGAGCGACCGTGCACCGTGCTCCGTCCGGGATCGGACAGAGCGGCGGTGGTCATGCGACGGCTCCGACCGGATGCGGGCGGCGGCGGATCGACCAGGCCGCGCCGGCGAGGAGCGCGACACCGACACCGCCTGCCAGTACATACGGGAGCCCGGATTCGGTGACCGGTGCCGAATAGCCCTGGCGCCAGCTGTTTCCGGTGACGAAGGTGGTCGCGACATTCGCCATCACGAAGCACTGCGCCCGTGCCTGCTCGTCGGCGCGGGTGTCGCACGCCGCGTGCATGCGCTGATCCAGCTGCGCGTCGAGGCTCTGCCGCGCCCAGGGACCCAGGTCCTCGCCGGACCGTGATGCGTACCGCAGAAGGTCGTACCCGAGGTCGTGTGCCTTGCACGAGGTGTCGAACTCGAGGGGCAGCGGCACGGGGGACGAGCAGTCTCCGCCGGGATTGGCGAGTATCCCGTCGATCGGCACCGGCGTGTACCCCATCACGAAAGCGAAGTCCGCGGGAATGGAGTCCCCGGAGAGCTCTGCCGGTGCGGTGAGGGTGTGCACCGCGGCGGAGGCGGCGACGTTCTCGTGCCGGGGTGTGCTCGCCGCGCCGGTGCCTGCGAATCCTGTCGTGGTCAGTAGTGCGGTTGCGGCGCACGCCACCGCGGCCCAAGTCGTTCTCCGTGTCCCCGTCGTTCGCATGACGAGAACGTTATGAATTCGTGTTGCGCAGCCACATCACCCCGGAGTCCGGTTCGATCTCTGGCTTCGTGGTGCGAGGGGGCACCGATCTCATACTGCGGGGCTACGCCGACCTGGACCCGGGGTATGAGGACACTCCGTGACCAGGGTTTCTAATGTCGACGATGTGAAGACGAAGACGCGCATCCGGAGAGCCGCGGAAGGTCAGTGGCTGAACGTGGCAATCGTCGTGGTCACGGCGATTCTGTTCGCCGTGGCGTGGCCGACCCTGCAGCTGACCCACCAGGTCAGTCCTCCCATTCAACCGTTCGTGGCAGCGCTCGCGACGTTCCCGTTCCTGCTCATCCGATCGAATCCGGCGCTGGCCTGGGCCGTCTCCGCGGTCTCGGCGCTGGTGATTCCGCGCGTCTTCGCACTGCAGGACGGCTACGACTACCCCTGGCAGGTGGTCCACATCCTGGTGATGCTCGCCCTGCTGGCCGCCGTCAGCATGCGCGCCGCAATTCCGGTCGTGGGTGTGGCATGGATCTCCACCGTCCTGCTGTTCCTCGCCGACACCCCGGGCACCAACGGCCGCGGGTGGGCGGTGGGCCTGACCGCGATCGTCGTCTTCGGCCTGCTGATCCGCTGGCTGGTGCTCTCCCGCCGGCAGCTCGCACAGCAGGAGGAGCTGAGCGAGCTCGAGCGCACTCGCCGGACGATCCTCGAGGAGAAGGCGCGCATCGCCCGGGACCTGCACGACGTCGTCGCGCACCACATGTCGATGGTCGTGGTGCAGGCGCAGAGCGCGCCGTACCGCATCGCCGACATGTCGGACGAGACGCGGGCCGAGTTCGAATCGATCGGAGCCGCCGGCCGCGCCGCGTTGAACGAGGTGCGCGGACTGCTCGGAGTGCTGCGCAGCGACGGCCAGCTGGCCGAGCACGCGCCGCAGCCCGGGGTTCAGCAGATCAGCGAGCTGCTCGAGGGCAGCCGCAGAGCCGGCATTCCCGTCTCCTGGCACGTCGACGGCGACCCGACGCTCGTGTCGGAGTCGGTCGGGCTCGTGATGTACCGCATCCTGCAGGAATCCCTCGCCAACACGGCCCGCCACGCGGCGGGCGCCGCGGTCGAGGTGAAGATCGCGTACGAGTCGCCGATCGCGTCCGTGTCGATCGTGAACGGCCAGCCGAGGCGGAGCCTCGTCTCGGCGCTGACCAGACACGAGTCGACCGGCGGCAACGGCATCATCGGTATGCGCGAGCGTGCGCAGGCAGTCGGGGGCGTACTCACCACCCACCTGCACGACAACGGCGGATTCGAGGTCCACGCCGAGTTCCCGGTCGCCTCCGCCTAGGCTGGCTGGGTGGCCATCACCGTATTCATCGCCGACGACCAGGCTATGGTCCGGCAGGGCTTCGGAGCCCTGCTCGCCTCACAGCCCGACATCAGTGTCATCGGTGACGCTCCGGACGGGGCCGTGGCGGTGAGCGAGGTCCGCCGGCTGCGACCCGACGTGGTCCTGATGGACGTCCGCATGCCGGAGATGAACGGACTCGACGCGGCCCGCGTCATCCTGTCGGCCGGTTTCGATCCGCCGGTGCGCGTGCTCATGCTCACCACGTTCGACGTCGACGACTACGTGTACGAGGCGCTGAGCATCGGGGCCAGCGGCTTCATGCTCAAGGACGCGCCCGCGGAGGAACTCATCCGTGCCGTGCGGGTGGTCGCGGACGGCGAGGCGCTTCTCGCGCCGACCGTCACCCGGCGTCTCATCGCCGACGTGACCAGCCGCCGCAGCACGGCGCGCCGCAAACCGGCCGCGCTGTCGGCGCTGACGCCCCGCGAACGCGAGGTGCTCGAACTCATCGCCCGCGGCATGTCCAACACCGAGATCGCGGAGCGCCTGTTCGTCGCCGAGCAGACCGTCAAGACGCACGTCGGCAAGGTGCTGTCCAAACTGGATCTGCGCGACCGCGCACAGGCAGTGGTCCTGGCGTACGAGAGCGGTCTCGTCACACCCGGCTGAGCGAACCGGCCGGTCCGAGGTGCTCGAACACGGTTCGAGCGGCAAGATGTGTAATGAGAACCACCATCACCACACGAGACGACGAGGGGTGCTTGGATGCGGATCGGAATGCTCACCGGAGGCGGAGACTGCCCCGGACTGAATGCGGTGATCAGGGCGGTGGTTCGGACCGCCGCCGGCCGATACGGCAGCTCGGTGGTGGGATTCCGTGACGGCTGGCGCGGCCTGCTCGAGGATCGCAAGGTGGTGCTGTCCAACGACGACCGGATCGATCGAATCCTCACCCGGGGCGGCACCATCCTCGGCACCGCGCGGGTCAACCCCGACAAGTTGAAGGCCGGCCTCGATCAGATCCGGCAGACTCTCGACGACAACGGGATCGACGCGCTCATCCCGATCGGCGGGGAGGGCACACTCACCGCCGCGAGCTGGCTCGCCGAGAGTGGGGTGCCCGTGATCGGGGTTCCGAAGACGATCGACAACGACATCGACTGCACCGACGTGACGTTCGGTTTCGACACCGCTCTGTCCATCGCGACCGATGCGATCGACCGACTGCACACCACCGCCGAATCCCACCAGCGGGTGATGCTCGTCGAGGTGATGGGCCGGCACGCGGGCTGGATCGCGTTGCACTCCGGGCTCGCGACCGGTGCGCATCTCACTCTCGTTCCCGAGGTTCCGTTCGACGTCGGCGAAGTCTGCTCCCTCGTCAAGAAGCGATTCCAGCGCGGCGATTCGCATTTCATCTGCGTCGTCGCCGAGGGCGCCACTCCGACCCCGGAGTCGATGAGTCTGCGCGAGGGCGGCATCGACGAGTTCGGTCACAAACGATTCACCGGCGTCGCGCAGCAGCTCGGCGACGAGATCGTCCGCCGCATCGGCAAGGAAGTGCGGACGACGGTACTCGGGCACGTGCAGCGGGGCGGAACCCCGACGCCGTACGACCGGGTGCTCGCCACCCGCTTCGGGGTGCACGCCACCGACGCCGTCCACCGCGGCGACTTCGGCAACATGGTGGCCCTGCACGGCACGTCGATCGACCTCGTGCCCCTGCAGGAGGCGACCCGGCGCCTCAAGACGGTGCCGAGGGAGCGGTACGACGAGGCGGCCGCATTTTTCGGCTGACCGCGTTTTCCGGCGAACCGCCGGACGCATAAACTCTGTGGCATGACTGCTGTCGACACTCCGGACCTCCTCGACTACGACGAAGTGCTCGCCAAGTACGAGCCTGTTCTCGGCATGGAGGTGCACGTAGAGCTCGGCACCAACACGAAGATGTTCTGCCCGTGCCCCACCGAGTTCGGCGCCGAGCCGAACACGCAGGTCTGCCCGGTGTGCCTCGGTCTGCCCGGCTCGTTGCCCGTCGTGAACGAGGCGGCGGTCGAGTCCGCGATCCGGATCGGACTCGCACTGAACTGTTCCATCACGCCGTGGGGCCGGTTCGCACGGAAGAACTACTTCTACCCGGATCAGCCGAAGAACTACCAGATCTCCCAGTACGACGAGCCGATTGCCACCGACGGCTACCTCGACGTCATCCTCGACGACGGCACCACGTGGCGCGTGGAGATCGAGCGCGCGCACATGGAAGAGGACACCGGAAAGTCGCTGCACGTCGGCGGCGCGACCGGGCGCATCCACGGTGCCAGCCACTCGCTGCTCGACTACAACCGCGCCGGCGTCCCGCTCGTCGAGATCGTCACCAAGACCATCAGCGGCGCCGGTGCCCGCGCCCCCGAGGTGGCCCGCGCGTACGTCACCGCCCTGCGCGACCTGCTGAAGTCGCTGAACGTGTCCGACGTCCGTATGGACCAGGGTTCGATGCGCTGCGACGCCAACGCGTCCCTCATGCCGATCGGGGCGACCGAACTCGGTACCCGCACCGAGACGAAGAACGTCAACTCCCTCAAAAGCGTCGAGGTGGCGGTCCGGTACGAGATGCGCCGCCAGGCCGCGGTGCTGGAGGCCGGCGGTGAGGTGATCCAGGAGACCCGGCACTTCCAGGAGGCCGACGGGACGACGTCGCCGGGCCGCCGCAAGGAGACCGCCGAGGACTACCGCTACTTCCCGGAGCCCGATCTCGAGCCGGTCGCGCCCAGCGCGGAATGGGTCGAGGAACTGCGTGGCACCCTGCCGGAGCTGCCGTGGGTCCGCCGCGGCCGGATCCAGGCCGACTGGGGTGTCTCGGACGAGGTCATGCGTGACCTCGTCAACGCGGGCGCCCTCGACCTCGTCATCGCCACAGTCGAGGCCGGCGCCTCCCCGGAGGCCGCACGGTCCTGGTGGGTGTCGTACCTGGCGCAGCAGGCGAACACCCGCGGGGTGGAACTCGCCGAGCTGCCGATCACGCCGGCTCAGGTCGCGCAGGTGGTCGCGCTGATCGACAGCGGGAAGCTCAACAACAAGGTGGCCCGCCAGGTGGTCGACCACGTCCTCGAGGGTGAGGGCGACCCCGAGCAGGTCGTCGCGAACCACCCCGAGCTGGTCGTCGAACGCGACGACACGAAGCTGAAGGCGGCCGTCGACGAGGCTCTGGCCGCGAACCCCGACATCGCCGAGAAGATTCGCGGCGGCAAGGTCGCGGCCGCGGGCAAGATCGTCGGCGACGTGATGAAGGCCACCCGTGGTCAGGCCGACCCGGCCCGCGTCAAGGAACTGGTCATCGAGGCCTGCGGCTGAGCCCCCTTCTGCACCAACGGGACGCTCGTTCGGATCAACCGAACGAGCGTCCCGTTCGTTTCGACGGGGGCGGGCCGTCAGTCGAATCCGCCGCCACCGGAGGGCAGGGGCATCTTGATCACGCGGTCGTCGTTGGGTCCGGGCTGACCGCCGGTCTTGTTGACGGTGCTCACCCAGATGAGACCGTCGGGTCCGAGTGCGGCGCCGCCGAGTTGGCCGTACCGGTCCTGGACGATGACACCGGGGGCTGTGGTCACGGCTCCCGTGCCGGGGTCGGCAGCGAGTGCGGACATGGCCTTAGCGGTGCTCAGTGACACCGCCACGACGTCACCGGCGGCGACGCAGCCGCCGACGCCGGGCCGCTCCGGCCACGTCCACACCGGAGACGACACCGCCCCGTCGGCGCTGACCCGCAACAGCCGATCCTCCAACGGGGTGCGGTCGGTGACCCACACGGCCACACCCGGGTCGACGCACACCCCTCCCGCGGTCCCGATGCCCGACAACACCACCTGAGGGCGGGGCTGCGCCGGTGCCGGTGCGGGCGACAGGGCGGTGACCTTCAGCAGTTTCCCGGCGAGGGACGCCGGATCGGCAGCCGCGGCGACATTGCCCGCATTGCCGGTCAGGACCATCAGTTCGTCGCCGGAGAATTCGAGCGACCCCGCATTGCCCGCGTCGCCGCGTGGAATCCCGCCGAGAACCTCCTTCGCGGAGTCTCCCGGTGCGATCCGCACCACCCGGTTGTCGGTCGGGGTCGTGACGTAGGCGTAGATGAGGTTGTCCTCGACGAAACTCGGCGACAGCGCGATGTCGAGTAGTCCGCCGTCGGTGGTGCCGTCGACGTCGACGTGCGCGATCTCCGTGGGGGTCTGCCCCTGGGCGACCTGCAGGATGCGTCCGGTCCGCCGCTCCGCGACCAGGGCGGTGGCCCCGTCGGGGAGGACGACGAGTCCGCCGGTGGTGTCGAGGCAGGTGGCGATGACGCTGGGGTCCGGATCCTGGCACGGTCCCAGCGGCCCGCTCGGCGGTGGGGTGGTGGTCGTGGACGGCGGCGGGTTCTCCGGTTCCACCTCGGCGCCCGATGCACCCGTCGGCTCGGGTGTGAAGGGTGAGGACGCGGAGTCGTCGAATTTCGCGCACCCGGCGGCGAGGACCGCCGTGACGCACAATGCGGACATCGCCATCTTGCGGGACGCCGTACGGCGCCGCCCACCCACCATCATGATGGAGACGTTACGGAAGAGTGCGAGGTCGCCGCCACGCCGGTTCCGCCTACCAGCGATGTCCGGCCGGTCGACCTAGGCTTGACGGTGTGACTGACATGCGGAAAGACCCCAGCGAGTCGTCGGACCAGGGTGCTGTGGACCAGGGCGCCTCCCCCGGCTACGGCAAGGTCTCGAGCCCTTACGACCTTCCCACCGAGCGCTTCCAGTCGGCCACGCCGACGTCCGGTTCCGCGGGGCAGGGTCTCCCGCACACCGACGACGAACTCGACTACGGCGATGCGCGCGGCGCGGGCCTTCCCACCGAGCAGATCCCCGCGTACCGGCAGGCGGGGGCGTCCGGCATGCCGGACCAGCCGACACAGGTGATCAGCGCGGGTTCCGGCGCGTCCCTCGGTGCCACGGCGGGTGATCCGTCGATCGACCGGATCGGCGAAGGCGATGTGAAGATCGGCCGCGGCACCCTGGACCTCGGCCTCCTGGCCCTCCGACTCGCGGTCGGCGGTACGGCACTCGTGCACGGTCTGCAGAAGCTGACGGGGATGTGGAACGGTCCGGGACTCGACGGGTTCGAGGAGGTGCTGGTGAACTCGGGGTTCCAGCAGGCGAAACTGCTTGCGATCCTGGGCGCCATCGGTGAGGTCGCGGGTGGTGCGCTGCTGATCCTCGGTCTCGTCACCCCGCTCGCTGCAGCCTCGGTGCTGGCCGTGATGATCAATGCGTGGGCGTTCCGGCAGATCGCGGAACCGGGGCTCGAGTACTTCGCGCCTGCAGGCACCGAATACGAGACGCTGCTGGGTGTGTGCGCCGGCGTGATCATTCTCACCGGGCCGGGACGTATCTCGCTCGACGGCCGACGGGGCTGGGCGACACGCCCGTTCATCGGGTCCTTCGCGGCACTGATCCTTGGCGTTGCCGCCGGTGTCTGCGTGTGGATCTTCCTGAACGGCGCCAACCCCCTCATCTGAACGTCTCGTATATCCGCGACTGCGCCGCACCCCCGGATCGGGAGTGCGGCGCAGTCGTTTTCGTTCGAAATCAGCGCTGGACGAGTTCCGGGATGGTCTCCTCCTCGGGCGGGCCGGCCTGTGCGGCGAGCTTCTGTCCGAGGACCGACTTGCGGCGGCCGTAGGCGAGGTACACGACGACGCCGATGGCCATCCACACGAGGAATCGGATCCAGGTCTCGACCGAGAGGTTCAGCATCAGCCAGCCGCAGGCCAGGACGGCGAGGATGGGGACCAGCGGGACCAGCGGAACGCGGAATCCGCGGGGCAGATCGGGGCGCGTGCGGCGGAGGATGATGACGCCGATGCAGACGAGCACGAACGCGAAGAGGGTGCCGATGTTCACCATCTCCTCGAGCGTGCCCATCGGGAAGAAGGCGGCGAGGAGTGCCACGACGGCGCCGACGAACAGCGTGATGCGGACCGGGGTGCCGTTCTTGCCGGTCTTGGCGAGACTGCGCGGGACGAGTCCGTCGCGGGACATGGCGAACAGGACGCGGGTCTGGCCGAGCATCATCACCATCACGACGGTGGTGAGGCCGGCGAGTCCGCCGAAGTTGATGGCGGTCTGAGCCCAGGTGATGCCGTGTGCCTCGAAGGCGGTGGCGAGGGTGGCGCTGCTGTCGCCGACGAGCGGGCTGCCGGTCTTGAGGTCGGTGTATTTCACCATGCCGGTGATCACGAGGGTGACGGCGACGTAGAGCACGGTGACGATGGCCAGCGAGCCGAGAATGCCGCGGGGGAGCGCCTTCTGCGGGTTCTTGGTCTCTTCGGCGGTGGTGGCTACGACGTCGAATCCGATGAAGGCGAAGAAGACGAGGCTTGCGGCGGCGAGCAGGCCGTACCAGCCGTAGCTGCTGCCGTCGGCTCCGGAGAGGAAGGAGAAGAGGGTCTGGTGCACACCGTGCGCGGCGCTCTCGTTGCCCTCGGCGGGCGGGATGTAGGGGGCGTAGTTCTCCTTCTTGATGTAGAAGACGCCCACGGCGATGACGAGGAGGACGACGGCGATCTTGATGGCCGTGATGACGGCGGACACGCGCGAGGACACCTTGGTCCCGATGGCGAGCACGATCGTGATGCCGCCGACGATGATGAGCGAGCCCCAGTCGAAGTCGATGGGACCGAGGTGGGCGGTGGTGGATCCGCTGAACCCGAGGACGTTACCCAGATACAGCGACCAGCCCTTGGAGACGACGGCCGCCGCGAGGGCGAATTCGAGGATGAGGTCCCAGCCGATGATCCAGGCGACGAACTCGCCGAAGGTGGCGTAGGAGAACGTGTACGCACTGCCCGCGACGGGGACGGTGGAGGCGAACTCGGCGTAGCAGAGGGCGGCCAGGCCGCACGCGATGGCGGCGAGGACGAAGGCGAGCGAGATGGACGGCCCGGCGACGTTGCCTGCAGTCCGGGCGGTGAGCGTGAAGATGCCGGCGCCGATCACGACGGCGACACCGAAGACGGTGAGGTCCTTCGCGGTGAGTTCCCTCCGCAGCCGGGTGTCGGGTTCGTCGGTGTCCGCTATCGATTGCTCAACGGATTTCGTTCGCCAAATGCCGACTCCTGGCATGTGTCGCTCCTAGGTTGTGTTCCCGATGGCCTCGTGGGCCGGAGATGTTCCGGTGGTGCTGCCGGTTGTGATGTAGGTCTCAACGGCCAACTGAGGGAACCACTACTGAGCGCCGTGTGCAAGAAGCGCGGTCTCAACTGATCAAATCGATCAGTAGAACCTGTTCTGGGGTGTTGCCGTTTGAGCGAGTTGATCACCCGTGAGCGCGGTCACATTCGAGGCGGAATCCGTGGGCGCACCGACGACGGAAGCCGGGTGCCGCGGCAGGAAGCTCCTGCTGCGGCACCCGACTTCGTGTTGCTCGGTGCGCCCGGTGCGGGTGCGTCAGGGGACCTGACGGACCGCGCCCTTGTCGGCGGACGTGGCCAGCGCGGCGTACGCGCGCAGGGCTGTGGTGACGGTGCGTTCGCGGTTCACCGGCTGCCACGGACGCTCGGACGAGTCCATCTTCGCCCGGCGCTCGGCGAGCACCGCGTCGTCGACGAGGAGCTTCAGCGTGCGGGTCGCGATGTCGATGAGGATCTGGTCGCCGTCCTCCACCAGGCCGATGGCGCCGCCACTGGCGGCCTCGGGGGAGATGTGGCCGATGGACAGTCCCGAGGAACCGCCGGAGAAGCGGCCGTCGGTGATCAGCGCGCACTTCTTCCCGAGGCCGGAGCCCTTGAGGAATGCGGTGGGGTGCAGCATCTCCTGCATGCCCGGGCCGCCTGCGGGACCCTCGTAGCGCACGACAAGGACCTCACCGGGCTGGATCTTCTTGCCTAGGATCACCGACACCGCCTCTTCCTGCGACTCCACGACGCGCGCGGGTCCCTGGAAGTGGAACAGGTCTTCGTCGATGCCCGCCGTCTTGATGACCGCGCCGTCGAGGGCGATGTTGCCGCGCAGCACGGCCAGGCCGCCCTCGACCGTGTGCTTGTGCTCGAAGTCGCGGATGCAGCCGTTGGCGGCGTCCGTGTCGAGCGACGACCAGCGGTTGTTCGTCGAGAACGGCTCGGTGGTGCGGACACCGCCGGGCGCGGCGTGGAAGAGTTCGACGGCTTCGTCGGATGCCTTGCCGGACCGGATGTCCCACGTGTCGAGCCACTCGTCGAAGCTCTCCGTGTGCACGGTCGAGACGTCGCTCTCGAGCAGTCCGGCCCGGCGGAGTTCGCCGAGGATGGCGGGGATTCCGCCCGCCCGGTGCACGTCCTCCATGTGGTAGTCCGAGTTGGGCGAGACCTTCGACAGGCACGGCACCTTGCGGCTGATCTCGTCGATCTTGTCGAGATCGAAGTCGTAGACCTCACCCTCCTGCGCGGCCGCGAGCGTGTGCAGCACCGTGTTCGTGGAACCGCCCATCGCGACGTCCAGCGCCATCGCGTTGCGGAACGCGGCAGGCGTCGCGATGTTGCGGGGGAGGACGGAGTCGTCCTCGTCCCGGTAGTACCGCAGCGCGGCTTCGACGACGGTTGTTCCCGCGCGGGTGAACAGCGCGCGACGGGCCTCGTGGGTGGCCAGCGTGGAACCGTTGCCCGGCAACGCCAGACCGAGCGCCTCGGTGAGGCAGTTCATGGAGTTCGCGGTGAACATGCCCGAGCACGACCCGCACGTCGGGCAGGCGCTGCGCTCGACCTCGGACAGTCCTTCCTCGTCGACCTCGTCGTTGGCGCTCGCCGAGATCGCCGTGATGAGGTCGGTCGGTGCCTGGGCGACACCGTTCACCACCACCGCCTTGCCGGCCTCCATGGGACCGCCGGACACGAACACGGTCGGGACGTTCAAACGCAGTGCCGCATTGAGCATTCCGGGGGTGATCTTGTCGCAGTTGGAGATGCACACCAGTGCGTCGGCGGTGTGCGCGTTGACCATGTACTCGACGGAGTCGGCGATGATTTCGCGGCTGGGAAGGGAGTACAGCATCCCGCCGTGACCCATCGCGATGCCGTCGTCGACAGCAATCGTGTGGAACTCGCGAGGTACACCACCGGCGGCGCGGACGGCGTCGGCGACGATGTCGCCGACGTTCTTCAGGTGGACGTGCCCGGGAACGAACTGCGTGTACGAGTTCGCGATCGCGACGATCGGCTTCCCGAAGTCGGAGTCGGTCATTCCGGTGGCGCGCCACAGTGCGCGGGCGCCTGCGGCATTTCGTCCTGCGGTGGTGGTTCGAGACCTCAGCGGGGGCATGAGCGTATTCCTTAGTCAGCGTACGGAAGTACTGACAAACGCTACTCGCGCACTATTCCCCGTCTGTGTCCGGCCGGTTCTTCACCGGCTGTTCGCCGTTCGACTCGGCGCCGGCGTGGTGTGCCGCTTCGTCCGCCGCGGCGGCTGCCGCGTAGGGGTCCGTGATGCGGCCGCCGCTGGCGTCGGCGATCTCGGGGAGCCGATCGAACGTGACGACGGGAAGGGTCACCTCGCCCCCGTCGGTCAGCGTCGCCCGGGCCCAGCCGCGCTTGGGGAAGCGGAATCCCGTGATCTCGGACCATGCCAGCGACCGGCCGCCGAACAGCCTGCGCACCTCGAGTCCTTCGGACGTGACCGTGGTGCGCACCCGCGCGACCCAGGCCACCGCGACGATCGGGGCGATCACGAGCCAGCCGAAGGCGGCGGGCCAGCCGAAGATGGGGAACGACACGGCGAACAGGAGGAAGGCGCATCCCAGGTAGGCCAGGGGAGAAATCCGGATGACCTGCTTGGGTGGGTTCGTCGTGTGGGATGATGATTCTGGTGGCACGGGCTGCTGCGGAGTTGACACCTCTACATCTTCGCACCGCAGCCGATGTATCTCATATTCTGGGACGGCCGACTCACCAAGTTGACTGTTCACTATTAGCGCGCCTACCGTCGAGCGCGTGAAACAGAATGAGTTGCTCGTAATCGGCCGGCGCGTCGTCGCCTGAGTCGATTCCTTCAACTCGCCAGATAACGACGCGCCACCCTCGTACAGCATCAGCTGACGGGGGTTTTTTGTTGCCCGGAGCCAGAATCAGAGGATTTCCCAGTGAGCGCACCAACCGCACGGCCTCAACCCACGCCGCGCAAGTCGGGGGCAGCAAGCCCGACGACCGCGGCCGCCGCGACTCAGACCGGTAGCCGCCGCCAACTCGCCCCCGAGCGGGTCAGTGGCGCCCAGTCCGTGGTCCGAGCCCTCGAGGAGCTCGAGGTCGACACGGTATTCGGCATTCCGGGTGGTGCCGTTCTGCCTGTCTACGACCCGCTCTTCGACTCGACGAAGGTCCGGCACGTGCTCGTCCGTCACGAGCAGGGTGCAGGCCACGCCGCCACCGGGTACGCCCAGGCGACCGGCAAGGTCGGAGTCTGCATGGCGACGTCCGGTCCCGGTGCGACCAACCTCGTGACGCCGCTCGCCGACGCGCAGATGGACTCCGTTCCGGTCGTGGCCATCACCGGCCAGGTCGGTCGTGCGCTCATCGGCACGGACGCGTTCCAGGAAGCCGACATTTCCGGCATCACGATGCCGATCACCAAGCACAACTTCCTCATCACCGACGGCGTCGACATCCCCCGGATCATCGCGGAGGCCTTCTACCTCGCCTCCAGCGGGCGTCCCGGCGCGGTGCTCGTCGACATCCCGAAGGACGTTCTCCAGGCGCAGACCACGTTCTCGTGGCCGCCGGAGATGCGGCTGCCCGGATACCGTCCCGTCACCAAGCCGCACGGCAAGCAGGTCCGCGAGGCGGCCCGCCTGATCGCCGACGCGAAGCACCCGGTGCTGTACATCGGTGGTGGCGTCATCAAGTCGGAATCGTCTCCGGAACTGCTCGAACTGGCCGAGCTCACCGGCATTCCCGTGGTCACCACCCTCATGGCGCGCGGCGCGTTCCCGGACAGTCACACGCTGAACTGCGGCATGCCCGGCATGCACGGCACGGTCGCGGCGGTGGCGGCACTGCAGCGCAGCGACCTGCTGATCACGCTCGGCGCACGCTTCGACGACCGCGTCACCGGTCAGCTCGATTCGTTCGCCCCCGATGCCAAGGTCATCCACGCCGACATCGACCCGGCGGAGATCGGCAAGAACCGGTACGCGGACGTCCCGATCGTGGGTGACTGCAAAGAGGTCATCGTCGAACTGATCGAGGCGATCAAGGCCGACCTGGCCACCGGAACCACGCTGGACCTCACCGAGTGGTGGGCGTACCTCGACGGAATCCGTCGCACGTACCCGCTCAGCTACGACCGTCCGTCCGACGGAGCGCTGTCCCCGGAGTACGTGATCCAGGCGGTCGGCAAGCTCGCCGGTCCCGACGCGATCTACTGCGCCGGCGTCGGACAGCACCAGATGTGGGCCGCGCAGTTCGTCAACTACGAGAAGCCGCGCACCTGGCTGAACTCCGGCGGTCTCGGCACGATGGGATACGCCGTGCCCGCCGCGATGGGCGCCAAGATGGGCATGCCCGACACCGAGGTGTGGGCCATCGACGGTGACGGCTGCTTCCAGATGACCAATCAGGAACTCGCCACCTGCGCGCTCGAGGGCATCCCGATCAAGGTTGCGCTCATCAACAACGGAAACCTCGGCATGGTGCGCCAGTGGCAGACGCTGTTCTACGACCAGCGCTACTCCAACACCAACCTCGGCACGCACGGTGCGATTCGCATCCCCGACTTCGTCAAGCTCGCGGAGGCGTTGGGCTGCCACGGCATTCGCGTCGAGCGCGAAGAGGACGTCGAGGCGGCGATCCGTGAGGCGCAGGCCATCAACGACAAGCCTGTGGTGATCGACTTCATCGTCGGTGCCGACGCCCAGGTGTGGCCGATGGTCGCAGCGGGCACGAGCAACGACGAGATCATGGCGGCACGGGGCATCCGTCCGCTGTTCGACGACGACGAAGCGGCTGCCGAGCCGGCCGTCATACACGAAGCCATGGAGCGCGAGCAGCGTTCGGGCACGGCCGCAGCGGCCGGGGAGGAAGATCAGTGAGCACCAGCCACACCCTCAGTGTTCTCGTCGAGGACAAGCCGGGCGTGCTGGCCAGGGTGGCCGCGCTGTTCTCCCGTCGTGGGTTCAACATCGAGTCGCTCGCCGTCGGTGGTACCGAGCTTCCCGAGATCTCACGCATGACCATCGTCGTGACCGTCGACGAGTTCCCGCTCGAGCAGGTGACCAAGCAGCTCAACAAGCTCATCAACGTCATCAAGATCGTCGAGCAGGACGGTGAGGCCTCCGTCGCCCGCGAGCTGGTGCTCATCAAGGTGCGAGCCGACGCCAGCGTGCGCACGCAGGTGATCGAGACCGTGAATCTGTTCCGCGCCAAGGTGATCGACGTCTCCCCGGAGTCGGTCACGATCGAGGCGACTGGAACGCGATCCAAGCTGGATGCACTGCTACGGATGCTCGATCCGTACGGTATCCGGGAGATCGTGCAGTCCGGGGTCGTGGCCGTGGGACGGGGGCCGAAGTCCATCACGGCCACTCGCTAGTACTTTAGATACGCAAATCCAAGAAAGAGGTTGAACTGTGGCAGTCGAGATGTTCTACGACGACGATGCCGATCTGTCGATCATCCAGGGCCGTAAGGTCGCTGTGATCGGTTACGGAAGCCAGGGCCACGCGCACTCGCTGAGCCTGCGCGACTCGGGCGTCGATGTGCGTATCGGCCTCAAGGAAGGCTCGAAGTCCCGCGCGAAGGCCGAGGAGCAGGGCCTGACCGTCGGTACCCCCGCCGAGGTCTCCGAGTGGGCCGACGTGATCATGGTGCTCGCACCCGACACCGCGCAGGCGTCGATCTTCACCAATGACATCGAGCCCAACCTGAAGGACGGCGACGCGCTGTTCTTCGGACACGGCCTCAACATCCACTTCGACCTGATCAAGGCTCCGGAGTTCGTCACCGTCGGCATGGTCGCCCCCAAGGGTCCCGGTCACCTGGTGCGTCGTCAGTTCGTCGACGGCAAGGGTGTTCCCGCGCTCATCGCGATCGACCAGGACCCCAAGGGTGAGGGCCAGGCTCTCGCGCTGTCCTACGCCAAGGGCATCGGCGGCACCCGCGCCGGCGTCATCAAGACCACGTTCAAGGAAGAGACCGAGACGGACCTCTTCGGCGAGCAGGCCGTGCTCTGCGGCGGCACCGAGGAACTGGTCAAGACCGGTTTCGAGGTCATGGTCGAGGCCGGCTACGCGCCCGAGATGGCGTACTTCGAGGTGCTGCACGAGCTCAAGCTCATCGTCGACCTCATGTACGAGGGTGGCATCGCCCGCATGAACTACTCGGTGTCCGACACCGCGGAGTTCGGTGGCTACCTCTCCGGCCCGCGCGTCATCGACGCCGGCACCAAGGAGCGCATGAAGGCGATCCTGGCCGACATCCAGTCGGGTGAGTTCACCCGCCGCCTCGTCGCCAACGTCGAGAACGGCAACACCGAGCTCGAGGGCCTGCGCAAGGCGAACGCCGAGCACCCCATCGAGGTCACCGGCAAGAAGCTGCGCGACCTGATGAGCTGGGTCGACCGCCCGATCACCGAAACCGCCTAGGTTTCACTGTTTTACAGTTCCACCGAACCACCGGCCCGATGTCGCATCGGTCTCGTCAGAGGCCCCCGATGTGACATCGGGCCGGTGTTGTTTCGTGTCCGATTCCGTTGTTACAGGCGTCCACTATGTGGTATCGCAGACCGGGATGCGGTTTTCCTGTGAGGGCGGACTAAGCTGTGTGTGGTTAAAACACCCCCACACCCACCTATTCAGGGAGTTTGCACGTGAGCCAGCCAGGCCGTCCTGTAGTTCTGATCGCCGACAAGCTCGCGCCGTCCACCGTCGAGGCATTGGGCGACGGTGTGGAGGTGCGATGGGTCGACGGACCTGATCGCCCGGCCCTGCTCGCGGCGGTGCCCGAGGCCGACGCGATCCTCGTCCGTTCCGCCACCACCGTGGACGCCGAGGTTCTGGCGGCCGGTACCAAGCTCAAGATCGTCGCCCGTGCCGGTGTCGGCCTCGACAATGTCGACGTGCCCGCCGCCACCGAGCGTGGTGTCATGGTCGTCAACGCCCCGACGTCCAACATCCACACGGCCGCCGAGCACGCCGTCGCGCTGATGCTCGCCACCGCCCGCCAGATCCCCGCGGCCGACGCCACCCTGCGTGACCGCGAATGGAAGCGCAGCAAGTTCAACGGTGTCGAGATCTTCGGCAAGACCGTCGGCGTCGTCGGCCTCGGCCGCATCGGCCAGCTGTTCGCGCAGCGTCTCGCCGCGTTCGAGACGCACGTCATCGCGTACGACCCCTACGTGTCGGCTGCCCGTGCCGCGCAGCTCGGCATCGAGCTCGTCACCCTCGACGAACTTCTCGAGCGCGCCGATCTCATCTCCGTGCACCTCCCCAAGACTCCCGAGACCAAGGGACTGCTCGGCACGGAGAACCTGGCGAAGACCAAGAAGGGCGTCGTCATCGTCAACGCTGCCCGTGGCGGCCTGATCGACGAGGCAGCGCTGGCCGAGGCCATCAAGTCGGGTCACGTGCGCGCCGCGGGCCTCGATGTGTTCGAAACCGAGCCCTGCACCGACAGCCCGTTGTTCGACCTGCCCGAGGTTGTCGTGACGCCGCACCTCGGTGCCTCCACGACCGAGGCTCAGGACCGCGCCGGAACCGACGTCGCGAAGTCCGTACTGCTAGCTCTCGCAGGCGATTTCGTTCCCGACGCCGTCAACGTGTCCGGTGGCGCCGTGGGCGAGGAGGTTGCCCCGTGGCTCGAGATCGTCCGCAAGCAGGGTGTGCTCATCGGCGCCCTGTCGGGTGAACTGCCCGTCAACCTTTCCGTCGACGTGCGCGGCGAGCTCGCCTCCGAGGACGTCGAGGTGCTCGCGCTCTCGGCTCTGCGCGGTGTGTTCTCCGCCGTCATCGAGGACGCGGTCACGTTCGTCAACGCCCCAGCACTCGCGGAGGAGCGCGGCGTCACGGCGGAGGTCACCAAGGCCGCCGAAAGCCCCAACCACCGCAGCGTCGTGGACCTGCGCGCCGTGTTCGGCGACGGCAGCGTCATCAACGTCTCGGGCACGCTGACCGGACCGCAGCAGGTCGAGAAGATCGTCAACATCAACGGCCGCAACTTCGAACTGCGCGCCGAGGGTCTCAACCTGGTGGTCAACTACACCGATCAGCCCGGCGCGCTGGGCAAGATCGGTACGCAGCTCGGCAACGCCGGCATCGACATCCAGGCTGCCCAGCTCAGCCAGGACGCCGAGGGCGAGGGTGCGACCATCCTCCTCCGCGTCGACCGGGAGGTGCCGAGCGAGGTGCGGGACGCGATCTCCACCGCCGTCGGCGCCACCAAGATCGAGCTCGTCAACCTGGCTTAATCCCCACTGTGCGCGTGTCGCGACCTCCGTTGTCGTGGCACGCGCACAGCTCTATGTGAAGTGAGGCGTTCATGAAGCTTGCGGTCATTCCGGGTGACGGCATCGGTGTCGAGGTCACTGCCGAGGCGCTGAAGGTGCTGCGGAAGCTCGTACCCGATCTCGAGACCACCGAGTACGACCTCGGTGCCCGTCGATACAACGCCACCGGGGAGCTGCTCCCGGACGCCGATCTCGCGGCGATCCGCGAGCACGACGCGATCCTGCTGGGCGCCATCGGCGACCCGTCGGTCACGCCAGGCGTGCTCGAGCGGGGTCTGCTGCTGAACATGCGATTCGCGTTGGATCATCACGTGAATCTGCGTCCGTCGCAGCTCTATCCGGGATCGAAGTCGCCGCTCGCGGCGCAGCCGGACATCGACTTCGTGGTCGTGCGCGAGGGCACCGAGGGTCCGTACACCGGCAACGGTGGCGCGATCCGCGTCGGCACCCCGCACGAGATCGCGACCGAGGTGTCGATCAACACGTGGTTCGGTGCCGAGCGGGTGGTGCGCTACGCGTTCGCGCTCGCGCAGACCCGGCGTAAGCACGTCACCCTGATCCACAAGACGAACGTCCTCTCCAACGCCGGTGCGATCTGGACGCGTGCCGTGGAGACGGTGTCCGCCGAATACCCGGACGTCGAGACGGCGTACTGCCACATCGACGCGGCCACCATCTACATGGTCACCGACCCGTCCCGCTTCGACGTGATCGTCACCGACAACCTGTTCGGCGACATCATCACCGACCTCGCGGGTGCGGTCACGGGAGGCATCGGACTGGCGGCATCGGGAAACATCGACGCGTCGGGGACCAACCCGTCTATGTTCGAACCGGTGCACGGCAGCGCCCCGGACATCGCCGGCCAGGGGATCGCGGATCCCACGGCGGCCATTCTGTCCGCGGCGCTGCTGCTGCGTCACCTCGGCCGGGACGGCGATGCCGCGCGCATCGAGTCTGCCGTCGAGGCGGATCTGGCGTCCCGTGGTGACTCGAAGGTCGTCACGTCGGAGGTCGGCGACCGGATCGCCGCCGCCCTCTAGGATCGCGATTCGATCTTGTCTCCCTCGATCCCCGTGGACCGGTCTTCGGACCGGGCCACGGGGATCAGTGATATCGAGGCGGCCGGAAACCCTGCGGCTATGGCGAAAGTCACCGGGAAGCCGACGATTCCGATCAATGCGCCGAACACTGGGGGAACGATCGAGGCTGCGACGAACTGACCGGTGTTCTGGACACCGAGTGCGCGTCCGCCCCAGAACGGACCCGCGAGCTCGGCGACGGCGGTGAAGGCGAGGCCGTTCGGTGCCACCGTCGCGACGGACGCCGCCAGCAGCGCCACGATCGCCAGCGGCGAGTCCATCGCATCCGTCACGGCGAGCGCCGCCATCGACACCCCGCCGGCGACGGCGACCCAGCGAAGCGGACGCATGCGACTGCCGACCACGTCGGACCAGAAACCGACTCCCATCCGGCCGAACGCGCCGAGGATCTGGGCGACTGTCACGATCAGGCCTGCCGCCGTTGCTTCCCAATGCCTTTCGGAGATCAGCCACACGAGCGCGTACGTCCACACCGTGTACTGGGGCACGACGAGCAGCACCGAGACGGCGTGGATGCGCCACAGGATCCCGCTGTCGCGATACGGATTCGCGAGCATGCCGAGATCCGCCGCGGCGCTTCGGCTCGGCCTGGGCGGATCGACCACCCAGAGTGCACAGGCCAGCGCGGCAGCCGCGCACAGGGCGGCGGGCAGCGCGAGCGCCCATCCGATGCCGTGGTCGTGTGCGACCGAGGGGAGCGTCAGCGCAGCGCAGGCAATGCCCAGCGGCAGCGACATCTGCCGGATGCCCATCGCCAGTCCGCGCCGCTCGGGCGGGAACCATCCGACGACGACGCGCCCGCTCGCGGCATTCGCCGAGGCCGCCGCCATGCCGCCGAGCAGCAGGAAGGCTGCGGTGGCCGTGAGTGATCCGGACAGGGCCGCGCCCATTCCCGCGGCCGCCGTGGACGCCATTCCGGCGGCCAGCACTCGGCGTTCGCCGTAGCGGTCGGCCAGGGCGCCCCACGCGATCAGCGTCAGCATGACTCCGAGGGTGGGTGCGGCGACGAGGAGTCCGGTGCGGGCGAGGCTGAGCCCGTGATTCTCCTGGAGTTCGGGGATCAGGAAGGCGACGCCGTTGACGAAGACCGCCTGTGCGGCCTGGGCGAACATCCCGAGTGCGAGCATCCACCATCTGCGGGCGGTTCCGACGGCGGACGGCGTGTCGATCGATGCTGTCATGTCATCTCAATATCTAGGATTGAAGTCTCATATATTGGCGAACATGCGGAGTCTATACCCCGCGTCCCCCGGCGTCCCGGTACGGCGGTGAACCCGGGCCGATAGACTCGGCGCCATGCGTCTTGGTCGAGTGGCAAGTCCCGATGGTGTTGCGTTCGTCAGTATCGAGGGGGACGGGGAGTCCCGGATCGCGAAGGAGATCGCCGAGCACCCGTTCGGCAGTCCCACTTTCACCGGCCGGAGCTGGCCGCTCGCCGATGTGCGACTGCTGGCACCGATCCTCGCCAGCAAGGTCGTGGCGATCGGAAAGAACTACGCCGCCCACGCCGCCGAGATGGGGGGAGTGGCGCCGGCCGATCCTGTGATCTTCCTCAAGCCCAACACCTCGATCGTGGGCCCCGACGCCGCAATCGTCCTGCCGAAGTCCTCCAATGAAGTTCATTACGAAGGAGAACTCGCCGTCGTCATCGGACGCCCCTGCAAGGACGTCCCCGCAGCCAAGGCCCTCGACGTGGTGCTCGGTTACACGGCGGCCAACGACGTGTCGGCCCGTGACCACCAGCGCCACGACGGGCAGTGGACGCGAGCGAAGGGTCATGACACGTTCTGCCCACTGGGACCGTGGATCGAGACCCAGCTCGACGCCTCCGACGTCGACATCACCACCGAGGTGGACGGAGTGGTGAAGCAGCGGAGCAACACTTCGCTTCTCCTGCACGACATTCCGAAGATCATCGAATGGGTGTCGGCCGTCATGACGCTGCTCCCGGGCGACGTCATCCTCACGGGCACCCCGGAGGGCGTCGGTCCGATTGTCGACGGACAGAGCGTGAGCGTGACCATCGGTGGCATCGGCACCCTTACCAACCCGGTGACTGCCAAGCGCTGACGGCTCTCGTGTCGAAATCGGGAGCGGACTAGCCTGTAGGAGTCCGTTTTCCCAGCGTCGACCCAAGTGAGCCATGACCACAAGCGAAGTTCGCGTCCGTTTCTGCCCGTCGCCCACCGGAACCCCGCACGTGGGGCTCGTCCGAACCGCCCTGTTCAACTGGGCGTTCGCCCGTCACAACGGTGGGTCGTTCGTGTTCCGCATCGAGGACACCGATGCTGCCCGTGACAGCGAGGAGTCGTACCAGGCGATCCTGGACGCGCTGCGCTGGCTCGGATTGAACTGGGACGAGGGCCCGGAGGTCGGGGGACCGTACGAGCCCTACCGCCAGTCCCAGCGACGGGACCTGCATCTGGACGTCGTCGCGAAACTGCTCGCGGCGGGCGAGGCGTACGAGTCGTTCTCGACGCCCGAGGAGGTCGAGGAGCGGCACAAGGCGGCCGGCCGCGATCCCAAGCTCGGCTACGACAACTTCGATCGTGATCTGACGCCGGAGCAGCGGCAGGGGTTCCTCGACGAGGGCCGCAAGCCCGTCGTCCGGCTCCGGATGCCGGCCCACGACCTGACGTGGGACGACCTCGTGCGCGGCGAGACGACGTTCAAGGCCGGAACCGTTCCCGACTTCGCCCTCACCCGCGGCAACGGGATTCCGCTGTACACGTTGGTCAACCCCGTCGACGATGCGTTGATGAAGATCACGCACGTCCTGCGCGGCGAGGACCTGCTGTCGTCGACGCCGCGGCAGCTCGCCCTATACGAGGCGATGCAGCGGATCGGTGTGGCCGATTTCACTCCGAAGTTCGGGCATCTACCGTTCGTCATGGGGCAGGGCAACAAGAAACTGTCCAAGCGCGACCCCGAGTCGAACCTCTTCATCCATCGCGACCGCGGTTTCGTCCCCGAGGGATTGTTGAATTACCTGGCGTTGCTGGGCTGGGGTATTTCCGACGACCACGACGTGTTCTCGCTGGACGAGATGGTCGCCGCCTTCGATATCTCCAAGGTCAATTCCAATCCGGCCCGGTTCGACCAGAAAAAGGCCGACGCGATCAACGCCGAACACATCCGGCTGCTCGAGCCCGCTGATTTCGCCGCGCGCCTGCGCGGGTTCCTGACACTCCACGGCCATCTCGGGGAGACCGTGGACGAGTCCGTCTTCGCGACCGCTGCCGAACTGGTTCAGACGCGCATCGTTGTCTTGTCCGACGCCTGGGATCTGCTGAAGTTCCTGTTCGTCGACGAGGCCGACTTCGCGATCGATCCTGCCGCGGCTGCCAAGAACCTGGGCGCCGACTCCGCACCGGTTCTCGAGGCCGCCCTCGCGTCGCTGGACGCAGTCGCGGTGTGGGACGCGGCCTCACTGGAAGAGGCCCTCAAGACCGCTCTCGTGGACGAACTGGGCCTCAAGCCACGTAAGGCGTTCGCTCCGGTGCGGGTGGCCGTCACGGGCTCGCACATCAGCCCGCCGCTCTACGAATCGATGGAACTGCTCGGCCGCGACGTTTCGCTGTCCCGGCTGCGCACGGCGCGGGCCGGCATCGTCGGCTAGAACGCCGCTCTCGGGCCGAAAAGGGTGCAAAAACAGCCTCTGACCATACGATTTGGTAAATCCCGGCAGTAGGCTGGTAATCTCTTCTTCGGCCCGAGGCGGACCGCAGAGCCCAGAAGCTCAGCGGTTCGAGAGCGGCCATTGGGGTATGGTGTAATTGGCAACACAGCGGTTTCTGGTACCGCCATTCTAGGTTCGAGTCCTGGTACCCCAGCGGAAGTTCGGCCGATTTTGACTCCGAACTTCTGGAAGCTATGCTTGCTGAGCTTCCAAAGCAAGACAAAGTTCCTGGCCCCGTCGTCTAGCGGCCTAGGACGCCGCCCTCTCAAGGCGGTAGCGCGGGTTCGAATCCCGTCGGGGCTACAAATAAGAAACACCCTCCAAGAAATTGGAGGGTGTTTCTTTTTACCCGGATGTGTCGTTTATCCGGTCTTGCGGCGGAATTCGCGTTTGTGGTCGGCAGGCCCGTGGGCCTCGTGCGCCTTGGAATGTCCGTCCTTGTGATCGGCGGACAGCCCGGCCTGATGATTCTTCCGCTCGAGTGCTTCGCGGAATTTCTTTTTCGTGTCCTCGTTACTGGCGTCGGTCATGGTGAACTCCCTCGGGTAGTCGGTTCACTCTGTGAAGCTACGCCGCGGGCACCGAGAATGCTTCCGTTTTTTCTGCCCGCGATCAGGCGCGGCGGTCGGCCGTCTCCAGGAACGCGGCCGTGGTCCCGCCCACCGGCATCGCGGGCAGGCCGAGTTTGGCGTGATCCCAGCTTCTGATGCGCTCGGGAACGATCCGCACGACCACCCGCTTGTACAGCAGCTGGTCGATGGCGGGACGCAGATCGTCGGTGTAGGGCCCGGTGTACCGTTCCCACACGCTGACTCCGACCGCGAACATCGCGTCCGGGGCCTCCACGATCTCCGCCCGGCCCTCGATGGAAATTCCGCGCAGGGTGTCGTACGTCTGGCCGTCCTCGATCAGAACGGTGACCCGGTCGTCGCGGCGCAGGTTGACCGCCTTCTGCGATTTCGACTTCGTCTCGAACCAGATCTCGCCGTCGATCACGGCGTACCACATGGCGACCAGATGAGGTCTGCCGTCCGCTGCCACCGTTGCGAGCGTGGCGATCCGGCTCCGGTCCACGAATTCGGCGATCTCCGAATCCGTCATCGTGATCTGCGATCGTTGGTTCTTCCCCATCGGCTTCTCCTGTCGCGGTGAACGTCGGTCGTGAATGGTCAGAGTCTCTTGTGCAACGCCTCCGCGGCGGCGAGAAGGTCGGCCGCCCACCGGGCGCCGGGGCGCCTGCCCATTCTGTCGATGGGTCCGGACACCGAAATCGCTGCGATGACAGCGCCGCCGGAATCCCGCACGGGTGCGGCGACGCTGGCGACACCGGGTTCACGCTCGGCGGCGCTCTGTGCCCAGCCGCGACGGCGGACCTCGAGCAGCACGCGTTCGCCGAACGCCGCGTCGGGAAGGACTGTGCGCTGGGTCTGCGGGTCGGCCCAGGCGAGAAGGACCTTGGCGCCCGAGCCGGCGCTCATCGGCAGTCGTGCCCCGACGAGAACGGTGTCGCGGAGGCCCGTGGGCGGCTCCATCGCCGCCACACAGATGCGCTGGGTGCCTTCCCTGCGGTACAGCTGCACGCTCTCACCGGTGATCTCGCGCAGTCGCGGAAGGACGAGCGCCGCCGCCGAGACGAGCGGATCGTTAGCCGTTGCAGCGAGTTCGGCGAGGCCGGGACCGGGGCACCACAGCCCGTCGGAGTCGCGGGTCAGCAGGCGGTGGACCTCGAGCCCGACGGCCAGCCGGTGGGCGGTGGCGCGGGGGAGTCCGGTGCGCGAGCACAGTTCGGTGAGGCTGCAGGGCTTCTCGGCCACGGCATGCAGCACGCCCACCGCTTTGTCAAGGACTCCGATGCCGCTATGCTGTCTCATAGGTCGATACCACGTTCTCGCATACTGGGATCATAGCGCACCTTCGTCTCACGTCGAGTGCGTGTCCGGGAAGAGGGTAACGACATCAAGCGCACTGCGGACCGGCCCGAAGCCCGCGGTGCGAGAAGACACACAAAGGTGGAGAAGATGGCGGAGAAAGCACGCACCCTGGCAGAGAAGGTGTGGGACGACCACGTCGTGGTCCGGGGTGAGGGAGACAACCCCGACCTCATCTACATCGATCTGCATCTCGTTCACGAAGTGACGAGTCCGCAGGCATTCGACGGACTTCGGCTGGCGGGGCGCCCACTGCGCCGGCCCGACCTGACGATCGCCACCGAGGACCACAACGTCCCCACCGTCGACATCGACAAGCCGATCGCCGACCCTGTTTCCAAGACCCAGGTGGACACGCTGCGGCGTAACTGTGAGGAATTCGGTGTCCGGCTGCACCCGATGGGGAACATCGACCAGGGCATCGTCCACGTCGTCGGCCCCCAGCTGGGTCTCACCCAGCCCGGCATGACCGTGGTGTGCGGCGACAGCCACACGTCCACCCACGGCGCCTTCGGCGCACTCGCGATGGGTATCGGCACCAGTGAGGTCGAACACGTCATGGCGACGCAGACGTTGTCGTTGCGTCCCTTCCGGACGATGGCGATCACCGTCGACGGCGAATTGCCCGAAGACGTGACGAGTAAAGATCTCATTTTGGCCGTCATCGCGAAGATCGGAACGGGCGGTGGCCAGGGCTACGTCCTGGAGTACCGCGGCGAGGCGATCCGGAAGATGTCGATGGAAGCGCGGATGACCATCTGCAACATGTCCATCGAGGCGGGTGCGCGGGCAGGCATGATCGCCCCCGACGAGATCACCTACGAATACATCAAGGGACGTTCCCACGCGCCGAAGGGCGCCGACTGGGACGCCGCGGTGGAGGCCTGGGAGCAGTTGAAGACCGAGGAGGGTGCGGTTTTCGACAACGAGGTCCACATCGACGCGAGCTCCCTGACGCCGTTCGTGACCTGGGGCACCAACCCGGGGCAGGGGCTGCCGCTCGGCGAGGCCGTTCCGAATCCGGCCGAGATCGTGGACGAGAGCGAACGCCAGGCCGCGGAGAAGGCGTTGACCTACATGGGTCTCGAAGCCGGAACTCCGTTGCGTGAGGTGGCGATCGACACAGTTTTCGTGGGTTCGTGCACCAACGGCCGGATCGAGGATCTGCGGGCCGTGGCCGACGTGTTGCGCGGCCGCCACGTCGCAGACGGGGTCCGGATGCTGATCGTGCCGGGTTCGATGCGCGTTCGCGCGCAGGCCGAAAAGGAGGGTCTCGGCGAGATCTTCACCGCCGCGGGCGCCGAATGGCGGCAGGCGGGGTGCTCGATGTGCCTCGGGATGAACCCGGATCAGCTCGCGCCCGGCGAGCGTTCGGCCTCCACGTCCAATCGCAATTTCGAAGGCCGTCAAGGCAAGGGCGGCCGGACTCACCTGGTTTCGCCGCTGGTCGCCGCCGCGACCGCAGTCCGGGGAACACTGTCCGCGCCGACAGATCTGGCCTAGGACCCAAGGAATTTAGGAGATTTTTCGATGGAATCCTTTAGCACACACAAAGGTATCGGCGTTCCGCTGCGGCGATCCAACGTGGACACGGACCAGATCATTCCGGCGGTGTACCTGAAACGAGTGACCCGCACCGGTTTCGAGGACGGTCTGTTCGCCGCGTGGCGGAACGATCCGGACTTCGTTCTGAACGTCGCTCCGTACGACAAGGGCAGCGTTCTGGTGGCCGGGCCCGATTTCGGCACGGGCTCCTCCCGGGAGCACGCCGTGTGGGCGCTATCCGACTTCGGATTTCGGGTCGTGATCGCGTCTCGCTTCGCCGACATCTTCCGGGGCAACGCCGGCAAGGCCGGTCTGCTGGCCGCTCAGGTGGCCCAGTCGGATGTCGAACTGCTCTGGAAGTTGCTCGACGAGCAACCCGGTCTCGAATTGATTGTCGACCTCGAGAACAAGACTGTGACGGCCGGAACCACCGTGGTGCCCTTTGCGATTGATGACTACACGCGGTGGCGTCTGATCGAGGGTCTGGATGACATCGGATTGACATTACGGCAGGTAGAAGCCATTTCCGAGTTTGAAAAGTCAAGGCCTTCTTGGAAACCTGCGACACTTCCGGAGCCCACTCCGGCCGACTGAAAGTTGGAATCGGAGCCCTGTCTCCCAGATAATAAGTTCCTGAGAATGGTGCCGCGTTGTATGAGAATTGGCGTGGCACATAGACTCCTGCGGTATTCAGGTTTACCGTAGTTCGTAGTCGGTCCGATGATGGACCATTAGTTCGCGGAGGAATTTCAATGAATAAGGCAGAGCTCATCGATGTTCTGACCGAGAAACTGGGCACCGACAGGCGCACGGCAACGGAAGCTGTCGAGCATGTCGTGGACACGATCGTCCGGGCAGTGCACCGCGGCGACAGCGTGACCATCACCGGTTTCGGTGTCTTCGAGCAGCGTCGTCGCGCGGCCCGTGTCGCACGTAACCCGCGCACGGGTGAGACCGTCAAGGTCAAGCCGACGTCGGTGCCGGCGTTCCGTCCGGGCGCTCAGTTCAAGGCGGTTATCGCTGGCGGCCAGAAGCTTCCGGCCACCGGTCCGGCAGTCAAGCGCGGCGCAGCGGCGCCCGCCACCAAGGCTGCCGCCAAGAAGGCTGCTGCAAAGAAGACGGCTGCCAAGAAGACCGCAGCCAAGAAGGCAGCTCCCGCCAAGACCGCGGCTGCCAAGAAGACTGCAGCCAAGAAGGTGGCTCCGGCCAAGACCGCGGCCGCGAAGAAGACCGTGGCGAAGAAGGTGGCTCCGGCCAAGACTGCAGCCAAGAAGACTGCAGCCAAGAAGGCTCCGGCCAAGACCACGGCCGCAAAGAAGACCGTGGCGAAGAAGGTGGCTCCGGCCAAGACTGCAGCCAAGAAGACTGCAGCCAAGAAGGCTCCGGCCAAGACCACGGCCGCCAAGAAGACCGCAGCAAAGAAGGCTCCCGCGAAGCGCGCCAAGTAATACAGCGCACACGGGACTGCCCGAACACAGACAGGCGCCGACCCTGGGGGGTTGGCGCCTGTCTGTGTTCTCCTGCCTCCCGGGGAACTCCGGCCGGTGGGGCTCAGTCCTTCCGAGTGGGAGGCAGCGGACTGTCGATGTGGTCCGCGGCGATGAGTTTGCCACCGGACAGCGAGAGCACCCAGGTGCTCGCCTTCCTGTTCCGTGCCGGTGGAAGTGTGATGCCGTCGATCTCCGCCCACCAGTCGAGCAGATCGGGAATGACGCCACCCTGACTGCAGATCACCTGAACTCCGCCGAGAGCGGCGATCTTGCGGACCCGCGTGCGGGTGGCAACCGGGTCGGCGGTGTAACTCTCCTCGGACAGCAGCGGATCCAACCGGACGGTCGTGTCCACCGCGCGTGCCAGCGGCTCGACCGTCTGTGTGCAGCGCGTCCGGTCGGCCGACGTGATGTCGGTGGCCCCGAACGCCGCGAGCTGCGCGACGAGCGCTTCGGCCTGAAGTCGGCCGTTCGCATCCAAGGGCCGGGTGGTGTCGTCGCCCTTGTAGCGTTTCCGGCTTCCAGCCTTGGCGTGACGGACCAGCAGCACGGTCGCGGTGTCGGGCGGCTGGGCCGTGAATCGACGGAGCATCTTGCGATCCATGGGATACGACAGCTGGTCGGCCACCTCGGATACGGGAAGCCACCGCATCTCGTCCACTTCACTGTTGGAGACGAATTCACCGGCGCGGGCTTCCGCTGCCCAGTATTCGACTCGTTTCAATCGGCGGTGGCCCGGAATCGGATATGTCAACGCGCCGAGATGCCTGCCGAGGCGCCCGCGAATACCCGTCTCTTCTTCCACCTCACGCAGTGCGGCCACTACGGCGGTCTCACCGGGGTCGAGCTTTCCCTTGGGAAATGACCAGTCCTCATATTTGGGCCGGTGAATGAGCGCGATCTCGATCTCGTCGGGATTACCGGGAGACTTTCGCCACAGCACTGCCCCGGCAGCGAAGATATTGGCTTTGACCGGTTTGCCGGGTGAACTGCTCACCGATTTCCTTCCTTTTGCCGCGCGCTCGCGCGATCAGGATCCGGTGCCCATTCGTTTGCGCATCATCGCCTCCTGGTGGTCGCGAACCTCCTCGCCGTGGGCCGGCGACGGAACCCACCGGCCGTCAGGCCCGAGCACCCAGCACCGCGTGACGGGATCGAGCGCGGAATCGACGATCTCGCCTATCTGAGCAGTGAGTCGAGGATCTTTCACCTGCGCCATGACCTCGACACGTCGGTCGAGGTTGCGGTGCATCATGTCTGCGCTGCCGATCCAGAACTCGTCGGCCCCGCGAAAATGGAAGAGCCGGGAATGCTCGAGGAATCGTCCGAGAATCGACCGGACGTGGATGTTCTCACTCAAGCCGGGAACTCCGGGCTTGAGGGCGCAGATGCCACGTACGACGATCTCGACGGGGACACCGGCCTTGGATGCGCGATAGAGCGAGTCGATCACCTGTTCGTCGACCAAGGCGTTGGCCTTCAGAAGAATTCCGGCGTTCTCGCCCCGCAGCTTGTGCGCGATCTCACCGTCGATCCGCTCGATGATTCCCCGGCGCACACCGTACGGCGCGACGAGGAGGTTGCGGTACTGCGTCTTCCGCGAGTAGCCGGTAAGGGAATTGAACAGGTCGGTGAGGTCTGCGCCGATCTCAGGTGCAGCGGTGAGCAGGCCGATGTCTTCGTACAGCCGAGCGGTCTTCGGGTTGTAGTTGCCGGTACCGATGTGGCAGTAACGCCGGATGGTGGACCCTTCGCGACGGACGACGAGGCACGTCTTGCAGTGGGTCTTGAGCCCGACCAGCCCGTACACCACGTGCACACCCGCGTGTTCGAGCTTGCGGGCCCACTTGATGTTCGCCTGCTCGTCGAATCGCGCCTTGATCTCGACCAGTGCCACAACCTGTTTGCCCGCCTCGGCGGCGGTGATCAACGCGTCGACGATGGGGGAGTCGCCCGAAGTGCGGTAGAGCGTCTGCTTGATCGCCAGAACCTGGGGGTCGGCCGCAGCCTGTTCGATGAAGCGCTGGACGCTCGTGGAGAACGAGTCGTACGGGTGGTGGACCAGGACGTCGCCGTCGCGGAGGGTGGAGAAGACGCTCTTGGGCGTTTCCCTCTCGCCGAATGCCGGATGCGTTGCCGGCACGAACGGTGCGTCCTTGAGGGCGGGCCGGTCGACCGCGTACACCTGCCAGAGGCACGACAGATCCAGCAGCCCGGGCACCTGGATGACGTCGCCGGGATCGACGTCGAGTTCGCGCAGGAGAAGTTCGAGCATGTGCTCGGTCATGTCGTCCGCGACCTCGAGCCGCACCGGTGAACCGAAGCGGCGGCGGGCCAACTCACGCTCGAGCGCCTGCAGAAGATCTTCGTCGCGGTCTTCCTCGACCTCGAAATCGGCGTTGCGCGTGATCCGGAATGCATGGTGCTCCACGATCTCCATGCCCGG
The DNA here is from genome assembly GCF_042738615.1 of Rhodococcus sp. NPDC059968. Lineage (NCBI taxonomy): Bacteria > Bacillati > Actinomycetota > Actinomycetes > Mycobacteriales > Nocardiaceae > Rhodococcus > Rhodococcus sp. NPDC059968. Next base: position 107,228 of record NZ_JBHWUE010000009.1, read on the forward strand.
GAACAGCATGTCGAGGTGAGCGGAGATCAGATCTTCCAGGGGCAGGAACGCGTCGATGGAGGAGGGTGTCTCGTTGCGGCGGACGCGGACGAACCGGCCCACGTTGTCCGGAACCTTGACCCTCGCAAAGTGTTCGCCACCCGTGACCGCATCCTTCACCGTCACCGCGAGGTTGAGACTCAGCCCGCTGATGTACGGGAACGGGTGGGCGTGGTCGACGGCGAGCGGAGTGAGCACGGGGAAGATCTGGTCCTGGAAATGCACCGACAGTCGCTCGCGGTCGTCGTCGGTGAGATCGTCCCATCCGATGATGGAGATCCCTTCGGCGGCAAGCGCAGGACGAACGGAGTCGAGGAAGACGCGCGCGGCCTTCTCCGAGATCTCCTGGGTCCGGGTCGCGATCAGCGAGAGCTGTTCGCGGGGGGAGAGGCCGTCGGCGGACCGCACGGACAGCCCGGTCTCGTCGCGGCGCTTGAGCCCGGCGACGCGGACCATGAAGAACTCGTCCAGATTGGACGCGAAAATGGCGAGGAACTTGGCGCGCTCGAGCAACGGCAGCGACGTGTCCTCGGCGAGGGCGAGGACCCGGGCATTGAAATCGAGCCAACTGAGTTCGCGGTTCAGGTAACGATCTTCGGGGAGTCCGTCGGTCAGCGCGCTCGTGAGGGCACTCGTCGCAGCGGGTGGCGCCATCGGAACGCTCGTGGGATTCGCCGTCACGATGTCTTCGCGGGTTCCGTTCTTTCCGTCGACGTCGGTCTGCTGGTCGAGTGCTTCTCGGTTACTCACCCCACGATCATCCCTCGAGAATTCGGCCGCGGACAATCGATGGGGCAAATTCACACGGCGTGCGCGGCCTACTCGTTTCCGCAGCGCGAGGGGACGGTGTGTTCGAGAGCATCGAGTGCGGCACGCGTCGCAGGTCCGACGCCGAGTGCCTGCGCGGCATCGAGATCGTCGGCGGTGTCGACGTCGGTTCGCAGACCCGGCCAGTGCCCGTCGAGGGGACGCGCCCCGGATTCGAGATGCCGCTTCGCCGATCCGGGTCCGAACCGGGGATCGAGCGGAAGTTCCGGGTCGCAGGAGAACAGTGCGGCGGTTCCGGTGCCGTGATGATCGACGACCACCGACCTGCCGCCGGTCCTCGCCGCGGCGAGTGCTTCACCGAATTCGCCTCCGCGAAGAGACGGAAGGTCGGCCTGCAGTGCGACGACGTCGACTCCGCGCTCGTTGCGGCGGACGTGCTCAGCTGCCGCCGACAGCGCCGCATTGAGACTGTGCTCGGTGCCGCCCTCGTCCGGCCGATCCTCGGCCGAAACGGGTGCGGGGTCGGCGTAGACGTGGGCGCCGACACTGCGTGCGAGCCGCGCCACCGCGGGGTCCGGTGTCACCACGGTGACACCGACGACCGTAGCGACGTCGCTGACGACGGCCAGGGTGTCGCGCAGCATCGACAGGACCAGTCCGGTGCGGTCGGCCGTGTCGAAGACACCCGACAGCCGCGTCTTGGCCGCGTGGAGTTCCTTCACCGCGACGAGTACGTGCGCGCGCGGCGCCACGGATCGGGTCGCTGTGCTCATGCGGATATCTTGCCAGTCCGCGCGGGGTGGTGCTCCGGACGCCCGGTCGTGGCTGAGCAGCGAACGAGTTCGGTAGCGGGGCGGCGCTCGACCTCGGCATCGGCAATACTGTGGGCGACGCATCGGGTAACGAACGACGAGGGGGCTGTGTGAGCAAGGCTGCGGTACTGGGAGCGGGTTCATGGGGGACTGCGTTTGCGAAGGTCCTGGCCGACGCCGGGACCGATGTCACCATGTGGGCGCGACGGGGTGAGGTCGCCGAATCGATCGTGTCGCGGCACGAGAACGCGGACTACCTGCCGGGCATCGCCCTGCCTCCGTCGTTGACCGCCACCGACGACGCGCGGGCCGCACTCGACGGCGCCGACATCGTCGTCCTTGCGGTGCCGTCGCAGTCTCTGCGCGACAATTTGCAGGTCTGGAGTCCGATGATCCCCGAGGATGCCACCATGCTGAGCCTCGCCAAGGGCATCGAGACCGGCACCCTGATGCGGATGAGTCAGGTGATCATCCAGGTCACCGGCGCAGACCCGGGGCGTGTCGCCGTCCTGTCCGGGCCCAATCTGGCCCGGGAGATCGCGATCGGTCAGCCGGCCGCGACGGTCGTCGCGTGCACGGATTCGACGCGGGCACTGGCACTGCAGAAGGCCTCGGCCACCGGATACTTCCGTCCGTACACGAATTCGGACGTCATCGGGTGTGAGATCGGCGGCGCCTGCAAGAATGTCATCGCCCTCGCCTGCGGTATGGCATCGGGAATCGGCTTGGGAGAGAACACGATTGCGAGCATCATCACCCGCGGTCTCGCCGAGATCATCCGGCTGGGAGTAGCGCTCGGTGCGAAACCCGCCACCCTCGCGGGTCTCGCGGGAGTGGGCGATCTGGTTGCGACGTGCACGTCGCCCCTGTCGCGCAATCGGTCCTTCGGTGAACGCCTCGGGCAGGGTGGTTCGATCGAGAGTGCCCAGGCGGCCACTCACGGTCAGGTCGCCGAGGGCGTGAAATCGTGCTCCTCCGTGCGGGCTCTCGCCGCCAGTTACGACGTCGAGATGCCGCTGACCGATGCCGTGCACCGGGTGTGCCACGAGGGCCTCGTGGTGCAGGACGCGATCGGCCAGCTGCTCGGCCGCCGCACGAAGCCGGAGTGAGCTCGTGAGTGGTGATTCCACCCGCTGCGTCAAAGCCGTTGCCGCAGAAAATGTTCCCGGCTCGCCGATGCAGAGGGGCCCGGTTTTCGCGGCGCCGTATCAGTTGAGCGCGGACGAGGGAACCGAGTCCGACACCTACGCGCGCGCTTCCAATCCCGGCTGGCGTGATCTCGAATCGGCGCTGGCGACGCTCGAGGGCGCCGCGGGCGCGCTCGTCGTCGGCTCCGGGATGTCGGCGGTCACCGTCGTGCTGAGGAGTCTGCTCACCGCCGGTGACACCGTGATCGTTCCGTCCGACGGTTACTACCAGGTGCGCGCATACGCGCGGGAGCGTCTGGAGCCGATGGGCATCACCGTGCACGAGCTGAGGACCGCCGAAATGGCCGGCGAGGCGGCCGCCGCGCTGCTGGCCTCCGCCGAGGGGACGACGGTGGTGGTGGCCGAGACTCCGGCCAATCCGTCCCTCGACGTGGTGGATCTGCGCGCCGTGTCCGTGCAGTGCGCGAACGCGGGCGCCGTTCTCGTGGTGGACAACACGACCGCCACCCCACTCGGCCAGCAACCGCTCGAACTCGGTGCTGACGTGGTAGTCGCCAGCGGCACAAAGACTTTGAGCGGTCACAGCGATCTCCTCATGGGATACATCGCCGCGTCGGACGCCGACTTCCTGGCCGGGATGGAACGCGAGAGGGCCCTGTCGGGCACGGTGCTGGGCCCGTTCGAGACGTGGCTCGCCCACCGGAGCCTCGGGACGGCCGGTCTGCGATTCGAGCGTCAATGCGCCAACGCCCTGGCCCTCGCGGTCCTGCTCGAGTCGCACCCGGCGGCCCACCGCGTCCGGTACCCGGGTCTGCCCGGTGATCCTGCGCACGCCGTCGCCGCCGGCCAGATGCGTCGATTCGGCGGGCTGGTGAGCTTCGAGGTGGACTCCGCCGAACAGTTCCACCGACTCGTGGCCGGAAGCGAGCTCCTCGTGCCTGCGACGAGCTTCGGCGGCATCCACACCAGCGCCGACCGTCGGGCCAGGTGGGGTGACCCCGTGCCCGACGGGTTCGTGCGGATTTCGTGTGGAATCGAGGACACCGAAGACCTCGTCGCCGATCTCGAGCGAGCCCTGTCCGCATTGTGAATGCGGGGCCCGACGTGTCGTGAGGTCGGCGAAGGAAATATGAGGAGAGGTGGGTGCGGTGAGCGTGTCGAGGCGACGGTACGGTTTGTGTCGTGAGTAAACCGCGTACCCGGGTAGCCGTCATCTTCGGTGGCCGCAGCAACGAGCATTCCGTGTCCTGTGTGTCGGCCGGAAGCGTCCTGAGGAACCTCGACCCGGAACGGTACGAGGTGGTGCCGATCGGCATCACCACCGAGGGCTCGTGGGTCCTCGGCTCCACCGACCCCGAGACGCTGTCCATTCGCGGCCGGGCTCTCCCCAGCGTCGATGCCGACGGGTCCGCACTGGCCCTCACCGCCGACCCGACCCGGTCCGGCGACCTCGTCGCCCTCGACGACGGCGAAGCGGGCAAGATCCTGGCCTCGGTCGACGTCGTCTTCCCCGTCCTGCACGGCGCCTACGGCGAGGACGGCACGATCCAGGGCCTGCTCGAACTCGCGGGTGTCCCGTACGTCGGTCCGGGCGTGCTCGCCAGCGCCGCCGGCATGGACAAGGAATTCACGAAGAAGCTGCTCGCCGCGGAAGGCTTGCCCATCGGGTTCCAGGTCGTCCTGCGTCCGGGCACCGCCACGCTGACCGACGAACAGAAGTCCCGCCTCCACCTCCCGGTGTTCGTGAAGCCGGCCCGCGGCGGATCGTCGATCGGTATCACCCGGGTGGCCGAGTGGGCCGCGCTCGACGACGCCATCGCCCACGCGCGTCTGCACGACCCCAAGGTGATCGTCGAATCGGGGATCGTCGGCCGCGAGGTCGAGTGCGGTGTCCTCGAGTTCCCGGACGGCGACGTGCGGGCCAGCGTCATCGCCGAGATCCGGATGCCGGAAGGCGCAGGCGACGACGAGGCGTTCTACGATTTCGACAGTAAATACCTCGACGACGTGTGCGAGTTCGACGTGCCCGCCAAACTCGACGACTCGGTCAGCGAAGAGATCCGCGAACTCGCGGTGCGCGCGTTCTCCGCACTCGACTGCCAGGGCCTCGCGCGGGTCGATTTCTTCGTGACCGAGGACGGCCCGGTGATCAACGAGATCAACACGATGCCGGGATTCACGTCGATCTCGATGTACCCGCGCATGTGGGGTGCAGTGGGTGTCGACTACGGCACCCTCGTCTCGACCCTGGTCGACACCGCCCTCGCGCGCGGCATCGGCCTGCGCTAGAGAAACTGCCGGCCCGGCGCTCAGGGATTCGCCACTGGCGCCGGATCGAGGGGTTTCTGCGGCAACGCCTGCGACACCGCGCCGGAAATGTCCTGAAGCGGCGTCGGTCCCACCCCGGTGGGAACCGTGAGTCCGATGTACACGCCGCGGTCGACGGCGAAATAGCTGCTCGCGTCGATTCCGGCGCTCGCACCCGAGATCTCGAGCCACTGAACTCCGTCGATCACCTGCAACGGCGAAGCCTGATCGAACTCCGCGGGACGGTCCAGACCGCAACGCAGGACGAGTGGTTCGCCCTCGGCCGGCTGCCACGCGGCGGTCGCCTCGGGTGCGGGTTCGGTGAGTTCGGCGCGCGTGTAGTCGCCCAGCGCGTCGGGGAGGCCCGCCATCAGGGTGGCGCACTCCGCGGAGCCGGATGCGGGCGCGGGCACGGGGCCCAGCGACACGGGTTCCTTCACCGGGTTCCGCCCGGCGAACACCGCCGCGACGACGATGCCGATGACCAGGGCGACGGGAAGCGCCACGGCCGTCGCGATGAGTGCGGGATTCCGTCGCTCCGCGGGAACCGGGTCGGAGGTGCCGGCGGGTGTGCTCTGTTCGGGTTCGAGGTCGGACATGCTCAGTTCTTGTTCGCAGACTTTTCGGGGACGTCACAGGTGAGGGTTCGGGTGATGCCGGAGACCTGACGGATCTCCTTGACGACGGGGGCGACGTCGTCAGCGGACACCCGCACGATGACGTCGTACGGTCCGACCACGTCCTCGGCGGTCCGGACTCCGGTGATCTTCGCGATCTCGGTCGCGATCGCCGCAGCCTTGCCGACTTCGGTCTGGATCAGGATGAACGCTTGCACTCTCGCTCCGGCCCTTCCCTGCTCCGCGCCGCATGGATCTCGGTAGAGTCGCGGGTGCTTCGGCGCGCTGATCGGTCACGTGCCGAGAAGTCCCGGCAACAGCTAGAAGGTACCGCAGTCGTACATTCCGTCGACTGGACGCACAGCCGCTGCGCGGGCCACCCGACACTGGAGGCACACCATCACACCGACGGATTCCCCGGACCCGAACCCGCCCCTCACCGTCGCCGACGTCGGCGAGTTCGCCGTGATCGGCCGGGCGGTGGAGGGCCGGGTGCAGCCCCCGTCCACGCTGATCGGCCCCGGAGACGACGCCGCCCTCGTCCGGGCGGACGACGGACGGGTGGCGGTGTCCGCCGACATGCTGGTGCAGGACAGGCACTTTCGGCTCGACTGGTCGTCTCCGCGCGACGTGGGCCGCAAGGCGGTGGCACAGAATGCGGCCGACGTCGCGGCGATGGGTGCGCGGCCCACGGCCTTCCTGGTCTCCCTCGGCCTGCCGCCGGACACGTCGATCGACGTGGCGGACGGCATCTCGGCGGCAATCGGGGAGAGCGCCGAGGAACTCGGGGCCGGCGTCGTGGGCGGTGATCTCGTGCAGGCCGGGCAGGTCGTGATTTCCGTCACCGTCCTCGGTGATCTGGGTGGCAGGAGCCCGATCCGGCGATCGGGCGCGCGGCCGGGCGACGTCGTCGCGGTGGCCGGGGAACTCGGCCGGTCGGCGGCCGGTCTCGCGCTGCTGCTCGGCGGCTCCTCGGAGTTCCCGGACCTTCTCGCCGCGCATCGTGTCCCGACTCCGCCGTATTCCGCCGCCTGGGCCGCCGCGGACGGGGGCGCCCATGCGATGACCGACATCTCCGACGGGCTCCTCGCCGATCTCGGTCACATCTGCGACGCCTCCGGCGTCGGAATGTCCCTCACCCGATCCGAAATGGCCGTCTCACCCGAACTGGTGTCGGCGGCGAAGGTTCTCGGCGCCGACCACTGGGAATGGGTGCTCACCGGGGGAGAGGACCACGGTTTCGCCGCCACCTTTCCTGCCGACGTCCCGCTCCCGGCGGGGTGGACCGGGATCGGCACGGTGCACGACGGGTCCGGCATCTCGGTCGACGGCGAGACCTGGCCGGGGGCCGGCGGCTGGCAGAGTTTCGCGGTATAGGTTGCACGCATGGCTATCTACGCGCTCGGGGACCGCGAACCCGACATCCATCCGGACGCCTACGTCCATCCCGACGCCGTGGTGATCGGGAACGTGACCCTGGCGGCAGGCACCTCGGTGTGGCCGCAGGCCGTGCTCCGCGCCGACTACGGCACCATCACCGTCGGCGCCGACACGAACATCCAGGACGGCACCGTGATCCATTGCACGATGATCGACCCCACCGTCATCGGCGCGGGGTGCGTCGTCGGTCACGCGGCGCACATCGAGGGATCCACGATCGGCGACCACTGCCTGATCGCGTCCGGTTCGATCGTGCTCAACGGTTCGGTCATCGGTGCCGGTTCGGTCGTCGGAGCCGGCGCCGTCGTTCCGTTCAAGTTCGAGGTTCCGCCGCGGAGCATGGCACTCGGCGTCCCCGCGAAGATCCGGCAGGGCTACGAGGTTCCCGAGGGGCACCTCGAGATGAACGTGAAGATGTACGCCGCGAACGCGGCCTACTACCGCGACTCGCTGCGCAGGCTCGACTGATGGCGGCGCCGCTGTCGGACCTCGTCGAGGCCGGCTGGGCAGACGCACTCGAACCGGTGTCCGGGCGGATCACGGAGATGGGCGAGTTCCTGCGCGCGGAAATCGCCGACGGGCGTGAGTACCTCCCCGCCGGGGAGAACGTCCTGAGGGCGTTCACCCACCCGTTCTCCGAGGTCAAGGTCCTGATCGTGGGTCAGGACCCATACCCCACACCCGGTCACGCGGTCGGTCTCAGTTTCTCGGTCGCTCCCGACGTGCGCCCGGTGCCGCGCAGCCTCGGCAACATCTTTACCGAGTACAGCAAGGATCTCGGCTACGAGACGCCCACCACCGGCGACCTCACCCCGTGGTCACGTCAGGGAGTGCTTCTGCTGAACAGGGTTCTCACCGTGCAGCCCGGACTTCCGGCCTCGCACCGGAAGAAGGGCTGGGAGGCGGTAACCGAGCAGGCGATTCGCGCTCTCGTGGCGCGCCCCGAACCCCTCGTCGCAATTCTGTGGGGCCGGGACGCGTCGACGTTGAAACCGATGCTCGGCGACGTGCCGACGATCGAGTCGGCCCACCCGTCACCGTTGTCCGCGTCGCGCGGATTCTTCGGTTCGCGGCCGTTCAGTCGTGCGAACGAACTCCTCGACAGCCTGGGCGCCGAGCCGGTGAACTGGCAGCTGCCGTAATCGGTGGCCCGAGAAGGCGGCACGCTCCTCTATCGCACAGACGAGAAATCGGCACGCCGCTTCTCGACGAAGGCGTCGACGCCCTCGCGTCCCACCGGGCTATCGGCCGCGGTGGCGATCGACGCGGCCTCCGCGTCGAGTTGCTCGGCGAGCGTGCGATATCGCGAGTCGCGCACGAGCGTCTTGATCCCCGAGAAGGACGGCGTCGGGCCGGCGGCGAGGGTGCGGGCGAGCCGAAGCGCCTCGTCCTGGACGACGTCGTCGCCGACGAGGCGGCTGAGGATGCCCAGGCGGACGGCTTCGTCACCGCTGAGAACGGCATCGGTGATCAGGATCTCGCGCGCGCGGGCGTCGCCGACGATGCGCGGGAGGGTCCAGGACATGCCGCCGTCCGGGGTGAAGCCGATGGAAGGGTAGGCCGGACGCAGCTTGGTGCCCGGGCCGCCGATGGCGACGTCCGTGAGGCACACGAGGCTCATACCGGCGCCCGCCGCCCACCCGTGAACACCGGCGATCACCGGAACGGTCACGGCGTCGAGCGCACGAACGAATTCGTGGAACACGCGCGCCACCTCGGCGACGTATTCGCTTCGCACCGGTGCGGACGCGAAGGCGTGGACGTTGCCGCCCGCACAGAAGTTCGGGCCCTCCCCGACGAGAAGGACGCTGCCGATGCAGTCACCGACCGCTTCGAGTGCCCGGGCACCCTGCACCATGCCCTCGCCGTCCAGCGAGGTGCCGTTCTCCGCCGTCGCGATCGTGATGCGCAGGACGCCGTCTTCGAGCTGTACTTTGCTGAGTCCATCGAGAGAAGTCACCGTTGCACCTTACGTGGGCCGCTGCCGGTGTCCGACGTGCCCCGATGCGCTGCGACGATGCCGAATCGGACAGGTGTGGCGACACAAAAAGAACTGCGCCCCCGACACCGAAGTGTCGGGGGCGCAGTGACATCGCACGCAGCGTCGGGTCAGCCCCGAGCAACCTTTCCAGCCTTCAGGCAGGAGGTGCAGACGTTGACCTTCCGGGTGTTTCCGGGGGCAACCTCGGCACGAACAGTCTGAATGTTCGGGTTCCAGCGACGGTTGGTACGCCGGTGCGAGTGCGAGACCGACTTACCGAAGCCGGGCCCCTTGGCGCATACGTCGCAGACGGCAGCCATAGTCGCGAACTCCTTCAAGATAGTGAACTGTGAAATTTGCTGGCTTCGTGGAGACAGGACACAGCAAGCGCGCCCTTTACGAGGCAACTGTGCAAGAGTAGCCGCTCGCGTGCGGATTGGCCAAACCCGGTCCCGAAGGGCTCGGACCGCGGGCCCGATCATCGTCCCCCGACTAGTCTGACGGCACCTTCCCATTCCCCTGGCCGGAGAGGACGACAGTGGCCCCTGAGCTCCCGATGGACGGTCGAGTCCTCGAATCGTGGGCGCGGACCGCCGTCGCGGGTCTGGAAAAGCGGTGCGAGGAGATCAACAGCCTCAACGTCTTTCCGATCCCCGACTCCGACACGGGCACCAATCTGCTGTTCACGATGCGTGCGGCGCTGGGTGCGATCGACGAGTACGCGGGCAGCGACGGCGGCACCAAGGACGTCCGGCAGGTGGCCATCGCCCTGGCGCGGGGCGCGGTCGCCGGCGCACGCGGGAACTCCGGGGTGATCCTGTCCCAGGTACTGCGAGGGGTCGCGGAAGCCGCGGTCACCTCCGCCGTCGACACCCGGACGGTCCGAACCGGCCTGCTGATGGCCACCAATTTGGTGACGGACGCGGTGAGCTACCTGGTGGAGGGGACCATCGTCACCGTGCTGCGCTGCGCCGCCGACGCGGCGGCGGAGTTTCCGGACGAGGCGCCGATCGCAATCACGGCACGCGCAGCCGCGGATGCGGCGGCGTCCGCGCTGACCAGGACACCGTCGCAACTCGACGTGCTCGGCACTGCGGGCGTCGTCGATGCGGGAGGGCTCGGCCTCGTGGTGATCCTCGACGCTCTCGTCACAGCCGTGACGGGCGCGCCGCCGGATCGCGCACCGATCGCGCTCCACGTTCCACGCCGCACACCGTCCACGCATCGCGCACAGCCCGTCCCCGTTTCCGCGCCGCCCGCGTCGCAGGGCACGCACGCGCATCCGGGGCCCGGACCCGACTGCGAAGACGGCTCGGATCAGGACTTCGAGGTGATGTACCTGGTCGCGCAGTCCGACGACGACCGCATGGCGGAGTTGCGCACCACGCTGAACGCCCTCGGGGACTCGATCGTGATCGTCGGCGACGGTGGCGGAGGCTGGTCGGTGCACGTGCACTGCACGGACGCGGGCGCCGCCGTGGAGGCCGGACTCGCGGCGGGACGCATCCACGGAATCCGGGTCAGCAGCTTCCTCGTGGACGCGCGGGACCAGGGGTGGCTGGTGCCACCGGTCCGGACCCGGCCGGATCAGGGGGAGCGGGGAATCGTCGCCGTCGTGGCCGGAGACGGCGCCGCCGAACTGTTCGCGAGCGAGGGCGCGACAGTCCTCCGGTGCGACGACGCCCCCGTCACCCGCGCCCAGCTCCTCGGCATCATCAGGCAGATGGGACGCACCGAGGTGCTCGTCCTCCCCAACGGCGCGCTGACGGCCCAGGAACTCGTCGCGGTCAGTGCCGCGGCAAGGGACGCCCGGCACGAGGTCCTGCTGCTCGCAACGTCCGCGATGGTGCAGGGACTCGCGTCCCTGGCGGTGCACGACCCCGAGCGTGAGGCGGTGGACGACGCCTTCGCGATGTCGGAGGCCGCGGCCGCCACCCGCTGGGGATCGCTGCGTATCGCCCGGGAACGGGCCCTCACCTACGTGGGTACGTGCGAACCGGGGGACGGCATCGGACTGATGGGTCACGAGGTGATCGTCATCGAACCGGACGCGGTCGCGGCCGGACGGCGGCTCGTGGACCTCGTCCTCGGCGCGGGTGGCGAACTGGTGACGCTCCTGATGGGCTCGGAGGCGCCGGAGGGGCTCGACACGGAACTGGCCGATCACATCTCGCAGCGGCACCCCGGCGTCGAGGTGATGATCTACCACGGTGGACAACCTGGAGATCTGTTGCAACTCGGGGCGGAATGAGGAATTCGATGGCCACACTGTCCGACCGGCTCGATCATCTGCTGGGGAAGAAGACCGCCGACGCGCTCGAGGCGGCGTTCGACATCCGCACGGTCGAGGACCTGCTGCGGCACTACCCGCACCGGTACGCCTCGCAGGGCCGTGAGCTCGCGGAGAAGGACCCGCCGGAGGGCGAGCACATCACGATCATCGCCCGGGTCACGTCTGCGGCCGTCGTGAAGATGAAGAACCGGCCGGGCAGCATGCTCAAGGTGGTCCTGTCGACCGACACCCAGAACGTGGACGTCACCTTCTTCAGCCCGCAGAAGGTCAAGCACGTGATCAAGCCCGGTGTGCGCGCGATGTTCTCGGGAACGGTCAAATACTTCCGCCAGAAGTGGAGCCTCACCCACCCGAGCTACCTCATCCTCCCCGAGCCGCGCGCGGGCAGCGAGGACCCCGTGGTGAACGTCGCCCGGATCCGCGGTGCCGGGGATCTCGCGGGCATCGCCCGGGCGTCGCAGGAAGCCGGTGCGGGGGTCGACATGTCCGTGTTCGACCGGGCGCTGATCCCGCTGTATCCCGCCACGCGGGACGTCGAGAGCTGGACGATCATGAAGTGCGTCCGTCAGATCCTGGATCAGCTCGATCACGTCGACGACCCCCTGCCGGAGAACATCCGGGCCGAACGCGACCTGATCGGTCTCGACGAAGCCCTGCGGTCAGTGCACCTGCCCGACACCCGCGAGGACGTGGAGAGCGCCCACGACCGTCTGCGGTTCGACGAGGCGACCGCGCTGCAACTGGTTCTCGCCCGTCGCCGCCACGACAACGCCGAACGGCTCGCGCCCGAGTGCCCGCCTGTGCCCGGCGGGATCGCCGACGTGTTCGAGAGCATGCTTCCGTTCCAGCTCACCGATGGTCAGCACACGGTCGCCGACGAGATCTCCGCCGATCTGGCGCAGCCGCACCCGATGAGCAGGCTGCTGCAGGGTGAGGTGGGTTCGGGCAAGACGATCGTGGCCCTGCGCGCCATGCTCCAGGTGGTCGACGGCGGCTACCAGTGCGCCCTGCTCGCTCCGACCGAGGTGCTCGCGACGCAGCACGCCCGGTCGCTGCGGGCGATGCTCGGCTCCCTCGCGACCGCCGGGGAACTCGGTGCCCACGAGAAGGCCACGCGGGTGGCGCTGCTGACGGGGTCGATGCCGGTCGCCGCCAAACGCGCGGCTCTGAACGAGGCGATCACCGGCGACGCCGGGATCGTCATCGGCACGCACGCCCTCATCCAGGACAACGTCGAATTCTTCAACCTCGGGATGGTGGTGGTCGACGAGCAGCACCGGTTCGGTGTCGAGCAGCGCGACCGGCTGCGGTCGAGGGCGCGGGAGGGTCTGAGCCCGCATCTGCTGGTGATGACGGCGACGCCGATTCCCCGCACCATCGCGATGACGGTGCTCGGCGATCTCGAGGTGTCGACGCTGCGCCAGCTGCCGAAGGGCCGGTCACCGATCAAGAGCAGTGTGGTACCCGCGTCCCAGAAGCCGCAGTGGGTCGCGCGCGCATGGGAACGGATCCGCGAGGACGTGGCCGAGGGGCGGCAGGCGTACGTCGTGTGCTCGCGCATCGGCGACGGCGAGAACAGCGACGGTGAGGAGGCGTTCGACGAGAAGGCGCCCGAGACGAAATCCGCCGTCGAGGTGTTCGAGGAGTTGAGCGGCAGCATCTTGCCCGACCTGCGGGTGGGGCTGCTGCACGGCCGGCTTCCCTCGGACGAGAAGGACGCGGTGATGCGCGATTTCACGGCCGGCGACATCGACGTCCTCGTGTGCACCACGGTCGTCGAGGTCGGCGTCGACGTCCCGAACGCGACGATCATGGTGATCGTCGACGCGGATCGTTTCGGGGTGAGTCAGCTGCACCAGCTGCGCGGACGCGTCGGCCGTGGCAAGCACCAGGGCCTGTGCATTCTCGTCACGGAGATGAACCCCGGCGGCCCCGCCTACGAGCGATTGTCGAACGTGGCGTCGACCAACGACGGTTTCGAACTCGCTCAACTCGACCTCGCCACCCGCCGCGAGGGCGACATTCTCGGTGCGGCGCAGTCGGGCACGACGTCCACGCTGAGGCTGTTGTCGCTGCTCGGCCACGAGGACGTCATCGCCGCGGCGTCCGAGTTCGCGCGTTCGGTGATCGCGGACGATCCGCGCTTGGAAAACCATCCCGGATTGTCGGCGATGGTGACGTCGGCGCTCGACGCCGACCGCATCGAATACTTGGAGAAAACGTGAGAACTTACTTCGCTTCACGTAAATCTTTGCTCGCCTGTTTCGGGTCTGTTGCAGAATTCGCACACGTCAGGGGGGTCTTTGTGAAGTTTGTGGAGGATCTTGCAATGTGGGATGCCATTTCTCCGCGGCCGTCCGCGGCGGGGTAGTTTGCTCCAATGTTCTCCAAAGTCCTGGTCGCCAACCGTGGCGAAATTGCGATCCGCGCTTTCCGTGCCGCCTACGAACTAGGTGCTGGAACAGTTGCGGTGTTCCCGTATGAGGATCGGAACTCGATCCACCGTCTGAAGGCTGATGAGAGTTATCAGATCGGCGAGGAGGGACACCCGGTTCGGGCGTACCTCTCCGTCGACGAGATCGTCTCCGCGGCCAAGCAGGCAGGCGCCGACGCCATCTACCCCGGCTACGGCTTCCTTTCCGAGAACCCGGATCTCGCCGCCGCGTGCGCCGAGGCGGGCATCACGTTCGTGGGTCCCTCCGCCGAGGTGCTCGAGCTCACCGGCAACAAGGCACGCGCGATTGCCGCGGCGAAGGCCGCCGGTCTGCCGGTGCTGGCGTCGTCGGAGCCGTCTGCCGATGTGGACGAGCTGCTGGCCGCGGCCGAGTCCATGCAGTTCCCGCTGTTCGTGAAGGCCGTCGCCGGTGGTGGTGGCCGCGGCATGCGGCGCGTCGCGGAGCGGGCTCAGCTCAAGGAGTCCATCGAGGCCGCCGCGCGTGAGGCAGAGTCGGCGTTCGGTGACCCGACGGTGTTCCTCGAGCAGGCCGTCGTCGACCCGCGGCACATCGAGGTCCAGATCCTGGCCGACGGTCAGGGCAACGTCATCCACCTGTTCGAGCGGGACTGCTCGCTGCAGCGTCGTCACCAGAAGGTGATCGAGCTCGCGCCTGCACCGAACCTGTCGGAGGAGCTGCGGGCGAAGATCTGCGCGGACGCGGTGGCGTTCGCGAAGGAGATCAACTACTCCTGTGCGGGCACCGTCGAATTCCTCCTCGACACCCGCGGCAACCACGTCTTCATCGAGATGAACCCCCGCATCCAGGTCGAGCACACCGTCACCGAAGAGGTGACGGATGTCGATCTCGTGCAGTCGCAACTGCGGATCGCGTCGGGGGAGACCCTCGCGGATCTGGGTCTGAGCCAGGACAAGATCACGCTGCGCGGTGCGGCGCTGCAGTGCCGCATCACCACCGAGGACCCGGCCAACGGATTCCGTCCGGACACCGGTCGGATCACCGGCTACCGCACCCCGGGTGGTGCCGGTATCCGCCTCGATGGCGGGACGTCGGTCGGGGCGGAGGTTTCCGCGTACTTCGATTCGATGCTCGTCAAGCTCACATGCCGGGGCCGCGACTTCGAGACCGCCGTCGCCCGGGCCCGCCGCGCGGTCACCGAGTTCCGCATCCGCGGGGTCTCGACGAACATCCCGTTCCTGCAGGCAGTGCTCGACGACCCCGATTTCAAGGCCGGCCGGGTCACCACCTCGTTCATCGAGGAGCGCCCCGAGCTGCTCACGCTGCGCAGCTCCGCCGACCGTGGCACGAAGATCCTCACCTACCTCGCCGACGTGACGGTGAACAAGCCGCACGGCGAGCGGCCGTCGGCGGTGTACCCGCGCGACAAGCTGCCCCAGATCGACCTGTCCACCCCGCCGCCGGACGGCAGCCGCCAGAAGCTCCTCGCCCTCGGTCCCGAAGGGTTCGCCAGGGCACTGCGGGAGCAGAAGGCCCTCGCCGTCACCGAGACCACGTTCCGCGACGCCCACCAGTCGCTGCTCGCGACCCGGGTGCGCACCAGCGGTCTGCTCGACGTCGCCGGACACGTCGCCCGGCTGACCCCGGAACTGCTGTCCATCGAGGCGTGGGGCGGTGCCACCTACGACGTGGCGCTGCGGTTCCTGCACGAGGATCCCTGGTACCGGCTGTCGGCGCTGCGGGAGGCCGTGCCGAACATCTGCCTGCAGATGCTGCTGCGTGGTCGGAACACCGTCGGGTACACCCCGTACCCGGAGAAGGTGACGCGGGCGTTCGTCGAGGAAGCCACGAACAGCGGCATCGACATCTTCCGCATCTTCGACGCCCTCAACAACGTCGACCAGATGCGGCCGGCCATCGACGCCGTCCGCGAGACCGGCACCGCCCTCGCCGAGGTCGCCCTGTCCTACACCGGCGACCTGTCGAACCCGAACGAGAAGCTGTACACCCTCGACTACTACCTGCGCCTGGCGGAGGAGATCGTCGACGCCGGTGCGCACATCATCGCGATCAAGGACATGGCCGGACTGCTTCGCGCCCCGGCCGCCACCACCCTGGTGACGGCGCTGCGCAAGAACTTCGACCTGCCCGTGCACGTGCATACCCACGACACCCCGGGTGGTCAGCTCGCGACCTACCTGGCCGCGTGGCACGCAGGCGCGGACGCGGTCGACGGGGCCTCGGCCGCGCTGGCGGGCACGACCAGTCAGCCTGCGTTGTCGGCGATCGTGGCGGCGGCCGCGCACTCCGAGTACGACACCGGCCTGGACTTGCAGGCCGTGTGCGACCTCGAGCCGTACTGGGAGGCGCTGCGCAAGGTCTACAAGCCGTTCGAGTCCGGTCTGCCGGCCCCGACCGGACGCGTCTACACGCACGAGATCCCGGGCGGTCAGCTGTCGAACCTGCGCACCCAGGCCGTCGCTCTCGGTCTCGGCGACAAGTTCGAGGAGGTCGAGGCCAAGTACGCGGCCGCCGACCGCATGCTCGGCCGCCTCGTGAAGGTCACCCCGTCGTCGAAGGTGGTCGGCGACCTCGCCCTGCACCTCGTCGGATCCGGTGCGTCCACCGAGGAATTCAAGGAGAACCCGGCGAAGTTCGACATCCCCGATTCGGTGGTCGGGTTCCTGCGCGGCGAACTGGGCACCCCGCCCGGCGGCTGGCCCGAACCGTTCCGCACCCGGGCACTCGAAGGGCGCGGCGAAGCGAAGCCCGAGGTGGCTCTGTCCGCGGACGACGAGAAAGCCCTCTCCGGCACGTCCACCGAACGCCGCGCGACGCTCAACCGCCTGCTGTTCCCCGGCCCGACGAAGGAATTCCTTGAGCACCGGGACAAGTACGGCGACACCTCGCAGCTCTCGGCGAACCAGTTCTTCTACGGCCTGCGCCGCGGCGACGAGCACCGGGTCCGCCTCGCACAGGGTGTCGAGCTGATCATCGGGCTCGAGGCCATCTCCGAACCCGACGAGCGTGGATACCGCACCGTCATGTGCATCCTCAACGGGCAGCTGCGTCCGGTGTCGGTGCGCGACCGGTCCATCTCCAGTGAGCTCCCGGCCGCGGAGAAGGCCGACAAGAACAACCCCGGCCACGTTCCGGCGCCGTTCGCCGGTGTGGTGACCCTCGCCGTGACCGAGGGCCAGCACATCGCTGCCGGCGACACGATCGCGACCATCGAGGCCATGAAGATGGAAGCGGCCATCACCGCACCCCGCGGTGGCACGGTCTCCCGGCTGGCGATCGGATCGGTCCAGCAGGTGGAGGGCGGCGACCTCCTCGCCGTCGTGTCGACGGGGGAGTCCGCGAGCGAGTGACTCGGATCATCGCGGGACTCGCGGGCGGTCGACGCCTGCGGGTCCCGCCGAGCGGGACCCGGCCCACCTCGGACCGGGTCCGCGAGGCATTGTTCAGCGCCCTGCACAGCCGGATGGACCTCGAGGGCGCGTCCGTCCTCGACCTCTACGCGGGATCGGGGGCGCTCGGCCTGGAGGCGCTCTCCCGGGGTGCGGACCGCGTCGTCCTCGTCGAGTCCGACTCGAAAGCGGCGGGCATCATCAAGCACAACGTGACGACGGTCGGTCTGCCGGGCGCGGAAGTGCGTGGCGCTCCAGTGGCCGCGGTGGTCGCGGGCACCGCCGACCGGCCGTACGACCTGGTGATGGCAGATCCGCCGTACGCCGTCGACGACGCGGCGGTGCAGACGGTGCTCGGCCACCTGCGGGTCAACGGCTGGGTGGGCGACGGCTCGATCGTGGTGCTCGAGCGGTCGTCGAGGTCACCCGAGACGGCCTGGCCCGAAGGCTTCGCGCCCGTCAAGGCGAAGAAGTACGGCGAGGCAAGAATCGAATTGGCGACCTGCTACGGTCTGGACTCATGACTGGCGCTGTCTGCCCCGGATCCTTCGACCCCGTGACCAATGGCCACCTTGACGTGATCGGCAGAGCTGCCGCGCAGTTCGACGAGGTCATCGTGACGGTCATGGTCAACAAGAGCAAGCGTGGCCTGTTCACCGTCGACGAGCGCATCGAGATGCTCGAAGACTCGACCAGTGAGCTGCCCAACGTGCGGGTGTCCTCCTGGCACGGCCTTCTGGTGGATTACGCCAAGCAGCAAGGGATCACAGCGATCGTCAAGGGCCTGCGCGGCGCCAACGACTTCGACTACGAGCTGCAGATGGCGCAGATGAACCAGAAGCTCAGTGGCGTCGACACCCTCTTCATCCCGACCAACCCCACCTACAGCTACCTGTCGAGTTCGCTCGTGAAGGAAGTGGCCACGTTCGGTGGCGACGTTTCCGACATGCTGCCCGAGAAGGTGCACGCCCGTCTTCTCGCGAGGATCGCCGAGCGCGCCGCCGAGAGCAGCTGATACCCGACACACCGGCTGCCACGACACACCCGCGGCGTCCGGTCGGGCAGACTTGCACGAAGACGGCTGCGCCGACCTGCTGAGGGTCATGGATGATTGGGGTTGCTTGTGTACCGGGTATTCGAGGCGCTCGACGAACTTGTCGCGATTGTCGAAGAGGCACGCGGCGTACCGATGACCGCCGGCTGCGTGGTTCCACGCGGTGACGTCCTCGAACTGCTCGACGACGTGCGCGATGCGATTCCCGGTGAACTCGACGACGCCCAGGACGTCCTGGACCACAAGGACAAACTGGTGGGGGACGCGCGGTCCAACGCGGAGAAGACCGTCTCCAGCGCCAACGTCGAGGCGAACTCCACCATCGAGAACGCGCGAGACGACGCCGACCGTATTCTGGCGGACGCGAAGGCGCAGGCCGACCGGATGGTCGCCGAGGCCAGCGCGCACGCCGAGCAGTTGGTCACGGACGCGCGCGCCGAGGCCGAGTCCTCCGTCGCGGAAGGCCAGCGTGAGTACGACGCACTCACGGGTCGTGCGCGGTCCGAGGCCGATCGCATGATCGAGTCGGGCAAGGCGTCCTACGAGAGGTCCGTTGCGGAGGGCACGGCGGAGCAGGCGCGCCTCGTCTCGCAGACGGAGGTCGTCCAGGCGGCGCACGCCGAGTCGGCCCGGGTGATCGACTCCGCGCACGCCGAATCCGATCGTCTCCGCTCGGACTGCGATCTGTACGTCGACACGAAGCTCGCGGAGTTCGAGGACTTCCTGAACGGCACGGTCCGGTCCGTGGGGCGGGGACGTCAGCAGTTGCGGACCGGTTCGGGTGTTCCCGACTACGCCTCGGACTACGACGTCGACGACCGCCGGGCCGAGCGTCGCCGCTGAGCGACCGTCAGGCCGGCGCGCTCCATCGAATTTGGCTCCACCGCGCAGATTGCGTATCGTGGAGTGGTTGCCCTTTGTCGTTTCCCTTTTCTCGAAAGTGAAGTTTGTTGTCATCCCATCGCCACAGCTCATCGCGTTCCCGTCGGGACGCGGACTTCGTGCTGGACACGGTCAAACTCGGCCGTCGTCCCGGTTCGATGCGCACCGTGGAACGGGTGGTGACGGCGCCACGGCGCATCGGTCTCGACCTGATCGCCATCGAGGAAGGATCGGAGATCGATCTCGATCTCCGGTTGGAGGCCGTATCCGAGGGGGTCCTGGTCACGGGTTCGTTGCGAGCCGATGCCGCGGGGGAGTGCTCGAGATGTCTCGAGCCGTTATCCGACACGGTGGACCTGACTCTCACGGAGCTGTTCGCTTACCCGGACAGCGCCACGGAAGAGACCACGGAGGAGGGGGAGGTCTATCACGTCGTGGACGACGAGATCGACCTCGAACCCGTCGTGATCGACGCCGTCGGCCTCGCACTGCCGTTGCAGCCGCTCTGCAGTGACGACTGCCAAGGATTGTGCCCAGAATGTGGCGTTCGCCTGGCGATTGCCGAATCTGGCCATGGGCATGACATACTTGATCCTCGCTGGGCTGGTCTTGCAGCCAAATTTGGCGTGGAATCAGAACCCAGCAAGAATCTTGTGAACACCGAAGCCGAGGAGAAGTAGAAGTGGCTGTCCCCAAGCGCAGAATGTCGCGATCCAACACGAGGTCGCGTCGCAGCCAGTGGAAGACCACTGTGCCTACCCTCGTCACCTGCCCCAACCGTGGCTGCGGCGAGAAGACGCTGCCCCACGTCGCGTGCCCGTCGTGTGGCACATACAAGGGCCGCCAGGTCACTGCCGCCGTTTAGTTCTCCGCGGAGAGGCGTTGTGACGAGCGACATCAGTAATACACCCGCCGGCGGCGAGGAGGATCATGCTTCCCTCCTCGCCGCCCTCGGCGTAGAAATCGAGCCTTCGCTGCTCACCCTGGCGTTGACGCACCGCTCGTATGCGTACGAGAACGGTGGTCTCCCCACCAACGAGCGTCTCGAATTTCTAGGTGACTCCGTGCTCGGAGTCACCGTCACCGAGAAGCTGTACCTTGCGCATCCCGAGAAGTCCGAGGGCGACCTCGCGAAGATTCGGGCGAGCATCGTCAACATGCACGCGCTCGCGGAGGTGGCCCGCGCTCTCGGTGAGGGCGGCCTCGGTGCCCATCTCCTGCTCGGCAAGGGCGAGGAGATGACCGGTGGCCGTGACAAGCCGAGCATCCTGGCCGACGGCATGGAGTCGATTCTCGGCGCCATCCACCTCGAGCACGGCATCGACACGGCGCGACGCGTCGTACTCGACCTCTTCAGCGACCTCCTCCAGCGAGCCCCCCGTCTCGGCGCGGGTCTGGACTGGAAGACGAGTCTGCAGGAGTTGACCGCGGAGCGTGGCGTCGGTGTCCCGGCGTACGAGATCACCGCGACCGGCCCGGACCACGACAAGGAATTCACCGCCACCGTGATCGTCGGAGGCAAGCCCCTCGGCGTCGGTATCGGTCGATCCAAGAAAGAGGCCGAGCAGAAGGCTGCGAGCACGGCGTGGAATGCGTTGTCCGACGCAGGCCCCGACGTAGCGGCCGACGACGTCAGTGCCTGAACTACCCGAAGTCGAGGTAGTCCGGCGCGGACTCGAACGCCACATCGTGGGGGCGTCGATCGATTCCGTCGACATCCTGCACCCGCGGGCGATTCGGCGTCATCTCCCCGGCGCCGCCGACCTCGCCGGACAGCTCACCGGCGAACGCATCGCGAGCGCCGACCGTCGTGGAAAGTATCTGTGGCTTGTCCTCGAACCCAGCACGGTCGCTCTCGTGGTGCATCTCGGCATGAGTGGTCAAATGCTCGTGCAGCCACCGGAATTGCCGACCGAAAAGCATCTGCGCATCCGGGCCCGGCTCGATTCCGGTCTCGACCTCCGGTTCGTCGACCAGCGGACGTTCGGGGGCTGGGCGCTGGCGCCCCTCGTCGACGTCGACGGCTCGCTCGTGCCGGATTCGGTGGCGCACATCGCCCGCGACCCACTGGATCCGCGGTTCGACCTCGCGGCCACCGTGAAGGTCGTGCGCGGCAAGCACACCGAGATCAAGCGTGCGCTTCTGGACCAGACCGTCGTTTCCGGCATCGGCAACATCTACGCCGACGAGGCGCTGTGGCGCGCCCAGATTCACGGAAATCGGCTCACCGACAGGTTGAGTGGGCCCAAGATCCGTGAAGTGCTCACGGCCGCCCAGGAGGTCATGCGTGAGGCACTCACCCAGGGCGGCACGTCCTTCGACGCGCTCTACGTGAACGTCAACGGCGAGTCGGGCTATTTCGACCGTTCGCTGTCCGCCTACGGTCAGGAGGATCGCCCGTGCCCGCGGTGCGGCACCGCGATCCGGCGGGAGAAATTCATGAACCGCTCGTCGTTCAGTTGCCCGAAGTGCCAGCCGGCACCACGGAGAAGCCCGGCGAAATCGTCTGTGTGAGCGCGGCGGTCACGGCCTCCTCGGCGAACTGACCGTCGGTGTCGTGGCGCGGTGTCGCCTTGGCGTCGAAGTAGTCGCCGCCCTTGCGTTTCACGTCGTCGGTGCCCCACTCACGGTGGCGGGGGACCGGTGTCATTCTCGGAATGTGCTTGCGGCAGTGGATGTATGCCTCCTCTACCTCCACGACCACCCAGCGTTCCGGGATCCGGCCGTTCGTGTGGTCCGCAGGCAGATCCACGATGTCGGAGCGCAGGACGGGGTCTTCGACGATCCGTGCCGAACCGTTCACGTGCAGTCCGATGAGGTCCTGCACGAAGTCCACGAGAATGATTCCGACGTGCGGGTTTTCCCGGATGTTGCCGAGGCTCGCCATCACGCCGTTGCCGCGGTACTCCGGGTACGCGAGGGTCTTCGAGTCGATGACGTGCATGAATCCCGGTGTCCCGGCGCGCAGACTGTTGTCGCATTCGCCGGATGCATCGGCGGTGGCGATGAAGGCGATCTCCTGGCGTCCGATGAACTCGATCATCGTCGGATTGAGATGATCCAGCATCTGATCCGAGTAGAACTTGGCGGCACGATCCTCGGTGCCGTACTCGGACTGAAGTTGGCGCTCTCCCGCACTACCGATCTGGCCCATCTGCATTCCCCGCTACGTCTCGGCGTCATTGGTCGGTTCACCCTACGGCCCACCGGTTCCCTCTGCTGAGAATCCTCGTTCACAATTGCGCGGAAACCGCTGCCGCCCACCCACCTACCTGGCGTTGTGCCGATCGGTGGCAGGATTGAGCGCATGGCAGAACAGACTTCCGACACGACGGCGCCCACCTCACTGTGGGTCGAGCGAACGGGCACCCGGCGGTACACCGGCCGCAGCTCGCGCGGCGCCGAGGTCCTGATCGGCTCCGAGGGCGTGGAGGGCGTGTTCACCCCCGGGGAACTCCTGAAGATCGCACTCGCCGCGTGCAGCGGAATGAGCTCGGACTTCCCGCTGTCGCGGCGGCTGGGTGACAACTACGACGCCACCATCCGGGTGTCCGGTGCCGCCGACCGGGAGAACGAGGTATACCCGCAGCTGGACGAGGTGCTGGAGCTGGATCTCAGCGAGCTCGACGCCGACGCGCAGGAGCGTCTGGTGGCGCTCGTGGAACGGTCGGTCGACAAGGTCTGCACGGTCGGGCGGACACTGAAGGCCGGGACGACGGTGACGTTGACCGTCCAAAGGGAAGCATGATGCGGCGTGAGCTGGCGGCGCTCGCGGGCGGGACGGCGCTCTGCGCGGGTCTGCTCGTGGTCGCTCCCGCGGCTGCCGGGCCCGCGTTCTCGCCCCCCGGCGGTGCGTGCACCCCGTGGTCGGTGTCGGAGGTGACGTCCGGGGCGGGTGTTCTCGAGAACCTGGCCTTCGACGGCGCGGGCACCATGCTGGTGTCGCGAACAGGCCTGGTCGGCGGCGGAGCCCTCGACGGGGTCGCCCCTGACGGCACCGTCACCCCGATCGTGCCCGAGATCGAGTCGCCCGGCGGAATCGCTGTCGACGGCGCCGACGCGTACTTCGCCACTGGGAACTCCTTCGCCGCCGGAGTCACGGGCTCGGCGAGCGGCACGGTCGACGTCGTGAACCTCGACACGGGTGACAGACGAACGGTGACCGAGGGGCTGGTCATGCCGAACGGGCTCGTCCGGCTGAGCAACGGAGACATCCTCACCGCGCGGAATCTGGGCTCCGGGGCAGGACTGACCCGTGTTCCGGCCGCGGATCCCCACACACCGGAGGTCGTGCGCACCGATCTGGGAACGGTCGACGGACTCGCCGTGCACGACGGCAACGTCTACACGGTGACGACATTCGACACGACCACCACGCTGCGCATCCTCCGCGAAGACGACCTCGGCGGTCCCGTCGTATCGGTCGAGCTGCCCGGCTCCGGGCCCCTCAACGCGGCCGACGACCTCACTGTCGGACCGGACGGCATCGTCTACGTCGCCTACAACGGCGGCGGCAAGGTGGTGCGGGTCGATCCCACGACGGGTGAGAGCTGCGCCCTGGCGTCCGGGCTGCCGCTCGTGTCCTCGGTGCGGTTCGGCGCCGGACCGGGCTGGGATCCGGACGCGCTCTACGCCACCAGTTTCACCGGGAAGATCTACAAGCTCGAGCAGTCGTGACGGACATGGAGAGGATGACCGCGTGGGTGCACGGTTACGTGCAGGGTGTGGGATTCCGGTGGTGGACCCGCGCCCGCGCCCTGGAACTCGGCCTCGACGGATACGCGGCCAACCAGAAGGACGGCCGCGTGCTCGTCATCGCCGAGGGACCTCGGGACAAGCTGGAGACCCTGCTGACGCTGCTGCGGTCGGGAGACACGCCGGGCGCCGTGGATCTCGTCGTGGAGCAATGGGATTCCGCCCGCGGCGACCTCACCGGGTTCGTGGAACGGTGAACCGCAGGTAAAGTTCTCCGTCATGCATCTGAAGAGTCTGACGCTGAAGGGATTCAAATCCTTTGCGTCCGCAACGACTCTGCGATTCGAGCCGGGAATCACCTGTGTCGTGGGGCCCAACGGGTCGGGTAAGTCCAACGTCGTCGACGCGCTCACGTGGGTGATGGGGGAGCAGGGAGCGAAGGCCCTGCGCGGCGGCAAGATGGAAGACGTCATCTTCGCCGGCACCGCCGGGCGGGCGCCCCTCGGGCGCGCCGAGGTCACACTGACCATCGACAACTCCGACGGCGCCCTGCCGATCGACTACTCCGAGGTGTCGATCACCCGGCGCATGTTCCGCGACGGCGCCGGCGAATACGAGATCAACGGCAGCTCGTGCCGGCTGATGGACGTGCAGGAACTGCTCAGCGACTCCGGCATCGGCCGGGAGATGCACGTGATCGTCGGTCAGGGCCGCCTCGCCGCCATCCTCGAATCACGTCCGGAGGACCGGCGCGCGTTCATCGAGGAAGCGGCCGGCGTCCTCAAGCACCGCAAACGCAAGGAAAAGGCGGTCCGCAAACTCGACGCGATGCAGGCCAACCTGGCACGCCTGAACGACCTCACGGCGGAACTGCGGCGCCAGCTCAAACCACTCGGACGGCAGGCCGAGGTGGCGCGCCGCGCCCAGACCGTGCAGGCCGACCTCCGCGACGCGAAGCTGCGGCTCGCCGCCGACGACCTGGTCACGCGACGCGAGGACCTGGCCAACCAGGCGCAGGACGAGAAGGTCGCGCGCGAGCAGCACGACCAGGTCACCGAGGCCCTCGACGAGTCCAATCTGGAGCTGGGACGGCACGAGCAGGAACTGTCGAGGCTCACACCGGGTGCGGAAGCGGCCGCGCAGACGTGGTTCCAGCTGTCGGCACTCGCGGAGCGCGTCAACGCGACCATCCGCATCGCCCGCGAGCGGGCGCGCCACCTCGACTCCGAGCCCTCCGCGAACCGCGGTCAGGACCCGGACGAGATGGAGGCCCGCGCCGACCGGATCGCGGCGGAGGAAATGGAGCTCGTCGAAGCCGTCGAGATGGCGCGCGCGGCGCTGGACGCGGCCAAGGAGCAGCTGGCACTGGGGGAGGAGACCGCCGCCGAGGCGGAACGGGCTCACATGGCGGCGGTCCGGGCGATCGCCGACCGCCGTGAAGGCCTGGCCCGGCTGTCCGGGCAGGTCGACACGCTGCGCACCCGCGCCGACTCCGTCGACGCCGAAGTGTCCCGGCTGACCGTCGCGATCGAAGAGGCCCGTCAGCGCGGCGACGCGGCGCAGTCCGAGTTCGAGGTCGTCCAGGACGAAATCGGTGACCTCGACGCCGGCGAGCTCGGGCTGGATTCCCACCACGAGCGTGCCGTCGAGGCGCTGCGCCTGATCACCGAACGCGTCACGGAACTCCAGGCCGAGGAGCGCGCCGCCGGGCAGGAAGTGGCATCCCTGCGTGCCCGGATCGACGCGCTGTCGATGGGCCTCGAACGTAAGGACGGCGCCGGCTGGCTCGTCGAGAATCGGGGCGAGCACGGTATCCGGGGACCGATCGGTGGCCTCATCACCGTGGAGAAGGGGTACGAGGGCGCGGTCGCGGCGGCGATGGGCCCCGCCGCGGACGCCGTCGTCGCCGAATCCATCGACGCCGCCCGCAGCGCAGTCGGTGCGCTGAAGGAGACGGACAGCGGACGGGCGTCCCTGTTCATCGGAACCGATCAGGTCGCACCGAACGGCGGGCACCTGGACTCCGGCGCCCGGTGGGCCGTCGACGTCATCGAGTGCCCCGCCGAACTGCGGACCGGGCTCGCGGCGCTCCTGGGCGGAGTGGTCGTGGTCGAGTCCATCGACGACGCCGTCGAGACCGTCCGGCGCAGGCCCGACGTGCGCGCGGTCACCCGCGACGGAGATCTCCTCGGAGCCGGCTGGATGAGTGGCGGGTCGGACCGTCAGCCGAGCACCCTCGAGGTCCAGGCTGCCATCGACAACTCGGTGCAGGATCTGGCCCGCGCCGAACGTCGCGCCGAGGAACTGTCCGCGGCACTGTCCGGCGCGGTCGCGGAACAGGCCGACCGCCAGGAGAACGCCGAGCAGGCATTGGCCGCGCTGAACGAGTCCGACGCCGCGATGTCCGCCATCTACGAGCGCCTCGGCCGCCTCGGCCAGGCCGCGCGGGCCGCACACGCCGAATCCGATCGGCTCATGGCGCAGCGGGAGAAGGCCGAGAGCGGTCGCGAGGACACACTGACCGCGCTCGCCGAACTCGAGGAACGGCTGCGCCTGGCGGAACAGGACGGGTCGCCCGCCGGTGCCGACACGGGTGGATCCGATACGACGAGCTTCGATCGTGAAATGGCGGCCGCGGCGCTGGCCGAAGTGCGGGCCGTGGAAGTGGAAGCCCGGCTGTCCGTGCGCACGGCCGAGGAGCGCGCCGAATCGGTGCGCGGCAAAGCCGACTCCCTGCGCCGCGCCGCCCAGGTGGAACGCGACGCACGCGCCCGGGCCGAACGTGCGATGAAGGCCCGCCAGAACGCGGCCGCCGTCGCGGCGGCGGTCGCCGAGTCCGGACAGCGGGTCGCCGAGCACCTCGGCGACGTCGTCGCCGCCGCGATGGCGCACCGCGACGAACTCGCGCGGGCACGCATCGAGCGCACGACCCAACTCGAACAGGTGAAGGAAAGGGTGCGCCAGCTGACCGGACAGCTGGCGTCGCTCACCGACGCCGTGCACCGCGACGAGGTGGCTCGCGCCCAGGCCGCGCTGCGCATCGAGCAGCTCGAGGAGGCGATCCTCGAACAGCACGGGATCGGCCTGGACGATCTGATCGCCGAATACGGCCCCGATGTCACGCTGCCGCCGTCCGCGCTCGAGATGGAGGAGTACGAGCAGGCGAAGGAGCGCGGCGAGCAGGTCACGATGCCCGCGCCGATCCCGTACGACCGCGCCACGCAGGAACGTCGCGCGAAGCGTGCCGAGAAGGACCTGGCGACGCTCGGCAAGGTCAACCCGTTGGCACTCGAGGAGTTCGCCGCGCTCGAGGAGCGCTACAACTTCCTCTCGACACAGCTCGAGGACGTGAAGACCGCCCGCAAGGATCTCCTCGGGGTGGTGGCCGACGTCGATGCCCGCATCCTGCAGGTGTTCACCGAGGCCTATTCGGACGTCGAACGCGAATTCGTGCAGGTGTTCGCGAAACTGTTCCCCGGTGGTGAGGGCAGGTTGGTGCTCACCGACCCGTCGAACATGCTGACCACCGGCATCGAGGTGGAGGCCCGCCCGCCCGGCAAGAAGGTCAAACGGCTGTCGTTGCTGTCCGGTGGCGAGAAGTCGCTGACGGCGGTGGCGATGCTCGTGGCGATCTTCCGGGCCAGGCCGTCCCCCTTCTACGTGATGGACGAGGTGGAGGCCGCGCTGGACGACACGAACCTGCGTCGTCTCATCGGGTTGTTCGAGCAGTTGCGGGAGAAGTCGCAGCTGATCGTCATCACCCACCAGAAGCCGACGATGGAGGTGGCCGACGCACTCTACGGCGTCAGCATGCGCGGCGACGGCATCACCACCGTCATCTCCCAGCGGCTCCGTGGCCAGGACATGGCGGCCGCGGACGCCTGATTCCGGTCCGGGCCGGGACTGTGCGCGCGGGAAGGCAGTGCGCGACGAAATCCGGAGCCTGAAACAATGGGCGGCGTGACTACCGGAGCTTGGATTGCCATCGCGGCCGCACTGGCCGTACTTCTCGTCGTTCTCGTCGTCGGGTCCCTCCTGTATCGGCGTCGCCGGATCTCCCTGAAGGCGCCGGACACCCCGCAGGTCACCACGGCGGAGAAGGACCGCTCGGGCAGTTACCGGGCGGACGGCGGGTTCAACTTCAGCCAGGGGTCGACGGCGACGGCGCCGCCACGTCCGCCTGCGCCCGAGCCGGTTCTGCCGAAGCCGGCGCCCGAACCCGAGGTGGTAGCGCCCGAACCCGAGGTGGTAGCGCCCGAACCCGAGGTGGTCGCGCCCCCGGCGCCGGAGAAGGCCCCCGAGCCGGAGAAGGCTCCGGAGAAGCCCACGGCCCCGCCGGAGCCGGTCACCTACGAACCGGTCGTCGCGCCCGAGGTCGAACCGGAACCCGAGGTCGCGCCCGCTCCCGAACCCGAACCGGCTCCCGCCGCGCCGGTGCTCGACGTCATCGCTCCCACCGAAGGACGGCTCGACCGTCTGCGTGGGCGGCTGTCCCGTTCACAGTCCGCGGTGGGCAAGAGCCTGCTCGGACTGCTCGGCGGTGGCGACCTCGACGAAGACTCCTGGGAAGAGGTGGAGGACACCCTCCTCATCGCCGACCTCGGCTCGGCGACCACCACGAAGATCGTCACGTCGCTGCGTGAGCAGATGGCGTCGCGCAGCGTCCGCACCGAGGCCGACGCCCGCGCGCTGCTCCGCGAAGTCCTGGTCGCCGAACTCCGGCCGGAACTCGATCGCTCGATCCGTGCCCTGCCGCACGACGACCACCCGGCGGTCCTGTTGGTCGTCGGCGTAAACGGCACCGGCAAGACCACCACCACCGGCAAGCTCGCGCGTGTTCTCGTGGCCGACGGCAGGCGCGTCCTGCTCGGTGCCGCCGACACGTTCCGTGCCGCCGCAGCGGACCAGCTGCAGACGTGGGCCGAGCGGGTGGGCGCCGAGGTGGTGCGCGGGAAGGAGGCCGCAGATCCGGCGGCCGTCGCGTTCGATGCCGTGTCCAAGGGAATCGACAACGGCGTCGACGTAGTACTGATCGATACCGCCGGCCGGCTCCACACGAAGACGGGACTGATGGACGAGCTCGGCAAGGTCAAGCGGGTCCTCGAGAAGAAGGCGTCGGTCGACGACGTCCTTCTGGTTCTCGACGCGACCATCGGTCAGAACGGCCTCGCGCAGGCGCGGGTGTTCGCCGAGGTCGTCGACATCACCGGTGTGGTGCTCACCAAGCTCGACGGCACCGCCAAGGGCGGCATCGTGTTCCAGGTTCAGCACGAACTCGGGGTTCCCGTGAAGCTCGTCGGACTCGGCGAGGGCGCCGACGATCTGGCGCCGTTCGAGCCCGGCGCCTTCGTCGACGCGTTGCTCGGCTGACGAGGCGATCCGACGGCCGTCTCGGGGTTCCGGACGGCTCCGGGGGGATGAAACCGACCGCAAATCGCCTGGCGAAATGTGTACGCAACAAAATAGGCCGATGCGTTCACGCGCGCGAAACAGTGCAGTGGCACAGCCGAAACACCAACTGAGCACCCTTCTTCTCAGGTCGTCAGCCGCAACCGGCTGGGCAGAGAAGGAGGAGGCTCAAGGTGGATTTCCCCACTATCGGTGCACCGGACACCGGGGACACAGCGTGGATGCTGACCAGCGCCGCGCTCGTGTTGCTCATGACTCCGGGTCTTGCGTTCTTCTACGGCGGCATGGTGCGGGCCAAGAGCGTGCTGAACATGCTCATGATGAGCATCAGCGCGATGGGTGTCGTCGGCATCCTGTGGGTTCTCTACGGCTACTCCATGGCCTTCGGCGAGGACAAGGGGAACCTTGTCGGTGATCCGTTCCAGTACTTCGGGCTCAAGGGACTGTTCGGCGGGTCCTACCTGGCCGAGACCGACGACGCCGGTTCGGTCATCGCCGATTCCGCGATCCCGCTCGTCGGCACCATCCCCGCGACGGTATTCGTCGCGTTCCAGGCAATGTTCGCGATCATCACCGTCGCCCTCATCTCGGGTGCCGTGGCGGATCGCCTGCGCTTCGGTCCCTGGCTGCTGTTCGCCGGCCTCTGGGCGACGGTCGTGTACTTCCCCGTGGCGCACTGGGTCTTCGCCTTCGACGGCGTCACCGCCGAGACCGGTGGCTGGATCGCCAACAAGCTCGCCGCGGTCGACTTCGCGGGTGGTACCGCTGTCCACATCAACGCCGGCGCCGCCGGTCTCGTCCTCGCGATCATCCTCGGCAAGCGCAAGGGATGGCCGGGAACCCCGTTCCGGCCGCACAACCTGCCCTTCGTGATGCTCGGCGCCGGCCTCCTCTGGTTCGGCTGGTTCGGTTTCAACGCCGGTTCGGCCGTCGGTTCCAACGGCATTGCCGGAGCAACCTTCATCACGACCGTCATCGGAACGTGCGCAGCCATGCTCGCCTGGCTCCTGGTCGAGCGGATTCGCGACGGCCACGCCACCACACTCGGTGCGGCGTCCGGAATCGTGGCCGGCCTGGTTGCCATCACGCCTTCCTGCTCCTCGGTGAACGTCCTCGGCGCACTCGCCATCGGCGTCGTGGCAGGAGCACTCTGCGCGCTCGCGGTCGGACTCAAGTTCCGCTTCGGATTCGACGACTCGCTGGACGTCGTCGGTGTTCACCTCGTCGGCGGCATCGTCGGAACGCTGATGGTCGGCCTGGTCGCAACAGCTGAGGCGCCCGCGGGTGTTGTCGGACTGTTCTATGGTGGAGGCCTCGACCAACTCTGGCGTCAGGCAGTGGGCGCCGGAGCAGTACTGCTTTACTCGCTCGTCGGTAC
Organism: Rhodococcus sp. NPDC059968; assembly: GCF_042738615.1. Taxonomy (NCBI): domain Bacteria; kingdom Bacillati; phylum Actinomycetota; class Actinomycetes; order Mycobacteriales; family Nocardiaceae; genus Rhodococcus; species Rhodococcus sp. NPDC059968. The sequence goes on from NZ_JBHWUE010000009.1 coordinate 137,875, forward strand.
GGCCGTCGTCGCGTTGATCGTGAAGTTCACGATCGGTCTGCGGCTCAGCGACGAGGGTGAATCACTTGGAGTGGACGAGTCGGAACACGCAGAAACTGGCTACGATTTCGCCGCTCTCGGCGGAAACTCGGCAACTGCTCGTGTATCCGGCAAGGAGGGATGAGGAAATGAAGCTGATCACAGCAATTGTCAAGCCGTTCACTCTGGAGGACGTGAAGACCGGACTCGAGCAGGCGGGCGTCCTCGGGATGACCGTCAGCGAGGTCCAGGGGTACGGCCGGCAGAAGGGCCACACCGAAGTCTACCGAGGTGCCGAGTACTCGGTCGATTTCGTTCCTAAGGTCCGGGTCGAGGTCGTCGTGGACGACGCTGCTGTGGACAAGGTCGTCGAGGTGATCGTCGAGGCGGCACGCACCGGCAAGATCGGTGACGGCAAGGTCTGGGTCTCACCGGTCGAGTCGGTCATCCGGGTGCGTACCGGGGAACGCGGCGCGGATGCGCTCTGACCCCAACGGGTCCGGTAAGACCGGCCCTGGTCCCGTCGCCAAGGCGCCGGAACCAGGGCCGGTTGCGTCAGGCGGATCGGACGAAGCAGCGGACCTGGCCCGCGCACGCAGGCAACTGCTCACCGGGGGTTCCGAGACCGGCCCCGGCGCAAGGAATCCCGCAGGTCACGGGCGCCGGCTCGACGCCGCTGCGCTGCGTCACGCACTCGTCGACCTGCACGAGTTCTGGTTGACCACAAAGGGTGCCGAGCTGGGCATCAAGCCCGACAGCGGTTTCGCGCTCGTCGCGGTCGGTGGGCTCGGCCGGCGGGAACTCCTGCCGTACTCGGATCTCGACCTCCTCCTGCTTCACGACGACATGGATCCGGCGGTCGTCTCGCAGGTGGCCGACCAACTCTGGTATCCGTTGTGGGACGCGCACATCAAGCTCGACCACAGCGTCCGCACCATCCCTCAGGCACTGCAGGTGGCGGACACGGACATCACCGCGGCCCTGGGAATGCTCGAGGCGCGTCACATCGTCGGCGACGTCGAGCTGACAAATCTGCTCATCAGTGGGGTACGCCGGCAGTGGCGCACCGACATCCGCAACCGTTTCGACGGCCTCATCGAGCAGACGCGGTCGCGCTGGGAACGCAGTGGCGAGATCGCCCACCGCGCAGAGCCCGACCTCAAGAGCGGTCGCGGTGGACTGCGGGACGTACAGTTGCTCAACGCGCTGTCTATCGCGCAGCTCACCGACGGCATGCCGGGGCTCGGTCCCGAGTCGCCCGGCGGGGGATTGGCACTCGCACATCGCCGGCTGCTCGACGTCCGCACCGAGCTGCACCGGGTCGCCGGTCGCTCCCGCGATCAGTTGCGGGCGCAGGACGCCGACGAGATCGGCGCCGCACTGCGGATCGGCGATCGATTCGACCTCGCGCGCATGCTCAGCGATGCCGCGCGCACCATCAGCTACTCCGTCGACGTCGGTGTGCGGACGGCCGGGCACGCCCTGCCGCGGCGCGGCCTGGCGCGGTTGCGCCGACCACCGGTGCGGCGGCCGCTCGACGAGGGTGTCGTCGAGCACGCCGGCGAAGTGGTGCTGGCACGCGACGCCCGGCCGGCGAAGGACCCCGGCCTCGTGCTGCGGGTCGCGTCGGCGTCGGCGACGACGGGTATGCCGATGTCGGCGTCCACTCTGAATCGCCTGGCCGACAACGCCCCCGAGCTGCGCGAGCCGTGGCCGAAGGAGGCGCTGAACGATCTGCTGGTGATGCTCGGCGCGGGTAGCCGCGCCGTCGCGGCGATCGAGGCTCTCGATCGGACCGGGCTGTGGGGCAGGCTACTTCCCGAGTGGGGTGCCGTCCGGGACCTGCCGCCGCGGGACGCCGTGCACACGTGGACGGTGGACCGTCATCTCGTCGAGACCGCCGCCTACGCCAGTAGGTTCACCACCCGCGTCGCCCGCCCGGACCTGCTGATGCTCGGTGCGTTGCTGCACGACATCGGCAAGGGTCGCGGCGGCGACCACAGTGTGGTCGGCGCGGAACTGGCCACCCAGATCGGTAAGCGCCTCGGATTGTGGCCCTCGGACGTCGCGCTGCTGACGGCGATCGTGCGCCACCACCTGCTGCTGCCGCACACCGCGACGCGGCGTGACCTCGACGATCCCGAGACGGTCGAGCGGGTCGTGGAGGCGCTCGGCGGCGACGGCGTCCTGCTGGAGTTGCTGCACGCGCTGGCGGAGGCGGATTCACTGGCGACGGGTCCCGGTGTGTGGGGCGACTGGAAGTCGTCACTGATCGGGGAACTCGTGCGGCGCTGCCGCCTCGTCATGGCGGGAGAGGTGCTTCCCGCACCCGATCCGCTCGATCCGGAACACGTCGCGCTGGCGGCGTCGGGTGGCGTGCACGTCGCACTGGTCCCCGCCGACAGTCCCCACACGTATGTGGTGACGGTCATCGCCCCCGACCAGCGGGGGCTGCTGTCGAAGGCGGCGGGCGTGCTCGCGCTGCACTCCCTGCGGGTCTACTCCGCGTCCCTGGGCAGCGCCGAGGGGTCGGCGGTCAACTCGTTCGTCGTGTCCCCGAGGTTCGGGGCCCCCCCGCAGGCGGGTCTGCTGCGGCAGGAGCTGATCCGCGCGCTGGCGGGGGAGCTGAATCTGCTGGAGATGCTCACGGCCAAGGAAGAGGAGGCTCGCGAGAGCCAGCGAGTGGCTGCCGTGGAGGAACGGGGCGAAGCCGCGGTGCCGGTGCAGTACGCACAGGCGCCGCCGCGGGTCATCTGGTTCGACACCGCGTCACCCGGCGAGATCATTCTCGAGCTCAGGGCCGAGGACCGGCTGGGGCTGCTGTCCAGGCTGGCCGACGCGTTCGACACGTGCGGCGCCGACGTCCGCTGGGCGCGCGTGACCACCCTGGGTTCGTCGGTTATCGACTCGTTCTGCCTCGATCTCGGCGGCGGGGACACCCGGGCGAGCCGGGAACAGGTCGAGAGCGCGATCCTCGGCGTCGTTCCGCTCACGAAGCCGAAGAAGCAGGAGGGCAGCGGGGGAGAATGAACGACAGGACGTGAGCGGCTAGGCTGGGGCCCGAGAATATCCACCGCACACTCGCATGACTTCAGGAGCGCACTCGGTGTTCGAATCCCTTTCCGACAGGTTGACCGGAGCCCTCAAGGATCTGCGTGGCAAGGGTCGCCTTTCCGGAGCCGACATCGATGCCACCTGCCGTGAGATCCGGTTGGCCCTGCTCGAGGCAGACGTCGCGCTGCCCGTCGTCCGCTCGTTCATCGCCAAGATCAAGGAACGCGCCAAGGGCGTCGAGGTCTCCGGGGCGCTGAACCCGGCGCAGCAGGTCGTCAAGATCGTCAACGAGGAACTCGTCGGGATCCTCGGTGGCGAGACCCGCCGGCTGGCGTTCGCCAAGACGCCGCCGACGGTCATCATGCTCGCCGGTCTCCAGGGTTCCGGTAAGACGACCCTCGCCGGCAAGCTCGCGAAGTGGCTACGCGACCAGGGGCACACCCCGCTGCTCGTGGCCTGCGACCTGCAGCGTCCCGGCGCCGTCACCCAGCTGCAGATCGTCGGTGAGCGCGCGGGAGCCACGGTGTTCGCACCGCACCCCGGCACGTCCATCGGCGGCGGCGACAACGAGCTGGGCATCACCGCGGCCGACCCGATCGAGGTGGCCCGCGCAGGTGTGGAGGAAGCCCGCAACAAGCAGTTCGACGTGGTCATCGTCGACACCGCGGGTCGCCTGGGTATCGACGCCGACCTGATGGCGCAGGCGGCGGGTATCCGCGACGCCGTGAACCCGGACGAGACGATCTTCGTTCTCGACGCGATGATCGGTCAGGACGCGGTCAGCACGGCCGAGGCGTTCCGTGAGGGTGTCGGATTCACCGGCGTCGTGCTCACGAAGCTCGACGGTGACGCCCGCGGTGGTGCGGCGCTCAGCGTCCGCGAGGTCACCGGGCAGCCCATCCTGTTCGCGTCCACGGGTGAGAAGCTCGACGACTTCGACGTCTTCCACCCCGACCGCATGGCAAGCCGCATTCTCGGCATGGGTGACGTCCTCAGCCTGATCGAGGCTGCCGAGCAGCACTTCGACGCCGAGCAGGCCGAGGCCACAGCACAGAAGATAGGCTCCGGCCAGCTCACGCTGGAAGACTTCCTCGAGCAGATGATGGCCGTTCGCAAGATGGGCCCCATCGGCAATCTCCTGGGCATGCTCCCGGGTGCGGGGCAGATGAAGGACGCTCTCGCGAACGTCGACGAGAAGCAGCTCGACCGTGTGCAGGCCATCATCCGCGGTATGACCCGCGCCGAGCGCGACGATCCCAAGATCATCAACGCGTCCCGCAGGCTGCGGATCGCCAACGGATCGGGTGTCAAGGTCTCCGACGTCAACCAGCTCGTCGACCGTTTCTTCGAGGCCCGCAAGATGATGGCCGCGATGGCCGGGCGTATGGGCATGCCCGGTTCGCGTAAGCCGCAGCGCAGCAAGAAGGGCAAGAAGGGCAAGAAAGGTGGCAAAGGACCGACGCCGCCGAAGGTGCGCGGAGGATTCCCCGGCGGCCTGCCCGGAGGGTTTCCGGGTATGCCGCCAGGAGGTCTCCCCGCGGGGATGCCCGACCTGTCGAACATGCCGAAGGGCCTGGACGAATTGCCTCCTGGACTCGAGGGCATCGACCTGTCCCAGCTGAAGCTGCCGAAGAAGTAGCCGATGGGCGCGCTGCATTTCCGGGGCACCGGTCTGCCCGACGAACAGCCGGTCGAATTCTGGGTCGACAACGGTGTGATCTCGACGGAACCGGTTCCCGGCGCCGAGACCGTGTGTGAATCCGGGTGGATCGTTCCCGGTCTCGTCGACGCCCACTGCCACGTCGGCATCAGGTTCGGCGGCGGCGGTGGCGAGAGCGCCGAGGGGTTGATCGCGCAGGCGGAGACCGAGCGCGACTGCGGGGTCCTGCTGATTCGTGACGCGGGTTCGCCGGTCGACACCCGGTTCGTCGACGACCGCCCCGACCTGCCGAGGATCATCCGCGCCGGGCAGCACATCGCGGCCCCCAAGCGCTATATCCGCGGACTGCCGGTCGATCTCGAGGACGAGTCGCAGTTGCCCGACGAGGTGGTGCGCCAGGCCAGGGCCGGTGACGGGTGGGTCAAGCTCGTCGGCGACTGGATCGACCGCTCCGCGGGCGACCTGGCGCCGTTGTGGAGCGACGACATCCTCGTCGAGGCGATCGCGGCCGCGCACCGCGAAGGGGCTCGCGTCACCGCGCACGTCTTCGCCGAGGATGCGCTTCCGGGCCTGATCAACGCCGGAATCGACTGCATCGAGCACGGCACCGGGCTCACCGACGAGACGATCGAGCTGATGGTCTCGCACGGAACCTCGCTCGTCCCGACGCTGATCAACATCGCGACGTTCCCGGACATCGCCGAGTCCGCCTCGCGGTTCCCGCTCTACGCCGCGCACATGCGTGACCTGCACTCGCGGGTGAAGGACACGATCGGTGCCGCTCACGACGCGGGGATCCCGATCTACGCCGGCACCGACGCGGGCGGATCGATCGTCCACGGACGCATCGCCGACGAGGTCGAGGAACTGAAGGCGGTCGGACTGACCCCGTCCGAGGCGCTCGGCGCCGCGTGCTGGGACGCGCGGACCTGGCTCGGACATCCGGGGGTGGAAGCGGGTGCGTCCGCGGATCTGCTGGTCTTCCGCAGCGACCCGCGCGCGAGCAGCGACGCCCTCGCCGCGCCCGATGTCGTGGTGCTGCGGGGCAACGTCGTCAAGACCCGATGACCTGGTTTCCCCCTGACGGTGTTCGTCTGGCAGAATGAACCGCTGTTCGTCGCATCCGGTCACGCACCGCGCGGCGGTCACAGATTAGAGGCAAAACCGGGCGCGCTATTCCTGCGCGTCGCCGAATTGCACGTGACATGTGGGCACACTCGTGTGCGCACTGAAGGAGAAGTACAGCAGTGGCTGTCAAGATCAAGCTCACCCGGCTCGGCAAGATCCGGAACCCGCAGTACCGCATCGTCGTCGCCGACTCCCGCACCCGCCGCAACGGCCGTGCGATCGAGACCATCGGCAAGTACCACCCCAAGGAAGAGCCCTCGCTGATCGAGGTCGACTCCGAGCGCGCCCAGTACTGGCTCGGCGTCGGCGCCCAGCCCACCGAGCCCGTCGAGGCCATCCTCAAGATCACCGGTGACTGGCAGAAGTTCAAGGGCCTTCCGGGCGCCGAGGGCACCCTCCGCGTCAAGGAAGCCAAGCCCACCAAGCTGGAGCTGTTCCAGGCTGCGCTCGCGCAGGCCGAGAACGAGCCCGTCGGCGAGGCCATCACGCCCAAGAAGAAGAAGGCGAAGGCCGAGGACGCCGAGGCTGCTGCCGAAGCTCCCGCCGAGGCTGCTGCAGAGTCCGAGGCTGCTGACAAGTGAGTGCCGTCGTCGCCGATGCCGTGGAGCACCTCGTTCGTGGCATCGTCGCCAACCCCGACGACGTTCGTGTCGAGCTGATCACCGGGCGTCGGGGGCGCACTGTCGAGGTGCACGTCAACCCTGACGATCTCGGCAAGGTCATCGGCCGCGGTGGTCGCACCGCGACCGCTCTGCGCACGCTGGTCTCCGGTATCGGTGGCCGCGGGATCCGTGTCGACGTCGTCGACACCGATCAGTAGAGGCTTTACAACAGTGGAGCTCGTCGTCGGCCGTGTCGCCAAGTCGCATGGCATCAAGGGTGAGATCGTGGTCGAGGTTCGTACCGACGAACCCCAGGATCGATTCGCCGTCGGTGCCGTGCTGCGGGGGCACAAGCCGCGCGAGCAGACTGTGAGCACGTACACCGTGGAAGCCGCCCGGGACCATTCCGGGCGGCTTCTGCTGCGCCTCGAGGGTGTGTCGGATCGCACCGCGTCGGATGCCTTGCGGGGCACGTTGTTCGTCATCGACAGTGCCGAACTCGAGCCCTCCGACGACCCCGACGAGTTCTACGATCACGAACTCGAAGGACTGTCGGTGCGCCTCGCGGACGGCACCGAGGTGGGCACCGTCATCGAGGTATTGCATTCCGCGGCAGGCGAATTGCTCTCGATCCGCCGGGCGGGCGAACAGTCCGGCGAACTCCTCGTCCCGTTCGTGGCCGCGATCGTCACGTCGGTGTCCGTCGCCGACGGTGTCGCCCTGATCGATCCGCCGGAAGGGCTGCTCGATCCCGACTTCGGTGAATCCACCGACGGGAAGTGAGTCGGTAGCCATGCGTCTCGACGTGGTCACCATCTTCCCCGAATACCTCGAACCGCTTCGAGCGGCGTTGCTCGGCAAGGCCATCGACAAGGGCCTCATCTCCGTCGACGTGCACGATCTGCGGGACTGGACGCACGACGTCCACAAGGCCGTCGACGATTCGCCGTACGGCGGCGGGCCGGGGATGGTCATGAAACCCACCGTGTGGGGGCCCGCGCTCGACGACGTCCTCGCCGCGGGTGACGGCGACTCGGAGACTCTGCTGGTCGTCCCCACACCGGCCGGTGTCCCTTTCACGCAGGCCACCGCCGAGCGCTGGGCAGGGGAGAAGCACATCGTCTTCGCCTGCGGACGTTACGAAGGCATCGATCAGCGCGTGTTCGACGACGCCGCCCGCCGTGTGCGCGTCGAAGAAGTGAGCATCGGCGACTACGTCCTCATCGGGGGTGAGGCGGCCGTGCTGGTGATGACCGAGGCGTTCGTGCGCCTGATTCCCGGCGTGCTTGGCAATCAGCAGTCGCACCAAGAGGATTCGTTCTCCGACGGCCTCCTCGAAGGGCCCAGCTACACGCGGCCGGCGACGTGGCGCGGACTCGACGTCCCGCCCGTCCTGCTGTCGGGTGATCACGCGAAGGTGGCTGCGTGGCGACACGAGCAGTCACTGCAACGCACCGCCGAACGCCGCCCGGACCTGCTGCCCTGAAACGATTTCCGGGCCCGCCCGGGCACTAACCCTGGGGCTGCGCCCAGTCGTCGACGACACCGGTCGGGAACAGGGACTTCACGAACCCGGTTATCGTGTCTCGTGCATGCCGGGCGCTGGAATCGTCGGTGACGTCCGTGATCGCGGTGTCCGGGTACGACTCCTCGTCGTCCTCGTACCGGATGTCCTCCCGCGACGCGACGGCCACGATGTAACGGTTGTCCTCGCCGATCAGCCCCGTCGACACGTGGATCCACCGATCGCCCACACAGCACATCCAACCCTGCTTCACCCCGACGACGCTCTCGCCGGGCAACCCGTCGGGGATGCCGAACCGCTGGTCGTAACCGTCGATCGCCTCGGGTGTCGCCGAGCGCAGATAGCCGACGAACTCGGCGATGCGACCCGGGCCCAGCCCGTCGCGGTCGTCGAGAAGCCCGGCATAGAACGTCACGAGGTCGGCGGCGGTCGTCTCGGTGTTCCACCACAACCCGTCCCAGGGCGGTGTGGTCGCCGCGAGTCCGTACCGCCCGGCGACGTCGACGACGAGATCCGAGCCGCCGAGATCGTCCCAGAGGGTGTTGGCCGCGTCGTCGTCGGAGGATTGGAGCATCCGCGTCACGAGGAGACGGTCGTAGTCGGACAGCGGCCGCTCACCGAGCGCGTCGAGATGATACATCTGGGCGGCGATGAACAGCTTGGCCAGCGACGCCGTTTCGACTGGTTCGGCGGCGGCGCCCTCCAGGTAGCTGCCGGTGGCGTGGTCCAGAACGGCGATCGACACGTCGGCGCCGCGCTCGGCGGCCGCCATCGCGACCGCCGCCGAGATGCGTTCGGCGAGGGGTGCGGAGACGGGGACCCGCGCGGAGGGGAACGGCTCGGGGCTCACGGTCACGGCGTCACCCGCCGGCGGGTCGTCGGCCGGGAGGAGATCGGGGGTCGCGACGGCCGGTGACGTCGCCGGGATGTCGACCACCGAGTTGGTCTCGGTGGGGATGGTGCAGGCCAGCGGCGCACCCAGCAGGAAGATCATGACCGTCAGGCACCGGATCAGCCTGGACATGAAATTCTCCCGAGATTTCCGTGACGGCCTCACCGCCGGCGATATTGTCTCAGAGTAGCGGTAGGGTCCATTTCCGTGACTCTCAAGACCGTGAACCAGCGCATTGCCGAGGAGCTCGACGTCCGGGAGGGACAGGTCGCGGCCGCCGTGGACCTCCTCGACGGTGGAGCCACCGTGCCCTTCATCGCCCGGTACCGCAAGGAAGTCACCGGAACGCTCGACGACGCTCAGCTCCGCCAGCTCGAGGAACGCCTGAGGTACCTGCGGGAACTGGACGAGCGCCGGGTTGCCGTGCTCGAGTCGATCGACTCGCAGGGCAAGCTCGACGACCAGCTGCGCGGGCAGATCATGACGGCCGACACGAAGGCGCGCCTCGAGGACATCTACCTGCCGTTCAAGCCGAAGCGTCGCACCAAGGCGCAGATCGCCCGCGAGGCCGGTCACGAACCCGTCGCTGACGCACTGATCACCGACCCTTCCACCGATCCGGCGTCCTACACGGCCGAAGAGCTTGAGGGTGCGCGCGCGATCCTCGTCGAGCGCTTCGCCGAAGACGCCGACCTGGTGGGTGAGCTCCGCGAGCTGATGTGGACCCGCGGGCAGCTGGTGTCCGCGGTCCGCAAGGGTAAGGAGACCGACGGCGCGAAGTTCGCCGACTACTTCGAGTTCTCCGAGCCGTTCGGCAAGCTCCCGTCCCACCGGATCCTGGCGGTGCTGCGCGGCGAGAAGGAAGAGGTGCTCACGCTCACCCTGGCGTCCGACACGGAGGAGCCCGTCCCCGGCGAGCCCACCGTCTACGAGGGCCGGATCGCCGGCCGGTTCGGCATCGCCGACCGCGGCAGGCCCGCCGACCGGTGGCTGCTCGACACCGTGCGGTGGGCGTGGCGCACCAAGATGATCGTCACGCTGGGCATCGACACTCGGATGCGCCTGCGACAGTCGGCGGAGAAGGACGCCGTCGACGTGTTCGCCAACAACCTGCGCGACCTGCTGCTGGCAGCGCCTGCCGGTACCCGCGCCACGATGGGCCTCGACCCCGGTTTCCGGACCGGCACGAAAGTCGCGGTCGTGGACGCCACCGGCAAGGTGGTGGCCCACGACACGATCTATCCGCATCAGCCGCAGAACAAGTGGGACGCCTCCCTGGCCACCCTCGCCGGTCTCGTCGCCAAGTACGGCGTGGAGCTCGTCGCCATCGGGAACGGCACCGCCTCCCGCGAGACGGATGCGCTTGCGACCGAGCTGATCGCCAAGTCGGGCGCCACCAACCTGACGAAGATCGTGGTGTCCGAGGCCGGCGCGTCCGTGTACTCGGCGTCCGCGTACGCCTCGGCGGAGCTGCCCGACCTCGACGTGTCGATCCGTGGAGCAGTCTCCATCGCGCGCCGCCTGCAGGATCCCCTCGCCGAACTGGTGAAGATCGACCCGAAGTCGATCGGCGTCGGTCAGTACCAGCACGACGTGTCGGAGACGCTGCTCGCACGGTCGCTCGGTGCCGTCGTCGAGGACGCGGTGAACGCGGTCGGCGTCGACGTGAATACCGCGTCGGTGCCGCTGCTGTCCCGCGTGTCCGGAATCGCCGGTTCGCTGGCCGAGAGCATCGTCGCGCACCGGGACCAGAACGGCCCGTTCCGCAGCCGCAAGGGACTCAAGGACGTCGCGAGACTCGGTCCGAAGGCGTTCGAGCAGTGCGCCGGCTTCCTGCGCATCCCCAACGGGGACGACCCGCTCGACGCGTCCAGCGTCCACCCCGAGGCCTACCCGGTGGTGCGCAAGATCGTCGGCGCCAGCGGCACCGGCGTGCGCGAGATCATCGGCAACACGTCCGCGCTCCGCAGCCTGAACCCGGCAGATTTCGTCGACGACCGGTTCGGTCTCCCCACGGTCACCGACATCATCGGTGAGCTCGAGAAGCCCGGTCGCGACCCCCGCCCCGAGTTCAAGACGGCCACGTTCGCGGCCGGCATCGAGAAGGTGTCGCACCTGAAGCCGGGGATGACCCTCGAGGGTGTCGTCACCAACGTGGCGGCGTTCGGCGCGTTCGTCGACATCGGCGTTCACCAGGACGGCCTCGTGCACGTGTCCGCGATGTCCCACAACTTCATCAAGGACCCGCGGGACGTCGTGAAGTCGGGCGACGTCGTGAAGGTGAAGGTCCTCGAGGTCGACGAGGCCCGTCAGCGCATCGGGCTGTCGCTGCGGCTCGACGACGAGGTCGGGACCGGCCGCAAGAACGACGGTCCCCGCGGCGGCGGACAGCGGCAGGATCGGCGGGGAGGCGGGCAACCGCAGGATAAGCGCGGCGGCAAGCCGCCGCAGCAGGGTGGACGCGATCGTGGGCGTGACTCCCGCCCGGCGCCCGGCGGTTCGATGGCCGACGCGCTGCGGAAGGCGGGGTTCGGCAAGTAAAGAGGTCACCATCCCGACACGAGCCTCCACTTTTCGATGGAGTGACTAGTTCTTTACTGGGATAGTGGATGCCGATGTACGAATGGCTGGATCGGGAAATCGTCGGGCACGGGCGCCTGCCTCTGCTCTTTTTCCTGCTCGGGTTTCTCGCGGCTTTCCTGTTCATCCGGCTGAGCGTGCGGATGATCCGCGCGGAGGTGTCGTGGTGGCCGGGCAACGTGAAACCCGGCGGGCACCACGTCCACCACGTGGTGTTCGGCGTCGTCACGATGCTCATGTCGGGAGTCGCCCTCATCGCCGTGTACGAGGACGGCACCCAGACCACCGGCGCCGTCCTCGCCACGTTCTTCGGGATCGGCGCCGCGCTGGTGCTGGACGAGTTCGCGCTGATCTTCTACCTGCAGGACGTGTACTGGGCGGATGAGGGCCGGACGTCGGTCGATGCCGTGTTCGTGGCGATCGCGGTGACGGGGCTGCTGCTCCTCGGACTCCGGCCGCTCGAACTGATCAACGTCACCGACTTCCGGGATTCGCCGGATCCCTGGGTGCGGGTCGCGATCGCGTTGTCGTCCGTGATCAACCTGCTCATCGCGGCGGTGGTGCTGCTGAAGGGGAAGATCTGGACCGGGCTGCTCGGCCTGTTCATCTTCCCGATCCTGCTGATCGGGGCGCTCCGATTGAGCCGGCCCAGCGCACCGTGGGCCCGGTGGCGCTACACCGCAAAGCCGAAGCGGATGCTCCGGGCACTCGAACGGGAGCGGAAGTGGCGTCGGCCGGTCATCCGGGCCAAGATCTTCGTGCAGGACTTCATCGCGGGGACTCCTAGCGCGGAGCACGTGAAAGAAGCCGCGGAACATGCCAGGGTGGCGGCCGAGGTCGAACTCGACCATGTGGTGCATGCGGCGCCACCGCCGATTTCTCTTCACCCGGTGGCGTCTGGCACAATGGACGGGTTGCCTGGACCAGGCAGCAATACTTGATCTGGGCACGAACCAGACGAGCACCGGTGTTCTCCGAACGTCCAGGTGCCGCTCGGTTCCTCTGCTCCTGCGAAAACGCAAGGATGGAACACCGATGAACACTCTCGATTTCCTGGACAAGAAGTCCCTCCGCGACGACATTCCCGAGTTCCGTCCCGGCGACACCCTCAACGTGCACGTCAAGGTCATCGAAGGCTCGAAGGAGCGTGTGCAGGTCTTCAAGGGCGTCGTGATCCGCCGTCAGGGCGGCGGCGTCCGCGAGACCTTCACCGTCCGCAAGGTCTCCTTCGGTGTCGGCGTCGAGCGCACCTTCCCGGTCCACAGCCCGAACCTGGCGCAGATCGAGGTCGTCACCCGCGGTGACGTCCGTCGTGCCAAGCTGTACTACCTCCGCGATCTGCGTGGCAAGGCCGCCAAGATCAAGGAAAAGCGCTGACCTTTCCGATGAGCCCGGCACTGCGTACTCGCAGTGCCGGGCTAATCTGATTTCGTGACAGATTCTTCGAAGGAGCGGGCATTGTCGTCGGAATCCGAGACCACCGGCGATTCGGCCGCCACCTCCGCCGTGAACGGCGGTGCGGCGGAGCCCGAGAAGAAGCCCCGCTCCTTCCTCCGCGAGTTGCCGATCCTGATTCTGGTCGCGCTCGTTCTGAGCTTCTTGTTGCAGACGTTCGTCGCCCGGGTGTATCTCATTCCGTCGGAATCGATGGAACCGACGCTGCACGGGTGCGCGGGCTGCACCGGCGACCGCATCGTGGTCGAGAAGATCGGTTACCGCTTCGGTGAACCGCAACCGGGTGACGTCATCGTGTTTCGCGGTCCCGATTCGTGGTCGCAGGATTTCGTCTCCACCCGGTCCTCCAACGTGGTGATCCGCGGTGCGCAGGAACTCGGTTCCCTCGTCGGACTCGTCCCCCCGGACGAGAACGACCTCGTCAAGCGTGTGATCGCCACCGGCGGTCAGACCGTCGAATGCTGCGACGACCAGGGCCGCATCCTGGTCGACGGCAAACCGCTCGACGAGCCCTATGTCGTCATGGACTTCCCGTTCGTCCCCGGCTCCCAGGCCTGCGACACGGCGCTGAAGTCGGCGCGCTGCTTCGGCCCGGTCACCGTCCCCGACGGCCACCTCTGGGTGATGGGCGACAACCGCAGCAACTCCGCGGACTCGCGGTACCACGTGGGCGACGACATGCAAGGCACCATCCCGCTCGACAACGTGATCGGTAGGGCGGTCTTCATCGCGTTGCCGCCGTCGCGGATGGGCACGATCAGTTCACCCGATATTCAGGGCAAGTGACTTCCTGGCCTCCACGCATCGTCATTCGCAGGTCGTCCGGTCTGCGGACGATGGAGTCGGCCCTGGTCCGCAGCGGCCTCGGGCCGGTGGCCGGTGTCGACGAGGCAGGCCGGGGTGCGTGTGCGGGCCCGCTCGTCGTGGCGGCCTGCGTGCTCGCGCCGAAGCCGTATCCGGCGCTGGCGCGCCTCGACGATTCGAAGAAGCTCACCGAACGCACGCGTGAAGAGCTGTTCCCGGCCATCACCCGGCTGGCAGTGGCGTGGAGCGTCGTGTCTTTCCCGGCCGAGGAAGTCGACCGCATGGGTGTGCACGTAGCCAACATCGAGGGCATGCGACGTGCCGTCGCGGGCCTCTCGACCACCCCGGGTTACGTTCTCACCGACGGCTTCCGAGTCCCGGGGCTCCCGGCCCCGTCGCTGCCGGTGATCGGCGGCGACGCCGCGGCGGCATGCATCGCGGCGGCGAGCGTGCTGGCCAAGGTGTCTCGTGACCGGGTGATGGTCGCGATGGACGAGACACATCCCGGTTACGGTTTCGCGATCCACAAGGGTTACAACACCCCCGCGCACTTGACGGCGCTCGAGAAGCTGGGCCCGTGCCCGGAGCACCGCCGCTCGTGGTCGAACGTCGCGGCGCTGCTACACCGAGTGGATAACAGTTCCGGAAGTGCGAGATGATGACAATTCACACCAGAGCAGGAGGACTCCGAGACCGATGAGTGCCGAGGATCTCGAGAAGTACGAAACCGAGATGGAGCTGTCGCTCTACCGCGAATATCGGGACATCGTCGGTCAGTTCTCCTATGTCGTGGAGACCGAGCGCCGGTTCTATCTGGCCAACTCGGTGGAGTTGCTGCCGCACAACGCGGACGGAGAGATCTACTTCGAGCTGCGGATGTCCGATGCGTGGGTGTGGGACATGTACCGTCCCGCGCGCTTCGTGAAGTATGTCCGGGTTATCACGTTCAAGGACGTGAACATCGAGGAGCTCGACAAGCCGGACCTGCGGCTCCCCGACAACGGTCTGTCCTGACGGTCCGAAGTTCTCGTCCGCGTACGATCATCCGATGACCGGACCGAGGCGCGTTGCGCTGGCTCTGGGTAGCGGCGGTGCACGGGGGTACGCCCACATCGGAGCGATCCAGGTACTCGAGGAGCGCGGGTTCGAGATCGTCGGCGTCGCAGGATCGTCGATGGGTGCCCTGGTGGGTGGACTCCACGCCGCGGGCAAGCTCGACGACTTCACCCGGTGGGCGATCGGCCTGACCCAGCTCGACGTCGTGCGGCTTCTCGACCTGTCGGTGTCCGCACCCGGAGCTATCCACGCCGAGAAGATCCTGCAACGGGTCAGAGAAATGCTCGGCGAGATCCGCATCGAAGATCTTCCCATTCCCTACACAGCCGTGGCCACCGATCTCGCCGCGGGGCGGTCGGTGTGGTTCCAGCGAGGACCCGTCGACGCGGCCATCCGTGCGTCGATCGCGATCCCCGGTGTCATCACGCCGTATGTGCTCAACGGCCGGGTGCTCGCCGACGGTGGGGTGCTCGACCCTCTGCCGATGGCGCCGCTCGTCTCCGTGAGCGCCGACCTGACCGTCGGGATCAGCCTGAGTGCCGAGGATCGGGACGGTCGCTCCCTGGCCCCGGAGAACGTCAGTGCGGACTCGCGACCGGTGGACGAATGGGTGGCCCGCTTCCGCCGGAGCGCCGCACAGCTGCGTGACCTGGACATCGTGCGGTCGGTCGTCGGGCGGTTCGGCGCCGCGCACACTGACCCGGATCCGTCGGATGAGCAGGTCGGCCAGGTGATCGGCGATCAAACCGTGGTCGAGGGCGACGCGGTGGCAGTCCCGAAGTTCAGCCGGTTCGCGGTGATGAACCGTTCGCTCGACGTGATGCAGGCGACGTTGGCGCGCTACCAACTCGCCGCGTACCCACCGGACGTGCATGTTCGGGTGCCCCGGAACGCGTGCCGCAGTCTCGACTTCCACCGTGCCGCCGAGATGATCGAACTGGGTCGGGTGCTCACCGGGCGTGCGCTCGACGAGGCCGGACTCGTTTCGCCGGCAGCCGTCGCGTCTTCCGCAGAGTCGAACGTCGAGCCCACCTGACAGGTGGAAGGGCCGGGGCTGCGCACGCAGCACCGGCCCTTCCCGTCACGTAATTTCAGCTCGAGGCCGGAGCCCGGGCGGCGCCCAGGTCACCCACCGATTCGCCGGACTCGCCGTCGACGTGATCGACGTGCTGCGGCGCCACGAGCAGGCAGAGAATACTGACTGCGCACATTCCGATCAGGAGGCCGATCACCGGCCACACGCTGCCGGTGGCCCGGTACATGAGCGTGGACACCAACGGTGACAGCCCGCCGAAGATCGCGCCCGCGCCCTGGTAGGCGAGGGAAATGCTGGTGTACCGGGCCTGCGGACGGAACATCTGCGACAGCACCGCCGCGATCGGACCGTAGGTCGCGGCCAAGACGAGCCGCACGACGGCGAAGGTCAGGAAGATCAGGACTACCGAACCGGACTTCAGGACCAGGAACTGTGGTGCGGCGAGCACCGCGACGGCCAGCAGTCCGTAGATCACCACGCGGATCCGGCCGACCTTGTCACCGAGCCAGGCGACCCCGAGAGTGGCGATCAGCTCCACCACCGCGGCGACGCTGAGCGCGTTGAGGATGAGTGTTTCGGACAGCCCGACGTCCGGGTCGGTGGCGTACGCCGTGATGAACGTCGTCACCAGGTAATAGCCACCCACCGCGACGGGCAGGATGCCCATGCCGAGCAGGATCGGGCGCCAATTGGTGACGATGGCGTACTTCAGTGGCAGCGCTTCGGGTTCGGACGCCGCCTGCACCTCGGACTCGAAGACGGGGGATTCCTCCACCTTCAGTCGCACCAGCAGCCCCAGGCCGATCAGCAGCGCCGAGCACAGGAAGGGCAGCCGCCAGGCCCAGTCCCGCAGGGCGTCGTCGCCGAAGGTCGAGAGGACACTGAAGAACCCGGTGGCGAGCAGCGCGCCGGCGGGGTTACCCAGCTGTGCGAATCCGCCGTAGAACGTCTTCTTGTCCTCGGGCGCGTGTTCGACGGCCATCAGCACGGCGCCACCCCACTCGCCGCCCACCGCGAAGCCCTGCACGAAGCGCAGCACCACCAGCAGGAGCGGCGCCCAGAATCCGATCTGCGCGTACGTCGGGAGGGCACCGATCAGGAACGTGCCCGCGCCCATCAGGGTGAGGGTCACGACGAGCGCCGTCCGCCGGCCCACCCGGTCGCCGACGTGTCCGAAGACGACGCCACCGAGTGGACGGGCGAAGAAGCCCACCGCGTAGGTGGCGAACGCGGCGGCGATGCCGGTCAGACGGTCGGTGTCGGAGGGGAAGAAGATCTCACCGAACACCAGGGCCGCCGCCGTGGCGTACACGTAGAAGTCGTACCACTCGATAGTGGTGCCGACGAAAGCCGCGAAACCCGCCTTGCGGGCCTTCGCGATCTGAGTGTCGTGACTCATGACTGATCCTCGGTGGTTGCAGTGGTCGAGAATAGGTCGCTGCGGGTGGAATGCGCCAGTTCGCCGTCGATCCAGGTTTCACGGACCTCGATGTCGGCAATGGTGTGCGGGTCGACGGTGAGAGGGTCGGCGCCGAGGACCACGAAATCGGCGCGCTTGCCGGGGGAGATGCTGCCGAGTTCGGATTCCCGTCCGAGCGCGTGGGCCCCGTTCAGCGTGTGCGCGGTGAGGGCTTGGGCGGCGGTCAGTCGCAACGCGTTCGAGCCGAGTTGATGTCCCTGCCGGGTGATGCGGGTGACGGCGGCCTGGATGGCCTCGAGAGGTTTGGGCTCGGCGACCGGCGCGTCGGAACTGATCGTGACCGGCACGTCGGCTTCGACGAATTCACCCAGGGGATTGAAACGCTCACCCGGGGTGCCGATGGCCGCGGTCACGCCCTCGCCCCAGTTGTAGTAGTGCTGCGGCTGGTTGACCGGGTACACACCGAGCGCGTGCATCCGCGTGATCTGCTCGGGGGTCGGCAACCCGCAGTGCTCGATGCGGTGGCGGGCATCGGCGTCGGGATGCGCCTTCTGCGCGGCCTCGATCGCGTCGAGGACCATGTCGATCGCGGTCGGCGACTGCGCATGCGTCGCAGTCTGCAGGCCGACGGCGTGTGCCTTCGCGATCAGAGCTGCGTAGTCGGCGGGCTCGTGATACAGCTGCCCGGTCCGGCACGGGTCGCCCACGTACCCGTCCGGGAAGTACGCGGTCCAACCGCCGAGAGTGCCGTCGGCGTAGAACTTGATCCCGCCGAACGCGAGACGTGAGTTGCCGAACGCACCGTGCAATCCGGTGTCGAGCGCGTGATCGAGCAGGTGGCTGAGCAGGTACATGCTCACGCGGGTCTCGAGCCGGCCCTGCTCCGCCAGGCGCAGGTACATGTCGAATTCGCGCCGCGTCACCTGGCAGTCGCCGATCGTGGTGACGCCGCCCTCGAGGAACTTCTCCTGCGCTACCGAGAGCTGCCGCAGATGCTCCTCGGGTTCGTCCTCGAGGTGGAAGTTCGGGCCGTGATGACCGACCTTGACGCCGTTGACGCCGGTGAGGATGTTGCAGGCGGCGTCGGACAGTTCGCCGGTCAATTCGCCGTCCGCGTCGCGGAAGAACTCGCCGCCGGGCGGATTCGGGGTGTCGCGGGTGACGCCGTGGAGTTCGAGGGTGAACGTGTTGACGACGCCGCCGTGGCCGCTCGCGTTCATCAGGTAGACCTCGCGGTCGGTACCGACCTGATCGAGTTCTTCCTTCGTGGGATGACGGCCCTCGACGAGGTTGCGGTGCTCGTAGCCGTACCCACGCACCGGGATCCCGGCAGGCTGGTTCCGGGCGGCTTCCTGCAGCAGCGCGACGATCTCGGGGATGGTGCGCGCCTTTTCGGGGCCGCAGTCCACCCAGCTGAGCATCTGGCCGTACATCAGGGGGTGGGCGTGCGGATCGACGAACCCGGGTACGACGGTCGCTCCGGCGAGATCGATGACGTCCGTCGTCCGGGTGCCGATCCTCCGCGCCTCCTCGCGACACTCCGCGACGGTGCCGACCGCGGCGAACCGATTGCCGAAGACGAGGAAGGCCTCGGCCCCCTCGGTGTCTGCGTCCACGGTGCGGAGCGTGCCACCGGTGAAGACGGTGGCGGTGGCGTCGAGGGGGGACGCCTCGTTGTGAAACAGCTTGCGCATGGGGGGTCCTTCGAGATGGTGGTGTGGGTCACGTTCCGGCTGGGAGGGAAAATTACGCCCTGACCAGGGGCTGCGCAATACATCAAAGTTTCGGTCCGGGCGGTCTACGGTGAATGTGTTCAGCTTTTGGCGCAAATTCGCACGAATTCGCAGAATCTGGCGATGTGTGCGATTCTTCTTCCCTGTCGGGAGTGCAGAAAGAAATCGAGAAATCTCGGGGCATCATGAGTGTCGAACTGGATTCCAAGCTCATCGCGGCGTTGCAGTCGAATGGTCGCGCGACGTATAGGGAGCTCGCCGCGACCGTGGGCGCACCTCGCGCCGCGGTGTCCACGCGTGTGCAGACGCTGCTCGACACCGGCACGGTGCAGGTCGTTGCCGTCGCCCATCCCGGGTTGCTGGGCCTCGAGGCGATGGCACACGTGTCCGTCGCCGTGTCGGGGCCGGTGAGTCCCGTGGCCGAGGCGCTCTGCGCGTCGGACGCGGCCGTCTACATTTCCGCGGTGAGCGGGCAGTACAACATCATCGCCGAACTGCGCGTCCCCAGCCAGCAGGACCTCTACGACGCCATCGCCGCGATCCGTGCGGAACCCGGTGTCCGCACCGTCAACACGCTGTTCTACGCCGATGTCATCAAGGGAATCTTCATGCCCAAGAGCGCATTACGGGCAGACGTTCGGCTGGACGAGAAAGACGTCGCGCTCATCGAGTTGCTGGAGGGGAACGGGCGTATGCCGTTTCTGGAACTGGCCGAGCGCACCGGGCTCTCGCCCAGTGCGGCGCGGAATCGAGTGAACCATCTGATCGACAGCACCGCGTTGCGCGTCGGAGCCGTCGTGAAGCGCCGCGGTGGCGCCAGGACACTCGCCATGGGCATCGGTGTCAGCCTCGGATCGCGGGACCGGGAGGCGTGCGCGCAGATCGAAGCCCTGCCGGGTATCGAGTTCCTGGCGCGGACACTCGGCAGATTCGACCTGATCGGCACGGTCGCCGCCGATTCGTCAGGTGACCTCTACTCCCTCGCCGAGCACATCCGGACGATCGACGGCGTGATGGCCTTGGAGACCTGGACGCACCTCGAGGTGTTCAAGGAGCACTACGCCCGCAGCCTCGACGTCCGCGGATAGGAGCGTCCCGGAAGTGCGCCGCTTCGGCCGGCAACTGTGAGACGATCGGCCGATGCGCCTCGGGTTGCATGCACTCGGGATCGGTACCGGCGCTCGTCGCGCGGTGATCGATTCTGTCGCAGTTGCCGCCGAGAACAGCGGATTCGCCACGCTGTGGGCCGGCGAGCACGTCGTGATGGTGGACCGGTCGGCATCGCGGTATCCGTACGCGGACGACGGCCGGATCGCGGTCCCCGCCGTCGCGGATTGGCTCGACCCGATGATCGGGCTGAGCTTCGCTGCCGCTGCCACCCACACGATCGGCGTCGCCACCGGTGTGTTGCTGCTGCCCGAACACAATCCCGTCCTCATGGCCAAGCAGGCGGCGACGTTGGATTTGATGAGTGGTGGCCGGCTGACGCTCGGCGTCGGCATCGGCTGGTCCAGGGAAGAATTCGCTGCGCTCGGCATTCCGTTCGAGGGTCGTGGCGAGCGTGCCGCCGAATACGTCGCGGCGATGCGCACGCTGTGGCGTGACGACGTCGCGACGTTCGCGGGCGAATACGTCCGCGTCGATTCGGTACGGGTCAATCCGAAACCCGTGCGCGATCGCCGGATTCCGGTCGTGGTCGGCGGTAACAGCGACGCGGCGCTCCGCCGGGTCGCGGCGTGGGGGGACGGCTGGTACGGGTTCAACCTGGACGGCATCGACGCCGTCACCGAACGGATCCGGACGATCCACGCACTGTGCCGGGACGCAGGGCACGACGCCGAAGAGCTGCACCTTGCCGTCGCCCTGCGGGAAGTGGCCCCCTCCGACGTCGAGGCGCTGGTCGATGCGGGTGTCGACGAACTCGTCCTCGTCGAATCGCCACCCGAGGATCCCGGTGAGGCCGCCGACTGGGTGGGGGCTCTCGCACGCCGCTGGATGCCCGCTGTCGGTTGATCGTTCGATTACAGGCTTGACAGCCTTGGCCTGGGTTTTTGGGGTGAATACTTGCCGCGGAGTGCCGAGTTGTCCACAACGTGCAGTTCATACACAGCCCAATTCGTTCGCCCAGTTCGAGCGCATCTTCCCGGAATCCGGGTCGGGCACAGTGGTGCAAGAGGCGCGGTTCGCATCGGTGGGCCGCCGGGGGACGGGGTGGAGGCTGCTGTGGCGCAGAATCTCGCGCTTGGAGCACATGGGGAGGATCTGGCCGCCCGGTATCTCACCGAGGCGGGCATGGAGATCGTCGACCGAAACTGGCGATCCCGATACGGCGAAGTCGATCTCATTGCGGCAGAGGGAGACTGGCTCGTCTTCGTCGAGGTGAAGACACGGCGCGGCCTGGGGTACGGCAGTCCCGCCGAGGCGGTGACGTTCTCGAAACAGCGCAGGATCCGCTTGCTGGCCGTCGAGTGGCTGCGCGACTCGGGCCGGCACTGGTCGCGGGTGCGGTTCGACGTGGTCGCGATCATGATCGGGCACGGTCCGCAGCCCCAGATCGAGCACGTCCGGGATGCGTTCTGATGGCACTGGGGCGAGCACATTCGGTGGCGGTGACCGGGGTCGACGGTCAACTGGTCGAGATCGAGGCCGACATCGGCCGCGGGCTCCCCGCGGTGCATCTGGTCGGGCTCCCGGACACCGCGCTGCAGGAAGCTCGGGACCAGATCAGGGCCGCGGTGGCGAATTCGGGCGAGGAGTGGCCGGATTCGAAGGTGATCCTCGCGTTGTCGCCGGCGACGCTGCCGAAAGTCGGGTCGGTCTACGACCTTGCGCTCGTCGCTGCCGTGCTGGACGCGGCCAAGCAGGTGAAGCGGCAGCGGCTGCGCGAGACCGTTCTGCTCGGAGAACTGGCGCTGGACGGGCGGCTGCGGTCGGTGCGCGGGATCCTGCCCGCGGTGCTGGCCGCGAAGAATGCGGGCTGGGCCACGGTGGTGGTCCCGGCGCAGTCGTTGCCCGAGGCGGGGCTCGTGGGCGGTGTGGAGGTGCTCGGCGCGCACGATCTGAAGGCGGCGATCGCGTGGATGCGGGAGGAGCGTGATCTCGAGTACCCGGAGCCTGCGCAGTGGGTCGCGCAGCCGCTGCGTGCCGATCTGAGCGAGGTGGTGGGCCAGGCCGAGGCGCGCTGGGCCATCGAGGTGGCGGCGGCAGGAGCGCACCACCTGATGCTCACCGGCCCACCCGGCGTGGGGAAGACGATGCTGGCGCAACGACTTCCCGGGGTTCTGCCCCCACTCACCGAGAGTGAATCGCTCAAGGTGACGGCAATCCACTCCGTGGCCGGGCTCCTGCCGCCCGAGCGTCCCCTCATCGACGTGCCACCGTTCATCGCACCCCACCACACCGCGTCCGTGAGCGCGCTCGTCGGCGGTGGAAGCGGTGTCGCGAAGCCCGGCGCCGTCAGTCGCGCCCACCGAGGGGTGCTGTTTCTCGACGAGTGCGCCGAGATCGGAACCAAGGTGCTCGAAGCCCTGCGGACCCCGCTCGAGGACGGGGAGGTGCGGATCGCGCGACGGGACGGGGTGGCCCGCTATCCGGCGCGCTTCCAGCTGATCCTCGCGGCCAATCCGTGCCCGTGCGCGCCCGCGCGCGAGGCCGACTGCGTGTGCGCACCGACTGCCCGGCGACGCTACCTCGGGAAACTGTCGGGACCGCTGATGGATCGGGTGGATCTGCGGGTGCGGATGCACGCCGTCGCGACCGGGGCGTTCATCGACGAGGTCGGGGAGAGCACCGAGGACGTCCGGCAGCGGGTGGCCGAGGCGCGGGCTGCCGCCGGCGAGCGGTGGAGTTACTACGGGTGGCGCACCAATGCGGAGGTGCCCGGACCGGCCCTGCGGCAGAAGTTCCGGTTGGCGCGGCCCGCGCTGGCGCCGGTGGAGCGCGCGCTGCACCGCGCTGGCGCCGGTGGAGCGCGCGCTGCGGAAGGGGCTGATCACGGCCCGGGGTGCCGATCGTGCGTTGCGGGTGGCCTGGACGGTGAGTGATCTGGCGGGGCTCGACATGCCGGGCCCGGAGCAGGTGGTCACCGCGTTGGGGTTTCGTGATCGGAGCTTTCAGTGATGGTGGAAAGTCGGAGTGGTGCAGGCGATCTGAGTGGTGTTCGGGATCCGCGGCGGTTGGCGTGGGCGTATCTGTCGAAGGTGGTGCAGGGGCCGTGCCCGGCGCTGTCGCGGCTCGTGGAGGAGGTGGGTCCGGAGGAGGCTGCGCGGGCCGTGCGGGAGCGGGATCTGTCGGAGATGCTGGGGAGCGCACGGTTGCGCGGGCGCATGTGGATACCGCCACGCACGATCTCGAACTGGTGGCGGGGATGGGTGGCCGGCTCGTGACGCCGGACGACGACGAGTGGCCGCAGTGGCGGCTCCTCGGTTTCGGGAATCTGTCCCGGTCGCGGGACGAGGGGCCGCCGTTGGCGTTGTGGGTGCTCGGTTCGCGGCCGGTGGCCGAACTGACCGATCGGGCGATCTCGATCGTGGGGACGCGGGCGGCGAGTGGTTACGGCGAGCACGTGACTGCGGAGATTTCGGGTGATCTCGCCGTCGACGGGTGGACGATCGTGTCGGGTGCGGCGTTCGGGGTCGATGGTGCTGCGCATCGTGCGGCGTTGGGTGTCGGGGGTCTGACGGTGGCGGTGCTGGCGTGTGGTGTGGATCGCGCGTATCCGGCGGGGCATGCGCGGATGTTGCGGCAGATCGCGCAGAACGGTGCGGTGATCAGTGAGTACGCGCCGGGCACGACACCGGCGAAGCATCGGTTTCTAGCGCGGAATCGTTTGGTTGCGAGCCTGTCCGACGGGGTGGTCGTGGTGGAGGCGGGGTGGCGCAGTGGTGCGCGGAACACGGCGAGTTGGGCGCGCAAGCTGGGGCGTCCGGTGATGGCGGTGCCGGGTCCGG
Organism: Rhodococcus sp. NPDC059968; assembly: GCF_042738615.1. Lineage (NCBI taxonomy): Bacteria > Bacillati > Actinomycetota > Actinomycetes > Mycobacteriales > Nocardiaceae > Rhodococcus > Rhodococcus sp. NPDC059968. Next base: position 161,787 of record NZ_JBHWUE010000009.1, read on the forward strand.
TGACGTCGGCGTCGTCGACGGGGTGCAATCGGATGATTCGGGAGGGTGAGGCGCGGTTGGTCGCGAATGCCGGTGACGTGGTGGAGGAGGCCGGGCCGATCGGGCTGCGGGAAGGCCTCGACGTGGTCCGCGATCTCGATGCGCTGTCGGGTGATGCCCTGCTGGTGTACGAGGCATTGCCGGCTGTCGGGCCGCGTGGGGTCCGGGAGTTGTCCGAACTGTCCGGGGTCGCGGTGGAGCAGGTTCGGGCCGTGTTGCCGTTGCTGGAGATGGAGGGCTTCGTCGGATCCGACGACACCGGATGGTCGCGGCAGAGGTGAGAGGAACCGGGACCTGCGGACCGCGGCGGGTTGCAGACGTTCTCGTCGCCCTTCTGGATGCGGCCAAGCATGGGAAGCGGAAGCGGCTACGCGAGGCCGTCCTGATCGAACTCACCGGAGGCGGTTGGTGACGTCGAGGGCGATCGATGGAACCGGGAGTCCAGCCGATGCTTACCCAGTAATCTGATATCGGCATCGACCTCGTCGAGAGGGCTGGGAAGGCTATGGCCGCGGACTGTCAGGCGTGCATCAAGGGCGTTCCCATGATCTCACCTACCGCCGGCAAGACACGTGAACCGATCGGCGCATGTAAGAAGTGCGGCTCACTGACGTGTGGGCACCACGGCGTACGCAACAAGCAGGCTGAGTTTCTGTGTATCGAGTGCGATACTGCGCTGCAGGGTTCCAGCGCTGGTTGGAATGCGTGGCGTCTCAATCAAGGTGACCCATCTGAACTCGCGTACCAGCTTCGTCGATTGTTTCCCTCCGAGGTGGACGGTCTGCCTCCCGCTTCGATTGTCCGGTCCTTCGACGAGTGGGTAGCTACTCGCGGCTACGGCCTGGACATGACGGAGAACATTGTCAATCGCATCCCGATCATCGTCGGGCGCATTGGCGATGCGCTCGACAGAGCGAGGACGGCCGAAGAATTCAATGCCCGGAGTGCTTCAGGCAGTCCGGGACTAACCCACGATTTGGAACGAATGTGGGGATCGATGGACGACGACGGTCGTACCTTGCTTGCGGCTGCAATCGCGACTTCAGGAAGTTTCTTGATGCCGTCGTCGGTTCCCGAGCCACTCGAAGTGATCGCCACGTTCATCGACTACCCACCCCGTCGGGGCCTGACGGAGTAATCGAACCAATTCTGAGAGGTGCATGTGGACTCGTCCTCGTCAGTAAATTCGGTGTCGATCTCACCGGAACGCGTGTGGCCGGTGATGGTCGACGATGATCTGGATCGCTGGGAGGTTCAGGTTCCAGGTCAAACGATGCGTGATATTCAACTGCAGAAGTATCACGACGTCACGGGCAGAGTTCCAGTTGCCGACTGGGAAGGCGAACGCCTCGAGAAGTACGTTCGTGTCGAGCGACACGATCGTGGTAATCCGCCACATGTGGTTTTGAAGGTCAACTGTAGTTCGGCCAGCGCGGAGGAATTCGTCCGAGTGTCCCCACATGCATTTGGTCGAGCCATTGACGGCCGGGTTGTGACCCTGCACCCGAGTACGAGAAGGCGCTTTCGCGGGCAACGGATACTTTCAAGCGAAAGCCGGCGGACCAAGTTGATTGGTGTCGTTGTCGCGATCGTAGGCGTTGTTGTCACGGCGGTCAGCGGGATGAGCAAGTCTCTGAGTTGGAATTGGAGTCCGTTGTTGACTGGGACTCTGATCGTGTTGGGGGCAATCGTTGCGATCATCGCCGTCGTGCTGACTTTCTTTGCAACGGAGTGGTTCGGAGACGAAGTACCCGATAGTTGAGGGAGGGATGATTGTCTCAGTCCGGGCATTGGTAGGCGCCGGTCGTCAATGTGTTTGACGTCGTACGTCAACAGGCTGAAGATCGTTCCGATTTCTGGCGCCCAAAATTCAACTTTTCGGCACGCACGAGTCAAAGACCCGCTGTCCAGACGGAATGATCGACTGGACGAAGCGAGAGCACGCATTGGGAACTGATACGCGTGGTCGACTATTTCTGATCCCGCTCACACTCATTTCGTCGTGCTCGGTCGCCCGAAAGTGCGAGTCGAAGCGACCGATCGGCGACAAGTTGGGGTAGAAACTTCCCTATAACGCACCTCACAACCGCATGCGATACCCACTGGTGGATCAGCGTCACGTTAGGAGTGAGATATGGGGTCAGCCGAGGACTTGTGGCGGAACTTCGTCGCGCAGGTGTTGAGCCTGTTGATCGCCTCCGGCTCGTAGGGGAGTTACCGGCCGGCATTTCATCCGCCCGCGTCACCCCGATCTCGACGTTCCCCGCGTGATGCCCGTTGCCACGTGTGAGACTCCAGAATGGTCGGTGGACCACTCGGCCGTGTTGTGAGGACGGAGGTGTTATGGACGACCTCAGCCTGTGGGGAATCCCCGAGTGGGCTCGGCCTGGCATCCTCGCGATCGCATCGAGCCTTGCGCAGATCGCGTACTTTTGGTTCAGCATTACCTGAGAGGCAAGCCACGGACCGGCATCGCGTCCTGGGCGACAGTCCCATCCCCCAGCGTTGTGCCGGAGGGGTAGTTGCGCCCGTCGTGGGTATTTAGCCTCAATACCGTTCAGTTAGTGAACGAGGATGGCGCATTTCGGCGGCTGGGTGGGTTGTGGATGGTGTTGGTGGTGCGCGCGTTTGGCCGCCCATTTGAGGACCTTACGTTTGACGACCCGGGGGTTGGATCGGGGTCGGCGTGCAGGGTTGACGCGGCGCAGAAGTTTGGCGATGCCCTGATTCCACAATCGGGTGGCGGCGTGGTGGTTATGAGGGGGAAAAAGAGCTGTGGGACAGGGATCGTCGGGCGATCCGCAGGGCGGCGACGAAGGACATCCGGTCCGGGTCGTGACTGCCGGCGGTCGCGGCATCGAGCATCAGGGTGCGGATGGCGTAGTGGCAGCACAGGTGCCCCCAGATTTCCTGCTGGACCAACGGTGGGGATTTCGACCGCAGCACGGCGCGTGGTCCGCGCTGGTGGGTCTTGAGTTCGTCGAAGGTGTTCTCGATTTCCCAGCGCTGGGCGTAGGCCAGCGCCAACTCTTCGGCAGGTGCATCGGAGGGGTCGAGGATCGTGGTCAGCAGCCGGTACTGCTCGGGGTTCTCCCGCCCGTCGTCGAGGGTGTAGTCGATCACGCGCACCGTGAGCGGTGTGCGCTGCTGCCGATTTTTTCCGGAGGTGGGGAGGATCTGCGCCAGCCAGGATCCGTCGTCGAGGGTCTCGAGGTGTCGAGGTGAGAGAGTTGATTTGACCCTCCACAGCAGGTCGGCGCCGGTGGCGGCGGCCCGGGTCCACATGTCGAATCCGTAGATGCCGCGGTCGGCGAGCAGCAGCATCCCGGGTTCGAGTCTGTCGATCAGATCATGCGCCAGCTCCCGCTCGGAGGTGCGGCACGGTCCGATCGCGGCGTCGAATACCGCGTGGGTGCCGCATTCGGCGACCGCAACCAACCGTGCCTGCGGGAACGCGGACCTCTCGCCGCGGCTCGATGCCGGCCGCCCGAAATGCTCGGCGTTGGCCGGTGTGTCGGGCAGGTCGAGGCAGGTCCCGTCGAGGGCTACCAACCGGCGCCCCGCGAGCCAGGATCCAGGTGTATCCGTGTCGGCGAGAGGTCGTGCGACACGGCGGAACAGCTCCCGCACCGGCTCGTATCCCAGACGTGAACGGGCCTGGAAGATGGCCGATTTCGTCGGCGGCGACCAGGACTGCGACCATCCCGACGACCACGACAAACCGTCGGTGAGCTGCTCGAAGACCTCCTCGTAGGAGCCTTGCGAATTCAATGCCATCCCGATCGAGAAATACGCCGTCACGCGAGCGGTCAACGACCTACTGCGCTGCTCGGTCCGCCCGCATTCCGCGATCACCTCATCGACCAAGGACGCGGGAAACACCCTGGTCAGCAACCCCACCGACACCACATCCGACAACCGCCGATCCGAGACCGGCTTCACCCATCCACTCCGAGGCACACCTCATCGTAACGCAAACCCCACTAACTGAACGGTATTGTATTTAGCCTAAATCCACCGATCGACTGATGTGTCCGTGGTGAGTTTCGTTGTGCGTCAGCGAGTTGGTTACGGGCGTGGGTGATCGTCCGACCTGCGTGTCGGGTTGTTCCACTGGCTCTTTCGCGTCGATGGCGGGCAGGTGTCGCGGGTGTTAGACGATGATCGGGTGATTGCGGCCGAAGGTTCTGTCGAACAGGTTGTGCCATGGTGTTTCCCACGGCCAGTCGGTCGGTAGGTGCAGCGTCAGCCGTCGGGCGGAGGAGGCGATGCGGGCAGGGACCGAGACGAGGGTGCGGCGGAGGGTGCCGGTGGTCGCTTTCGTCAGCTTCGGGTCAGCCGTGAGGGTGCCGGCGGCACGGGTCAGGTTGAAGGCCATGACCGCGCAGACCAGCCAGGCGGCGTTCGCCGAAAACGAGTTCGACGGAAGATGGGCGAGTGCGGAGTTCTTCAGGTCCGCGTGCACCTGCTCGATGACGGCGTGTTGGCGGTGGGTCTTGTCGGCGTCGACGGTGTCGAGGTCGTCGGGGTCGGTGGTGGTGAAGAAGGCGTGGAACCGCCAGATGTCGAACAACGTGCCCTGGCCCTGGTCCTTGGGTGGTCGCAGGTCGGGGATGCGGCGCACCACCAGCCGCCCGGGGATCTGGTGGGCCTTCTTCTGCGAGGCGAACGCGGTGAACGGGATCTCGGCGACCTCCGCCCGCGAGATCCAGGTGTCGGTGGCCTCGTCGTAGAGGGCGTCGGTGTATTCGATCGGCGTCCACGCGGACTCGTCGGTGTCGATGGATGCGATCGCTCGCTTGATGGTGGAGGTCAGGCGCACGGTGACCGACACATCGGCGCCGGCACGAATCGCGGCACCGATCGTGGGATGGCCATAGAACGCCGAATCGGCTCGAAACAGAACCTTCGGCGCGCCGTTACCGCTGGTTCCTGCAGCCTGGGTGCGCAGCCGGTCTACGGTGACCAGGGCGTCGGAGACCATCCGGGCGGCGCCGCGTGCGGAGCCGCATGCTCCGCGGCGTAGGCGTTGACCGATGATCACCGGCGCGCAGGTGTCGGTGGTGACCGTGGTGAGCAGGGCGTTCAGCCCGCGTACCCCGGAGTAGCCGTATCCGGAGCCCTGTTTGCCGTGGCCGTGGACCTCGATGATCGTATCGTCGATATCGACCAGTACCCGCCCGGTGTCGATGCCGGTGACCAGCGGGGTCTTCGCGGC
>NZ_JBHWUE010000010.1:0-156456 GCF_042738615.1 Rhodococcus sp. NPDC059968
TGGCAGCCCGTCAAAGACGCGGCGAAGGCCGTCGCGTTCGCGGAAGACCAGTCGATCTTCCAGGGATTCGACGAGGCGGGCATCCGCGGACTCGGGCCGTCCAGCGACAACCCGGTTCTCAGTCTGCCGGAGGATCCGCTGCTGATCCCCGACGCCGTCGCGTCCGCGTTGTCGGCGCTGCGACTCGCCGGTGTCGAGGGACCGTATTCGGTGGTGCTCGACGCCGACGCGTACACCGCGGTCAGCGAAACCCGCGACGAGGGGCATCCCGTGTTCCACCACCTGCGCGACCTGGTCACCGGCGACATCATCTGGGCACCCGCCATCAGCGGCGGCTACGTGCTGTCCACCCGCGGCGGCGACAACCAGCTGACCCTCGGCACGGATCTGTCGATCGGCTACGACAGCCACACCGCCACCGAGGTCACGCTCTACCTCGAAGAGACGTTCACGTTCGCCTCGCTCACCGCGGAGGCGGCGGTCGTCCTCGCACGCTGACGCACGCCGGGGTCGTCAGCCGCCGAACAGCAGGTACAGCCCACCGAAGGTGTATGTCACCATCGTGAACAGCAGTGCCAGCTGCCCGGTCAGCTGATGACCCCGGGGCAGGACCCGCACGGATTTGTCGTGTGCCGCAATCACTCCGAGTACGTGTCCGGCGAGGACGCACATCACCTTGATCGATGCCGTCGCGGCCGGGTGCTCGGACAGCACGTACCAGACCTCGGCGTCACCGAGCCCCAGCGGGTTCCATCCGCGCCCCATCGGGTCGGCCAGCAGGATCACCGTCGCCTGCCCCTTCTCCACCAGATACGTCAGATAGTGGGCGAAGACGTAGCCGATGATGATCGGGATCAGCGAATGCGACAGCAGCCCCGGGAGAGCGGCGCGCTGTTCGGGCCGTAGTCCACCCGTGGCCCGCGAGGCCACCCAGAACGACACCCCGACGAAGCCGATGAAGACCAGGAGCCCGGCGGTGCGTGCGAGGGTGGCGCCGATCGGGGATCCGATTCCGTCCACCAGCCGTGACCACCACGGGAACGCCGAGAAACTGTCGAAGGCCGTGGATCCCAGCAGCGTTGCCATCAGCGCCACCGATCCGGCGCGAACGGGCATCGAACCCAGGTGGCCCAGCGGATTGCGCAGCACGATCCGGCCGTCGTGCCGGTCCCGGCTCAGCGGAGACAGCCGGGAGGCCAGCGTGCTGTACACCTCGAACGGATCGCCCCGCTCACACCAGCGCTCGCCGCACGCGAAGGCCCCGGCCGTCGTGACCACGACGTAGACCAGCAGCCAGGTACGCACGGCGGCAACGGAACCCGGGTCGGCGGAGGCGAGTTCGAGCCAGACGAAGGCGAACAGTCCCGCGACCGCGGGCCGATACCCCCACGAGTCGCGGTATCGTGCATTGCCTTCCGCCGGCGAGCGCCCGATCGCCGCGCACACCGACCGGTGAAGCGTGCGGACCGGGGAGAGCACTCGCCACACCGGTCCGAACGCCAGCGACACCGCGACCAGTCCCACCCAGAGCAGCACGTAGAACACGCCCGGCAGTGCATTCTCCGACGATGCCGCGGGTCCGAAGAACGCGGCGAGCGCCACCCATACCGCGAACACCACACCGAACGCCGCCAGCACGTTACGCGTGATCGGCGCGTCGGCAAATCGCGTCACCCAGCCCGGCAGTCTGCGACCCGGACTGTCCGGATCCAGTTTCGGGGTGCGCCACGCGAACGCCAGGACCACGAACGAGACGGTGAGCGCCCAGCTCGCCCCGATCAGCGCATACGTGAACGGGATCGGAAGGTCGGTGGATCCGCCGAGGCCGTGCGCGAGAACAACGGTCATGGACGCACGAGCAGGGTGGCCACCGTCTTACCCGTGTCGTGCAACTCCACCGCCACCTGGCCCGGAACATCCACGGAGAACTGGGTTTCCTGCGTTCCGGGGTGAATCTCGAACGAATGCTCCGGCACGGCGTGCACGTGCAATTCGTCGTCGGCGTCGCTCTCGATCCGCACGGTGACGGTCTCCCCCACCGTGGCCTCGATGCGCTCGTTGTTCGGCGTGACCGATCCGCTGGCGATCACGACGTCGATCACGGCACCGTCCTCCGTTGCCGGCGTGTTGCTCTCGCCTCCACAGCCCGACACCAGAGCGACCACGACAGCAGGTACCACGACAACTCCGGCCAACCGCCTGATCACTAATTTTCCTCGTCTTTCTCATTCGGGCCGTGTTTCGCACTCTCGGCATTCTCGGCGGCTTCCGCCTTGCGGTCCCGGACCGCCAGGTAGATGACCAGGCCGGCCACCAGGAAGGCGGGGACGAACGCGGGAATCGCCAGCAGCACCGAGTGATCGGCGAGGTAGACGACGCCCGGGTCGTTCACCGGATTCATGTCACCTTCACGTCCTCGCGGGTGCCGGTGGTCGCCTGTCCCTGCGTGTATTTGCTGATCCGGCCCGCTCCCCAGGCCAGCGCGGTGATCAGCGCAAGAGTGCACACGAGCACGACCAGCGACGCGGCACCGAACAGCCAGGACGGGTGGTCGAAGTTCCGCTCCCGCTGCAGGATGGTGATCTCCGGGACGAAGTCGCGGGTCGAGGATGCGACGGCGGGGAGTTCCTCGGCGCCGATGCCCGGGTCGCTGGGCAGGTAGATGGGGACGGCTGTCATCGTGCGCCCGTCCTGTACGCGCAGCAACGTCTTCCACGTTCCGTGGACCGGCACAGGTTCGTGAGTCCGGTAGGCGCCGGGCCCGGTGCGTTCGAGTCGGTCGACCGTGAAACCGTTGCCCAGTCCGGGTCCGCCCTGCCAGGACAGAATGGACACCCATTCAGGATTGTCGCCGGCGAGATCGGGTGGGTCGATGCGAACCTCCGCGTCGACCATCCGGCCGCCGTCCGGGGCGGCCTCCGTGAGCGCGATTGTCGCCGTGGCGTTCTCCGGGACGGTCGCGACGAGTCCGTTGGCGGTGGCCCCGGCGATCACCACGACCGTGGCGACGACGATGGTGCGGCTGATCGCGGGGCGCGGAAGTCCCTCGGATCGGAGCACCCGTCCGAGCAGCGCTCCGCAGGCACCGGCCGCGATGCCCACGGGCACGGCCATGACCAGCGCCTCCGGCCACATGCTGGTGGGCCAGGGGTAGATGTATACGGCGCCGATCCACAGCGACTCGAGCCACAGCCCGACCGTCGCGACGAGGAGTCCGCCGACGGCACCGAAGGCCACCCGATTCTTGATCAGCGGTGTCAGGGCGAGCAGTTCGATCAGCACGGCGGCGCCGAGGCACAGTTCGAACACGTTCGTGGGGGCGCCGAGAACCGGTCCCACCATCAGTGCCGTGATCGCGCGCACCACGCCGGCCACCGCCACGGCCACGATCGCCGCGAACGGTCCGAGAACGATGCGCGCCGCCACCAGGGTGAACGCGGCCGCGCCGGCGATCATCATCGGTTGCAGGACGAGGCGGAACTGTTCGACGCCGAAGTCGTATTCGATCTGGAAGACGGACAGGCCGATGAGCAGGCCACCGAACGTGCCGCACCGCAGGAACCAGATCAGCCTGCTGTCCTCCTTCGCGTCACCCGGGGTCGCCATCCGGCCCTCGTAGTCAAGGAGCAGGACGCCGATCAGCGACAGTCCCGCACCGCCGATCAGCATCAGGTGCGTCGGCCCCCACAGCGTGACGTCCTGACCGAAGATGCGATGCCAGACGTCGTCGAGCGGGAACCCGATGAGGGCGTACAGCCCCGCACCGGCCACCAGGACGCCGCCGACCGGGACGTACCAGGTGCGGGTGATCTTGATTGCTGCCGGACCGGGTTTCTCGTCGCGCGGCAGGATCATCGCCAGCATTCCGGTGATGAACAGCAGGAAGAGTCCGACGAGGATGAAGTAGTGCGCGGGGTTCGCGAGCGGCCCGTCGTCGCGGCCTCGCCCGATGTGCAGGCTGACGTCCCAGATGAAGCCGAAGAACGCCGTCAGGATGGTCCCGACGAAAGTCACCAGGGGCAGGGCCACCCACGGGGGGCGGTCGAGCGCGCGTGCCGCCGTGTCGGCGGTCGTCTGTAGCCACGTGATCCTGCGTGTGCGGTGCAGGTACGCGATCCACAGCAGACCCACGGTGATGATCGCCGTCGCCACCGTGATCCCGATGATCTGGTCGAACGCCGCACCGCCACCCTCTCCGCCCGATTGGGCAAGAATGAGTGAACTCGGAGTAACAGTAACTTGGCTCACGTGGTGATTATGTGCGCCGCATCCCGAAAACGCCAGACCCTCGACCCCGCACACGGCGGTTCGTAGGCAAATCTATTCAGATCTGCGATCGAACGTAGATATGGCTAGATTCCTCTAGCGACGCCTCGACCAGCGATAACTGCCACCGCCCGCACGGGCAGCCGAGGTAGGTGACGACTCCCGTGCTCGTCCGATGCCGAGATACTTCCTGCCAATCGTGTTCGTGATGTCCGTTCATGCACCCAGCGTGATGTAATGGCATTGTGCATCTCAACCCTTACGGCGAATATGCGGTCACACTCGCCGCCGACCTCGCCAATCACAAGCCCGACTCCACCGGCGAACTAATCGACCGGTGCGTCGAGGCGGGGATCGTCGTCGACTTCCCCGTCACCGACGACGACCTCGCCGACGTGCTCGCGATGCTGGACCAGTGGTCGTCGATCGCGGACACCACGAGCGACGAAGCCCGGGCCGAACAGGTGAACCTCATGCTCACGAAGGCGTCCGCCTACCCGCGACTGACCAACCACGTCGGCGACGGCTGGCACCTCCACTACCGCGACGACCAGCAGTCGCTGGCGGGCGTGCTCGAGGCGCTGTTCTCGGTCGGCACCGCACTGCACCTCGTCGGCCGCGGCATGCACCGGCTCGGCCGCTGCGCACTCGAGGAGTGCACCGCCATCTACGCCGACACGTCCCGCAACGGCCGTCAGCGGTACTGCTCGCCGAAATGCGCGAACCGGGACGCCGTGCGACGCCACCGGGCGCGCTGACCCCTATCGCTCAGTGCGGGAAGTCTTCGCCGGTGTACGCACGCTTCTCCACCAGCACCAGCCAGTTGCCGGAGTTGTCCCGCATCACCGCCTCGACGCCGTAGGGGCGTTCGGCCGGAGGCTGGGTGAACTCGACGCCCTTGGCGACCAGATCCTCGTACGTCTGATGACAGTCGGTGGTTGTCAGCCCGAAACCGCCCATCGTTCCGGCGGCCAGCGACCGGCGGATCGCCTCCGCCATGTCGGCGTCGAGCGGCGGCCCGGGCTTCATGAGCGTGACCTCGAGTTCCGGGTGGTCGGGGTGCAGGATCGTCACCCACCGGAACCCGTCGCCCATCGTGACGTCGGTGCCCTCGGCGAAACCGAGCGTGTCGATGTAGAACTTCTTGGCGTCGTCCTGGTCGGTGACCCACAGGGTGACGAGAGAAACATTGGTGATCATGCGACCAACCTATGTCCGGCGCGACTGCCTGCGCTTCTCGGAAATTGCGGCATTTCTGTCGCTCAGCCCGTGCATGAACACATAGCAGCCGGGGATCCGCGGCGCCCCGTGCTCGGCGAACTTCGCCTGGTACACCGACGGTGACGTGCCGACCAGCTGACGGAACTTGGCACTGAACGACCCAACGCTGGTGTACCCGACGAGGTGGCAGATCTCGGTGACCGTCAGGTTCGTCGACCGTAGCAGGTCCTGGGCGCGCTCGACGCGACGCTCCGCGAGATAGACGCCCGGAGTCCTGCCGTAGACCCCCGCGAAGCAACGGAGGAAGTGGTACTTCGACACCCCCGCCGTCGCCGCCAGTTCGCCGAGGTCGAGCGGTTGCGCGTAGTCACGGTCGGCGAGGTCGCGGGCACGGCGCAGGTGCGGGAGCAGTTCCCTCGGCACTCGCGCAGTTGCTGGCATGCCCTCAGTCTGGCAGTGACTACCGACTCGAGGACAGGAACGCCGTCGACCCGGACAGGTCGCCGGGGCGGTGACTACGCGACTGCACGAGCCCGCGACGTTCGAGGATCGGCCGGACCCCTTCGCCGAAGTTGAAGGCCTCTTCGAGGTGCGGGTAGCCGGAGAGGACGAAGTGATCGAGCCCGAGCGCCGCGTATTCGGCAATGCGGTCGGCGACCTCCTCGTGGGAGCCGACCAGCGCGGTGCCTGCGCCGCCGCGGACCAGTCCGACACCGGACCACAGGTTCGGGGCCACCTCGAGGGCGCGCGCTCCAGCCTCCTTCGAGTAGGCGCTCCCGCCGCCGTGCAGTTCACGCATGCGGCGCTGGCCTTCGGAACCCGACCTGGCCAGACTCTGCTGCGCCTGCTCGACCGTCGCCGGGTCGAGCGCGGAGAGCAGGCGATCGGCCTCGGCCCACGCCTCCTCGGACGTGTCGCGGCTGATCACGTGCAGCCGGATGCCGTAATCGAGCGTGCGGCCCTGGACGTCCGCGAGGTCGCGGATCCAGGCGATCTTCCCGGCGACGGCGCTCGGCGGCTCACCCCACGTGAGGTAGGTGTCGGCGAACTGGGACGCGACGGTTCCCGCGGCCGGCGACGACCCGCCGAAGAAGATCGGCGGCACCGGGTCGGGGATGCGCTGCAACTGGGCGTTCTCCACCCGGAGGTAGTCGCCCGCGTAGTCGACCGGTCCGGTTCCCGCCCACAGCTGCCGGATGACGTCGAGGAACTCGCCGCAGCGGGCGTAGCGCTGGTTCTTGTCGAGGTAGTCACCGTAGGTGCGCTGCTCGTGGTCCTCACCGCCGGTGACGACGTTGAGCAACAGCCGCCCCTGCGACTGCCACTGGAACGTCGCCGCCATCTGTGCGGCCAGCGTGGGGCTGAGCAGGCCCGGCCGCAGCGCGACCAGGAACTTCAACGTCTCGGTGGTCTCCAGCATCATGGCCGTGGTGAGCCACGCGTCCTCGCACCACGCACCCGTGGGCGTCAGGACCGATTCGAAGCCGTTCGACTCCGCCGCCGCGCCGATCTGATTGAGATACCGCAGCGTCGCCGGACGGTCTCCTGCCATGGAACTCCCGTGACCACCCGCCATCAGGTTGCGGGAATCACCGTAGGTGGGAAGGAACCAGTGGAAATGCAGAGACACGCGCGATCCTCTTGTCGACGACAGATGGGCAGCGCAGGACAGTTCAACAACGACGAAGCCGGCGCGCGAGGGTTTCGATCACCGTGATTCGGAGTAGTGCCCGACCGCGGCGAGCAGGGTTACGGTCGCCGCGCTATGACTACGCTGTCCGACGCCCCGTACACATCCTCGACCGAATCCGACCTCGAGCGGCGCAAGCGGCTCCGCACCGTCGTCGCCGCCAGCCTCCTCGGGACGACCGTCGAGTGGTACGACTTCTTCCTCTACGCGACGGCCGCCAGCCTGGTGTTCAACCAGCTGTTCTTCCCCGATCAGAGTTCGTTCGTCGGCACCATGCTGGCGTTCGCCACGTTCGCGGTCGGTTTCGTGGTCCGGCCGATCGGCGGAGTCGCCTTCGGCCACATCGGCGACCGCATCGGACGCAAGAAGACACTCGCGCTCACCATGTTCATCATGGGCATCGCCACCGCTCTGATGGGTGTGCTGCCCACGGCCGCGCAGGTCGGGGTGATCGCGCCGATCCTGCTGCTCCTGCTGCGCATCCTGCAGGGGTTCGCACTGGGCGGTGAATGGGCGGGCGCAGTGCTCCTCGCCGTCGAACACAGTCCCGCGAAGAAGCGCGGCATCTTCGGCAGCATCCCCCAGATCGGACTCGCGCTGGGGCTGGCCCTGGGCACCGGCGTCTTCGCCGCGTTGCAGGTGATCTTCGACGACGCCCAGTTCCTCTCCTACGGGTGGCGAATCGCCTTCCTGCTGAGCCTGATCCTCGTGTTCGTCGGATTCGTGGTCCGGCTGAAGGTCGAGGAGACTCCGGCGTTCCAGGAGGTGCACGACCTCTCGAAGCGCTCCTCCGCTCCACTGAAGGACGTGTTCCGCGGCCGGGTGCGCCGGGGCACCGTCCTCGGCCTGCTCTCTCGCTGGGGTGAAGGCGCCGCGTTCAACACGTGGGGTGTCTTCGCGATCACGTACGCGACCAAGAACCTGGAGTTCGCGAAGATTCCCGTCCTGCTGGTCGTCACCGTCGCCTCGACGGTCATGGCCGTGCTCCTGCCGTTCTCCGGTCTGCTGGTCGACCGGTACGGCGCCAAGAGGATCTACCTCATCGGGATCGGGGCCTACGGACTCGCGGTCTTCCCCGCGTTCGGGTTGTTCGGCACGGAGAATCTCATCCTGTTCGGTGTCGCGATGGTGCTGGTGTTCGGCGTCATCCATGCACTCTTCTACGGGGCGCAGGGCACGCTGTACGCGAGCCTGTACCCCACCGAGATCCGGTACACCGGTCTGTCCGTGGTGTATCAGTTCTCCGGGATCTACGCGTCGGGCGTCACGCCGATGATCCTCACCGCCCTGATCGCCGTCGGCGGCGGAACTCCCTGGCTGGCCTGCGGATACCTGGTCGCCACCTCGGTCGTCAGCGTCGTGGCGACGGCTCTGATCCGAAAGCAGGACCTCTACCTCTGAGACCGCCGAACTCTCCGAACAGGCTCTGACAGCCAAGTTCGATACACTGGTGTATCCGATACGCTAGTGTATCGACGGCTGCTGTCGACCCGATCGGAGGAGGGACCATGCCGACGTCACCGGCGCGCTCCTCCGAGCCTGCCACCGACACACCCCGCCGGGTGACGAAACGGCGAGGCCAGACTCGCCGGCGTCTGCTCGACGCCGCGGTCGAGGTGTTCGCCGAAAACGGCTTCGGCCGGTCGACGGTCGAGCAGATCTGCGAACGCGGCGGCTACACCCGCGGCGCCTTCTACTCCAACTTCGCCTCGCTGGACGAGATGTTCTTCGCCATGTGGGAACAGCGCTCGAGCGCGATGCTCGCACAGATCCGGGTGGCCGCCGACTCGTCGAGCATCGACCTCTCGGGGCTCACGCCTGCCGAAAAACTGCGCGCCGGTACCGAACTGGTGCTCGGAGTCGTCCCCGTCGACGACCAGTGGTACCGGATCAACGCGGAATTCACCGCACACGCCCTGCGCAACCCGTCGCTGAAGAAGGCCCTCGCAGCGCGTGAGGACACGATTCTGGAGACCATCGTGCCGATCCTCGAGAAGGCGCTGCACCGGCTCGGGCGGCGCGTCGTCGGCGATCCCCGGGTGCTGGGCCGCGCGCTCGTGGCCCTGCACGACGGCACGAGCGTCCAGTGCCTCATCGAGGACGACGACGCGTCCGCCCGGGACCTGCGTCTCGAACTGTTCACCCACATCGTGGCCGCGTACACCGAAACCGACACCACCCACACCCACACACACCGGAAAGAGGGGTCCTCGTGACCGAACAGGCTGATGTGATCGTCGTCGGCGCCGGACTGGCCGGACTCGTCGCCACCTACGAGATGGTCAAGGCGGGCCGGAAGGTCCTCGTCGTCGACCAGGAGAGTTCCGCGAATCTCGGCGGGCAGGCCTTCTGGTCGCTCGGCGGCCTGTTCCTCGTCGACAGCCCCGAACAGCGGCGCCTCGGCATCAAGGACTCGTACGAACTGGCGATCCAGGACTGGATGGGCACCGCCGCGTTCGATCGCGCCCGCGAAGACCAGTGGCCGCGGCTGTGGGCCCAGGCGTACGTCGAATTCGCGGCAGGCGAGAAGCGTCAGTACCTGCACGACCTCGGGCTGCGTCTGATGCCGAACGTCGGGTGGGCCGAACGCGGACGCGGATCCGCTCTCGGACAAGGCAATTCCGTTCCGCGCTTCCACATCACCTGGGGCACCGGTCCGGGTGTCGTCGAAGTCTTCCTCACGCGCGTGATGGCCGCGTCGAAGCGGGGCCTCGTCACGTTCAAGCACCGTCACCAGGTCGACGAGATCGTCGTCACCGACGGCGCCGCCACCGGCGTGCGCGGCACCGTCCTCGAACCGTCCACCGAAGCACGCGGTGTGAAGAGTTCGCGTACCGCGGTCGGGGAATTCGAATTCTCCGCGCAGGCCGTGGTCGTCACGTCCGGCGGCATCGGCGGCAATCCCGAACTGGTCAAGAAGAATTGGCCCGCCCGCCTCGGCAAGGCTCCCGAGAACATGCTCGCCGGCGTCCCCGCGCACGTCGACGGCCGCATGCTCGAGATCACCGAGAACGCCGGCGGCAACATCGTGAACCGCGACCGCATGTGGCACTACACCGAGGGCATCCAGAACTGGGACCCGATCTGGCCGAACCACGGCATCCGCATCATCCCCGGACCGTCGTCGATGTGGTTCGACGGCAACGGCAAACGCCTCCCCAGCCCCAACTTCCCCGGTTTCGACACCATGGGAACCCTCGATCACATCATGAACAGCGGCCACCACCACACGTGGTTCGTCCTCGACCAGAAGATCATCGAGAAGGAGTTCGCGCTGTCGGGCTCCGAGCAGAATCCCGACATCACCGGCCGCGATTTCAAACTGCTCGCCGAACGCCTCAAGAAGGGCGCACCCGGTCCCGTCGAGGCGTTCAAGCAGCACGGTGCGGACTTCGTCGTCCGCGGCAATCTTCGCGACCTCGTCGACGGCATGAACGCCCTCACCCCCGAGGCACCGCTGAAGTACGAGGACCTCGAACGCGAAATCGTGGCCCGCGACCGGGAGGTGAAGAACAGCTACACCAAGGATTTCCAGATCATGGCGATCCACAACGCACGGAATCTGCTGGCCGACAAGATCACCCGCGTCGTGAGCCCCCACGAACTTCTCGACCCCAAGAACGGGCCGCTGATCGCGGTCCGGCTGCACCTGCTCACCCGCAAGACCCTCGGCGGCCTCGAAACCAACCTCGATTCGCAAGTGATCAGGCCCGACGGCACACCGTTCGAGGGTCTCTACGCGGCCGGTGAGGTCGCCGGATTCGGCGGCGGCGGCGTCCACGGTTACAGCGCACTCGAGGGCACCTTCCTCGGCGGCTGCATCTTCTCGGGCCGGGCCGCGGGTCGCGCGCTGGCCCGGCACCTGTAGGCGGCTCCGCCACCCGTGCGCGGTTGACGAGTCCCTGGACTCGCTAACCGCTCACGGGTGCAAGTCTCTCGGACGCCTCGAGTTCGCGGACCAGCGGCAGAACGTTGGCGCCGAAGTACTCGATCTCCTCCTGGAAGTGCAGGAAACCGCCCAGGATGAGGTCGACTCCGCGACGACGGTATTCGACGATGCGCTCGGCGATCTGCTCCGGCGTACCGACCAGCTGGGAGCGGAATCCGTCGTTGTACTGGACGAGATCCTCGAACGTGGAGTCGGCCCACATCCCCGACTTGTCGGCGGTGGACGCGCCGGCCTGCTGGACGGCGGACCTGAATCCCTCGACCGCGGGCTTGTTCGCCTTCTCGATGATTTCGCGGAGGGTGTCGCGCGCTTCCTTCTCGGTGTCGCGGGCGATGATGAACCCGTTGAGCCCGAACTTCACTTCCCGGTTGTGCTCGCGCGCCACCCGTCGCACGTCGACGATCTGTTCGGTGACGCCGTCGTAGTCCTTGCCGTTGCTGAAGTACCAGTCGGAGTACCGGCCCGCGTTCTGCCTCGCGGCGGCGGAGTTGCCGCCCTGGAACAGTTCGGGGTTCGGACGGTCGGGCGTGTTCAGCGGCTTCGGCTTGAGGGTGAAGTCGTGGATGCGGTAGAAGTCGCCACGGAAGTCGACGTCGTCCTCGGTCCAGATCTTGCGGAGCACCTGCAGGAACTCGGCGCTGCGCCGGTACCGCTCGTCGTGCTCGAGCCACGGCTCCCCGAGGTGGGTGAATTCATCCTTGAACCAGCCGCTCACGACGTTGACGGCGAACCGGCCGTTCGACAGGTGGTCGGCCGTGGCGCCCAGCTTCGCCAGCACCGCGGGCCGCCACAGACCTGGGTGGACGGCAGCGATCACCTTCAACCGTTCGGTGGCCAGCAGCAGTGCGAGGCTGAAGCTGGTCGACTCGTGCTGGTACTCGGCCCCGTAACTGGCCTCGTACCGGACCTGGCTGAGCGCGTACTCGAAACCGTTGTTCTCGGCGGTCTGGGCGAGCTTCTTGTTGTACTCGTAATCCCAGCTGGTCCGCTGTTCGATGTCGGACGTGACGAGCCCGCCACTGACGTTGGGCACCCAGTAGGCGAACTTGATCTGCTCAGCGATGTGTTCGGTTGACATACCCAGCATGCAACCCGCCCATGCAGCGCACGCCCACCCTTCCGATCAGCGCGCGTACAACCCTTCACCCGGCTCGCGGGTCCGTGTGAGGTTCGACGGCATGACCGCAGTACAGGGAGATCAGGCATGACCGCCGTTCAGAGCGCCCACCGCATCAGTGACGAGGCGGAAGCCCTCGCCGTCGCTGCCGATCTCGCCACAGAATTCGCCGAGGAGGCGGCGGCTCGCGATGCCGGACGGCAACTCCCTTACGAACAGGTAGGCGCTCTCGCCGCGTCCGGGCTGCTCGCACTCGGTGTTCCCCGAGAGCACGGTGGCATCGACGCGCGGACCGAAACCCTCGCCGAAGTGTTCCGCCTTCTGGCCGAGGGCGATCCGAGCATCGCGCAGATCCCGCACAGCCACTACACGTTCCTCGAGGTGCTACGTCACCAGGGCACGCCGGCGCAGCAGGAATTCTTCTATTCCGAGGTACTCGCGGGGCGCCGGTTCGCCAACGCCCAGAGCGAGCGCGGAACGAAGACGATCGACATCGACGCCACGACGCTCACCGAGCAGGGTGGCGACTTCGTCGTCGACGGTCGCAAGTACTACAGCACGGGCGCACTGTTCGCCGACTGGATCGCAGTACGGGCCACCCTGCCGGGGACGACGACGCCGACAGGGAAACCCGCCAAGGCCGTCGCCTACCTGCCGAGCACCGCCGCCGGGCTGTCGATCGTCGACGACTGGGACGGCATGGGCCAGAAGACCACGGCGAGCGGAACCGTCACCCTGGACGCCGCCCGGGTGCCCGCATTCCACGTCGTGCCGTTCTCCCCCATCTTCGACACACCCACCACGTACGGGTCGCAAGCCCAGATCCTGCACGCCGCCATCGACGCCGGGATCGCCGCAGCAGCGCTGAACGAAGGCGTGCGATCCGCGCGTCAGGCAAGGCCCTATTTCGAGGCGGGCGTCACCGACGCCGTCGACGATCCCCTGCTGATCCAGCTGGCCGGAGAGGCGGCGGTCACCGTCCGGTCCGCAACGGCACTCCTCGGGGAGGGTGCGCGCAGCATCGACGCAGCGCGGCGCGACCTCACCGAGCAGAGCGCCGCGGTCGCCTCGATCGACGCCGCCGCAGCCAAGGTCGCCGCCGCCCGCGCGTCCCTCGAGGCGTCGAGCGTGCTGTTCGAACTGGGCGGCACCCGCAGTGCGTCGGAGGCGTCCAACCTGTCGCGGTACTGGCGCGACGCCCGCACCCACACCTTGCACGACCCCACGCGGTGGAAGATCCAGCACATCGGCAGGTGGACACTGTCGGGCACCGTCCCGCCCCGCCACGGCCTGCTGTAGGGCCCTCCGGGCCTGTGCGCCTTTCTGGTTGCCGGAGCTACCAAAAAGGCGCACGGGGCGCTACGCGCCTAGATCCGCCTTCATGAGGAAGACGTTGTAGTCGGACCACGTCGACATGGTGAAGTACAGATCGTCGCCGCTCGACCACGGGTGGATGAAGCCGCCGTACAGTTCCGGGTACTCGACAGCGCTGACCATCGGTGCCCCGCCGGACCAGACGCCCTGCGGCGAGTCGGACTCACGGAGAACGATCGCCGCCTGGGACGTGTCGAGGTACGCCATCTGCCACTTGCCGGTGGCCTCCTCGTAGCGCACGGACAATTCGGCGGCGGGCGCGTCCACGATCGGCGTCGCCTCCGTGTAGCCACCGACCGGCGTCCAGTTGCCGTTCTGCCAGTACTGGTACGCGGACGTGTTCAGCACGTCGGCGGCCGGGACACGGGCCAGGCCGATGGCTCCGAGCCTCGTGTTGGGGGTGCCGAACATATACACGAAGTCGCCCGCCGGGACCATCGACGCGACCTGGAACTTGGTGACCCCGAAGATGTTGTCCCACTTCGCATACGGATCCTTGGTCCACGTCGAGCCACCGTCGTCCGAGTAGGCGATGCCGCCGTAGTTCGTCCACCACGTCGCGGGGATGCTGTTCCAGGTGCGGATCGACATGTAGCTCATGTACTGCCGGTTCCCGACGGCGAAACCGGAGGTCGGGATGGTGGTGATCTCCACGTTGTCGAGCTTGCGGCTGTCGAGCAGTTCCGCCGCGTGGCACCGGCTGTCCTGCACCATGCTGTCGAGGCTCATGCCGTCGGACAGGTTGCGGTCGGAGCTGAAACCGAGGACGTTGCTGCGCCAGTCGTCGCCCTGACCACCGGGCGGCTGAAATCCCTTGCCGACGGTGTCGCCGAACGCGACGGCGATCTGGTCGGGGGCGCTCTCCCACATGATGCCGAGGTCGGTGCCGTTGACCTGGTAACGCTTGTCGGTGCGACTGACGGAACCGGACCCGGTCACCTTGGCCACGCGGGTCACGTCGCCGATCTTCGGGGTTGCCGGGGCCGCGCTGCGCGGCGCCTCCTCGGTCGCCGGGTGCACGAGGGGCGGCCGCGGGGGCAACTGGATGTCGGCGCCCGGGACGGGAATGCCGAAGTGGAAGGGCGTGAACTTCACGCTGACGTCCGGAATGTTCAGCACGCTCGACAGGTTGCCCGGGGCCTTGTCGGTCTCGTCCGTGAGGTCGGGGCACGGATCGGTGCACGTGTCGGCGGGCAACGCCTGCGAGACGCGGACAGGATCCGTGACGGGAGCGGGATACGGCACCGTCGTGATCTTCGGGTACGGGATCGGAATCTCGAGCTTCTCCGGAATCAGCGAGTGCGTCTCGTTCGACACCTCGCTCGCGCAGGAACCGCTGCCGGGAATGCCGTTGGACACCGGCTCGGGTTCCGCGACGGCAGCGCTCTGGTTCGAATAGGCGATCATGCCCGAGCCGATCGCCACTGCCGCGACCGACGCGACCCACCTCTTCGACATCCCCGACCCCTCCGTCAACTCCGGCCACTCCCGGCGGGGGGAACATAACATCGCCTTGTACGCTCGCCGGTTCCCACACGCCATACCTGGCGGTAACATTTCCGTCCCGATCCGGCGGTAGACGCTCGAATTTGTCTCCGTCCTGGCCGCTCTCGCCGATCCCCTGCGACTGCAGGTCGACCGCGGCATTTCCCGGATGGCCCAGCTGCGGAGATTCGACATCGGGTGGGCTCCGCCGCTCGTGCGCCTTTCTGGTAGTTCCGGCAACCAGAAAGGCGCACGGGTGCTACGCGCCTGTCCCGAACAGCATGCCCAGCAGGTAGGTGGCGGCGGCTGCGCCGTACCCGATTGCCAGCTGGCGTAGCGCCCGTTTGACCGGGGGTCCACCCGACAGCAATCCCACCACCAGACCGGTCCCGAGCAGCGCGACGCCGACCAGCGCCGCCGCGACGATGAGCGCGGCGGTGCCTTCCATGCCGAGGAGGTACGGAAGCACGGGGATCACCGCACCGGACGCGAAGAAGCAGAAACTCGCGGCGGCCGCACCGAGCCCGGTGCCGATGGCCTCGTGCTCGTCGACGGCCTCCGTACCCGAAACGGGCTCGGGCTGAACGGCTCTCCGCAGCACGTCGGCCGCGCGTTTCTCGGCGTCCTCCGCGGGCATGCCCCGCGCCCGGTACACGAGTGCGAGTTCGTTCGCGTCGACGTCGAGGAGCGGCACCGCCTCACGGGCGCCCTGCCCCGGTGCCGAAGCCTCGAGCAGTTCACGCTGTGACCGCACGGACACGTACTCGCCCGCGCCCATCGACAACGCCCCCGCGAGCAGACCGGCGAGCCCGGTCAGCAGGACGATGTGATTGTCGACGCCGCTACCGCTGATGCCGAGCACGAGGGCGAGGTTGCTGACCAGGCCGTCGTTGGCACCGAACACGGCGGCACGGAACGTGCCGGACAGACGATTTCGCCCGCGCGCCGCCAGCGCCCGCACCACCTCTTCGTGGATGCGCTCGTCCGCGCCCATGGCGTCGGTGGCGTCGACGTCCGTCGGATACGGCGACCGGGTCTCCGCACGCTGCGCGAGTGCGAGCACGAACACCGATCCGAACCGCCGGGCCAGCACACCGAGGATGCGTGTGCGGACGTCACCGCGCACGGGCTTGCCGACGTGTTCGCCGAGCAACTCGCGCCAGTGCGCCTCGTGCCGTCCCTCGGCGTCGGCGAGCGCCAGCAGAATCTCGCGTTCCTCACCGGTCCGGCGTTTCGCGAGGTCGCGGTAGACGGCCGCCTCGGCACGTTCGTCGGCGAGGTAGCGGCGCCACTTCCGGACTTCACGCGGACCGGGATCCGGTCTTGCACCAACCATCGTCAACCTCCCGATCGTCGGGGAGAAGCCTACCGACGAGTCTCTCCCCAGCGCGGCGGTTCGAGGTCAGTCCTCGGCGGCGAGAGCCTTCCCGAGTGAGTCCTCGGGTTCGGAGACCACCACGGGATCGCGTCCGGACAGGATGTCGAGGACGGCCTTCGGCCGGGCCAGCGATTCGCGCACGGTGTTCCTGACCATCGTGATCGTGCGGCATTCGCAGCCGGCGTTGACTCCGGCGACGTCGATCCCGGCACCGCGACACAGCGCGACCGCGCGGGGGACGTGGAAACCCTGCGTGACGATCAGCGCCTTGGTCACTCCATACGTGTGGACGGCCCGCACACACGTGTCGTAGGTGTCGAGCCCGTATCGGTCGCCGACGATCTTGTTGCGGTCGATGCCCTTCTCGACCAGGTATTCCGTCATTGCCGCGATCTCGTCGCCGGATCTGCCTGCGCCGTCGCCCGAGACGAGCACCGCCCGGGCCCGGCCGTCCTCTACGAGGCGGACGGCGACGTCGAGGCGCCCGGCCAGGTACTCCCGGGGTTTGCCGTCGCGCACCTGCGCACCGAGGACGATGACCACCGGCGCTTCGGGTGCGTCGTCGACGTCGTAGACGTGACCGGAGGACTCGCGTGATATCCACACCGTCGAGGCCGCGACGACGAGGACCGCGAGCGCGCCGAGGCCCGCTCCGATGCCGACCAGTCGGCGGACGATCCGTCGTTCCCCCATGCCGTCATCAAACCACAGGCTCAGGCGACGACCGGTTCTTCCCCGGCGCGCCGCTCACGCAGTCCGGATACCAGGCACAGGCCGAGCCCGAACAGGACCCAGCAGGTCAGCACGAGCACTGCCGCACCGGCTCCGTGTCCGTCGAAGAACGCCGTCGACCGCACCATGGTTCCCGCCGCTCCGGACGGCAGCAGCTGACCGAATGCGCCCCACCCCGACGGCAGCCACGCCGCGGAGGTCGCCAGGCCGGACAACGGGTTGGCGAGGAAGATCATGGTCACCGCGCCGAGCGCGAACCCCGCTGTGCCCAGCACGGATTCGAGCCCGAGAACGGTCAGCGAGATGGCGGCGATGCCGAGCACGACGGCGCCGGTGGTCGTCCAGTAGTTGCCGTCGACGCTTCCGAGACCGAACTGCAGAATTGCCGTCAGCACCACCCCGGCACTCACAGCGAACAGCACCGCCCCCGCCACCCGCCGACCGACACTGCGCGGAAACAGCCGCACGAGCGCAAGCGCGGGGATCATTCCGCCGAAGACGAGGGGAAGCGCCAAAGCACCCAGACCGACACCGGCGGGATCATCGGCCGTCAACGGAACGACGTCCTCGACCGGAACGGGTCGTCCCGCAGTCTTGCTCATTCCCGCCGCGAGACCGTTCATCGTCTGCGCGACGGGCGCCCCACCGGCGCCGGCAGACAGGACCGTCATACCGTCCGGTGTCGCGACGATTCCGCCGACCACCTCCCGGTGTTCGATCGCCGTCCGGACCGCATCGGAGTCGGGGAAGCGCTCGGTGACGAACGCGCCCGGGTGTCCCGCGGCGAGCGCGCTGTCGATCCGGGTGACGGCCGCGTCGGGTCCGGCGACGCCCAGTCGGAGGTCGTGCGGGCCGCTGTTGACGGCGGGCAGCGCGAACGCCAGCAGCATCAGCGCGATCACCGCGGTGAGTCCCAGCACGACAGCGGTCAGTTTCACGGGATCCGCCGGGCGGTGCGCAGACGGCCCGGCGGGCTCCGTGCGCGGCTCGAGTGTCCCGGTATCCGAAGTGCTCATCGGACTCCCCTTCACTAAGTGGAGGAATTTCCTCCGGTACTTGTGGAGAATATTCCTCCGGTTATGCTGGGTTGTCAACGGAAGAGGTGAAATCGTGCGGGCAGATGCGCTGGAACGACGCAACATCCTGATCAAGGCCGCCCGCGCGGTGTTCGCCGACCGCGGGCACGATGCGCCGCTCGACGCCATCGCCGCAGAAGCGGGCGTCGGGATCGCCACCCTCTACCGGAACTTTCCGAGCCGGGACGAACTCGCCCACGCCGTTGCCCGCACGACGCTCGCCGAGGTCCGCGAACTCGCCGTCCGGGGACTGGACGAATGCCGGGACGACCCGGAGGGAGCGTGGCGGCGATTCGTCGACGCTGTGGTCGAACTGCGCATGGGAGCGTTGGTTCCCGCACTGGTCAACAGCCTCGACGAGCTGCCACCCGACGTCCGCGAATCGAGGGAGCTGACGAAGGCGACGGTCACCGACCTCATCCGCAGGCTGCAGGACGTCGGACTGGTGCGCGAGGACGTCGTGCCGCTCGAGATCATCATGGGGATCGCCATGCTCACCCGGCCTCACGTGCTGATGTTCGAGGACACGACGGCGAATCTCGTTCCGCGGCTGATCACGGTGTTCCTCGCCGGATTGCGCCCGGACGGCGCTCCGTTACCGCCGCCGATCCCCCCGGAGTCCGTTGTACTGTGACGAACATGCAGCCAGGGGGGCCTCTGCCACATCCATGGAATCACCTTCGTGCGGGTGACGATCAGCCGCCGCTGAACGGCTGGGACGTGGCGGTGTCGGCGGCCGCGCTCGTCGTCGCGGTCGCCGTCGCCAGCATCTCCGCAGTCGCGGGGCTGTTCTGGCTGCTGTTCCTGGACTACTGCCCGCCCGAGACGTGCAGCGCCGAGAACGCGTGGATCGCGGTGTGCGTGGCGCTCGCGGTCGCCGCACTCGTGACCGTGATCGGCGGCGTGGTCACGATCGCGCGCATCGCGCGGCGCACGATCGCGTGGCCGGTGGCGTGCGGAACCCTGATCCTCTGCGCGGGCGCGTGCGCGATCGGATTCGCCGGTTACGTCTCCGCGACGGGGATCTGAGCCGCCTCAGTCCGCGTGATGGTGGTCGGTCCGGCTGATCGCGACAGCCGAGACGATCACCCCGACCACCACACCGACGAGCGTGTCCACGACGCGGCTCACCGCGATGTCCGGTGCGACCGCCGAGCCGAGGCCCGTGAGCAGCAGCGCCATCGGTGTGATGGCGACGGACGCGAACGCGTAGTTCTTGATGACGACCAGTTCGGTCACGGTCTGCAGCACCACGATGACCACGACGGCCTGCCAGTACCCCATCGCCGCGGCGATCAGCCCGGCGGCGAGAACGGCGCCCGCCACATTGCCGACGAGCCGTTGAATTCCCCGCTGCACGGTCTGACTGAAGTTGAACCCCTGCATCGCGGCCATCGCGCCCATCGACGCCCACAGCGGATGCTCCAATCCCAGTGCCACACAGACCCACCCGGCCAGCGCGGCGGCAGCGGCGATGCGGGCCGCGTTGACGATCCCCTCTCGCGACCGCAGCGCCCGGAGACCGTCCGCGAAGAAGCCTGCGGGCTGCGGCAGCACCGCGGTCTCCGCGGCGAACGCCGAAAGGTCGCTGCGGCGCTTCACCTTACGAAGCTCGGACTCGTGATCGACGAGCGCACGCAGGGTGTCGTGGTCGCGCTCGTGCGCCCACCGATCGACCACCGTGTCCGCTTCGGCGAGAAGTGCGAACAATTGGTGGGAGTGCCCGTCCCGGCCCCGCCCACTGTGTGCGATCACGTCACGCGCGTTGTCGATGGCCTTGCGTGCGGACGTGATCGCGGAGGCGTCGTGTGCACGCTCCAGTTCCGCGGCCGCGGCGAGTGCGCGCGCCACCGCGAGCCGGGCGGGACCGAGGGGAACGAACAGGCAGGGCGTCATGGCGGCGAGCCAGCCCACGACGACACCGATCGTCACGGCCACGACGGCCGGTCCGAGATCGGAGAGCTGGGTCGCGTGCCCGACCGCGGCGGTGGCCGCGAAGATCAGGATGACGGGCCCGGGACCGGCGATACGGAACGCCGCCAGCAGCCAGGCGGCGACTCCCGACGCCACGGACATGACCGCGATCTGCAGCCAGAGCGGCAGCCCCGCCGCACCGAGGAGCGCTCCCCCGGCGACGAATACGATGAGCGCGACACCGACGAGCCCCGTCTTGCGGGCGAGCCGCGGGTACGGCTCGTATCGACCGAACGCGGCGGTCAGCGCACCGAGTGCCGCGAAGCCCGCGAGGTTGCCGTGCCCGAGAAGACCGCCGATCACCAGCACCAGAGCCGTCGCCGCGCCCACCCGCAGCGCGGGGGCGATGGTGGCATCGGCGTTCCGGACCTCGAACGCGCGACGCCACGTCGACGGCGCCACCGAGTAGGCCAGCGCCCCACGGGAGTGATGGAGCCGGCTGAGGTCGGGTGCGTATCGAGGGGAAGCCTGCATGGCTACAGCGTACCGTATACTTCACTAGTAAAATAGTTATGAATTAGTGTGAAGTTGGTCGCTACGATGGTTTTCATGAGCACTGCCCCACGTCCGGATGAGGACTTCACCGATCGCGTTCGACGCGAATGGGCCGAGACCCATCCCGAAGTGGACACGTCACCGATCGAAGTGATGGGCCGCATCACCCGGATCGGATCCCAGGCCCTGCAGCAACTCGACCGCGCCCTGGACGCGAGCGGCGTCTCGCGCGCCGAGTTCGACGTCCTGTGTGTACTCGCCCGCAGCGATCGGCCACTGCGGGCCAGCGAGGTCACCGCCGTGACGATGCTCAGCGGCGCATCCACGACCAAGCACGTCGACCGCCTGGCCCGGCTGGGCCTCGTGGAACGACTGCCCTTCGAACGCGACGGGCGCGTCGTGCTGCTCCACCTGACCGAGTCCGGGCGGGAACTCGTCGACACCGAGTTCCCGCAGCGCGTCGAACGCGACCGGCAATTCCTCACCGGACTCGACGAGGACGAATGCGCCGTCCTGGCCGGGCTGCTCCGGCGGATCGCCGCCAACGTCGAATCCGGGATTCGCCGGTAGTTCCCCGCCCCTCACGGAATGATCTTCCGGGCCCGAAGGTCGCGGAAGATGTCGAGGAACATCTGCTCGGTCTCGACGTGACGGTGGAAACCCAGCCGGCGCGCCTTGGAACCGTCGGCGATGACGTCGTAGTCCCAGCCGAAGACGAAGTCGCCGAACGCCCACGACGAGACGTCCGAGTACGGCGTGGGCTCCAGTCCGTGCTTCGCGACGAGGCGGTTCCACACCGGCTCCTTGTCGGCCATCACGACGTCCATCGACATCGGCAGCGGCGGCGCGACGTCCAGTTCGAAGAAATCCGCGATCTTCGGCAGCATCTCGTCCCAGCGGAACAGATCCCCGTTATTGATGTTGAACGCCTGGTTGGCACACTCGGGCGTGGTCGCGGCCCAGACGGTCGCCTCCGCCAGCAATCCGGCGTCGGTCATCTCGATCAGGCTCGTGTACGCGCCGGGCTTCCCCGGAAACCGCAGCGGCACTCCGAGTTCCTTCGACATCGTGGCGTAGACGGCAATCACCAGCGCGAGATTCATCGGATTGCCGAGAGCGAATCCGCACACGACCGAGGGGCGGATCGCGGACCACGTCCAGCTCTTGCCGCGCTGACGGTCTTCGAGGAACTGCTGCTGGTCCACGTTGAACTCGGGCGGCATGTGCGGCGGATCGCTCTCGCGCGCCGGCGTCTTGAACGGTCCGAGGTGGGCGCCGTAGACCTTGTAGCCCTGCATCAGGCTGATGTGCTCGAGCCTCGCAGCCACGGGTTCTATCGCGTTCACCGTGTTGACGAGCATCGCGACGTTGGGCGCGACGAGCTCCGCCCACGACGGCCGGTCTTGGTAGGCGGCGTAGAAGATGTGGGTCGCGTCGCGCAGTTCGGCCAGCTTCTCGGCGGCGTCGCGCTCGTCGAGCAGATCGACCGCGATGTGCCGCACCCGGTCGGTGTCGGGTCCGCCTCGGCGCGACAGTCCGACAATCTCCCACTCTCCGGTCGCCTCGAGGTGGTCGATCAGATTGCCGCCGATCACGCCGCGCGCACCGACGACCACTGCCACTCTGCGCTTCGCCATCATCACTCCTATCGGTATATCGCGAAGTTGCGATATCCTGAGTGAAGCACATATATCGGAAAATCGCGATATAGCGGTACGATGGATCGTGTGAGTGAACTTCCGGACCCGACCGACCTGGCCCTGGTCTTCAAAGCGCTGTCGAACCCGACCCGCGTGCGCATCCTGCAGTGGCTGAAGGAGCCGGACAGCTTTCCCCCGCAGCTCGAACCCGCCGAAGAGGTGGGCGTGTGCCTGAAGCACATTCAGGCGAGGGCCGAGGTCTCCCAGTCGACGGCCTCGCAGTACATGGCCGCCCTACAGAGCGCGGGTCTGGTCACCAGCCATCGGATCGGCCAGTGGACCCACTACCGCCGCAACGAAGACCGGATCGCCAGGCTGGCCGATCACATCCGCACCGAACTCTGAACGAATCAGGGCATCTCCACGGTTTCGGCGCGCGCGATCTCGTCGAGCGCCCGGCGGACGTAACCGTCGGCGGGTACCTCCGCCGCACGCAGCAGATCGGCGATCACCAGGATCGCGGCCTCCACGGCACGCTCCGGTCTGCGCGGGTTCTCCTCGACGTCGGCCACACCGAGTGCACCGGTCAGCACGGTGACCAGCGAGTCGACGTCGACGGCCGGAAACCAGAGTGCCGCCGCCCGCGCGCAGCGGGTGAGAACGTCCTGGACGTCCTCCCCCGTCAGACCGTCCGGGTGCAGCGTCTCGAGTAGTTCCCGGACCACCCCCGCCAGCACCGCACCGACCTGCTCCACGGGCAGGGCCGCGAGTTCCTCCGTCGCCTCGGTCAGAGCCGCCGCGTCCGACGCACGCGCCGCGACGATGGCGGCATCGAGCGCTTCGGCGATGTCACGCGCGACAACAGGCCAATGAGTGGGCCACATCCGGTAGATCCTCTTCTCGTCTTCGTCGAACCGAAGCTCACTGTGCCATGGGGCACCGACAGTCGGCGCACGGCGCCATGGGGCACCGACAGTCGGCGCACGGCGCCACGGGGCACCGACAGTCGGCGCACGGCGCCACGGGGCACCGACAGTCAGCGCAGCCGCTCGATCAGCCGCAGCGCGTCGAACGGCGCGTACCCCTTCATGTCGTTGTCGAAGTAGGCAAAACAGTCGAGGCCCTGCCCGAGCCATCGCTCGAGTTTCCGGGCCCATTCGTCCAGCGCCTCGTCGGTGTAGCCGCTGGCATACAGCTCCTTGTCCCCGTGCAGTCGGGCGTAGACGAAATCGCTCGTCACCGTCTCTACGTACGGGTACCGGCCGGCCGTGTCGGCGACGACGAACGCGACGTCGTGCGCGCGGAGCAACTCCCTCGCTTCCTCGGTGTCGAAACTGGGGTGCCGAACCTCGAGCGCGTGGCGGATGGGGCGCTCGGCGTCCGTTTCGGTCCACGCCCTGTCGTCGGTGAGCTTGTCGTCGTGTCGTGTCGCGAGCGTCGCGGCGTCGGTGGTCGTCCGCGGCAGTTGGTCGAAGAACGCTGCGAGACTCGTCGAATCGAACGCGAGCGTCGGGGGCAGTTGCCACAGCAGCGGTCCGAGCTTGGGGCCCAACGCGAGCACCCCGGATGCGAAGAAGTTCGCCAGCGCCGTCTCGGCACCGACCAGCCTCTTCATGTGCGTGATGTAGCGACCGCCCTTGACGGCGTACACGAAACTCTCCGGTGTCTCGTCGCGCCACTTCGCGTAACTCGTCGGTCGCTGCAGCGAATAGAAGGACCCGTTGATCTCGATGGACGTCAATCGCCCCGCGGCATAGGCCAACTCCTTGCGATGCGCCAGACCGTCCGGGTAGAAGTCACCGCGCCAACCGGGATACGTCCAGCCGGAGATACCGACGCGGGCCTCAGCCATCTCACGACCCTAGCGCCGGAACCTATTGCATGTGGCCCGTCCCGGGAGAACCATGAGAGGACCCCACAATCGAGGAGGCACTGATGCCGAGATATCTCTGGCAGGTCACGTACTCACCCGAAGGCGCGAAGGGACTACTCGCCGAAGGCGGCACCACACGACGCGACGCGATCACACAGATGGTCGAAAGCGTCGGGGGCACAGTCGAATCCTGCTACTTCGCACTGGGTGGCCGGGATCTGTTCGTGATCGGTGACGTGCCGGACGAAGTGGCGGCCGCCGCGCTCGGCATCCGCACCACCGCCTCCGGTGCGGCGAGGTCCGAATCGGTGGTGCTGCTGACGCCGGAGCAGGTGGACGACGCTGTGCGCCGGGACGCCGAGTACCGGGCGCCCGGCAGCTGACCGGCCTCCCGGCCCTGCGGTAGCGAATATCGTTCTGCAGGATGATGTGCGGCGGCGGAATCGGTCGATAGCGTCGAGCCATGTCGACTGACCAGGCAAACTCGACGTCGGTGAACACGTTCACTACCGAGTCCGCTCGCCGTGCCCTGTTCGCGTCGAGGGCGTTTCCCGCCGGCCTCGTCTCGCTCGGCGCCGCGGCAACCGGACGGTACCGCTGGGCCGCGCGGTGGCAACTCGCTGCCACCGACCCGAGCGCGCTCCTGTTCCGCGCCTGGCTGCATCAGGCCTGAGAGCCGCGAATCCGAAACACCGGAATGAATGACCACGAGGGAAGGTTGCACGCCACATGACGGAGACCACAGCAGAAACCCCGCAGCTCGGACAGTTCGGCGTCTGGCGTCACGCCGGCGGATTGGCCCCCGAGGTGGGTGCGGCAATCGAATCGGCAGGCTACGGCGCGATCTGGATCGGCGGCTCTCCGCCGGCCGACCTCGAAGTCGCCGAACGCCTGCTCGACGCGACATCCACCATCACTGTCGCGACCGGAATCGTGAACATCTGGACCGCCCCCGCCGACGAGATCGCGACCTCGTTCCACCGGATCGAGGCCCGCCATCCGGGACGCTTCCTCCTCGGCATCGGCGTCGGCCACCCCGAACAGCCCGGCCTGAACTACAGCAAGCCGTACGCCGCGCTCGTGGAGTATCTCGATGCCCTCGATGCTGCCGGTGTCCCGGCGGGACGACGCGTCCTCGCCGCGCTCGGTCCGAAGGTTCTCGAACTCTCCGCAGCCCGCGCCGCCGGCGCCCATCCGTACCTGACCACTCCGCAGCACACCCGCGAAGCGCGTGAGCTGCTGGGCCCGGGCC
This sequence comes from Rhodococcus sp. NPDC059968, assembly GCF_042738615.1. Taxonomy (NCBI): domain Bacteria; kingdom Bacillati; phylum Actinomycetota; class Actinomycetes; order Mycobacteriales; family Nocardiaceae; genus Rhodococcus; species Rhodococcus sp. NPDC059968. The sequence continues at coordinate 25,523 of NZ_JBHWUE010000010.1, forward strand.
CGGTGATCGCGCCGGAGCAGAAGGTCGTGCTGGACACCGATCCGGAACGCGCTCGCCCCATCGGACGTTCGGCCGTCGAGAATCCGTACCTGCACCTGCGCAATTACGTGAACAACCTGAAACGGCTCGGGTACACCGACGAGCAGATCGAGAACGGCGGCAGCGACGACCTGATCGACGCGCTCGCCGCCCACGGCGACACGCAGTACGTCGCCGGCCGCCTCCGGGAACACCTGGACGCGGGCGCCGATCACGTCGCCATCCAGGTACTGCCCGCAGGCGACGATCCGGTGCCCGCCTTGCGGGAACTCGCAGGCGCGCTGGGACTCTGAGTTCTGCTAACGAAATGGTGTGATGGTGGGTACCTCATACTGGAAGGGGTTCGCCGAAACGGTCGGGGTATGGTCCCCTTCTGAACGGCAGGCAGGACTGAACGCAAGGTAGGAACTGTGCAAGAGCCAACGGCACGTCCGGTCGGCCCGTACGCTGCGGGGCCGCCACCGGCAGCCCTGACCGTGCACTCCGCTAGCCTCGATCGTTTCCGCGCCGCGGAGTTGTGGCGGGCGCTGGTCATCGGCGTGGTCGTCGTCGCCTACACACTGTTCGCGCTGGTCACCTGGCCTGTCCGACGTCGCGGCCGCACCCTCGCGGACGCGGCGTCGGAGGGCCTGGTCAACGGTTTCGAGGTGCTGGGCCCGACGTTCGTCAAGGTCGGGCAGCTGATGGCGTCGTCCTCCGGTGTGTTCCCCGCCCCGCTGGCCAACGCCTGTCTGCGATGTCTCGACGACGTGCCGCCGGTGCCCGCCGAGGAGGCCCGCCGGGTCATCGAAGCCGACCTGGGGCATCCCGTCGACGCGCTGTTCGCGTCTTTCGGCGACGTCCCCCTCGCCGCCGCCTCGGTCGCGCAGGTGCACGGCTGCGTACTCCCCGACGGCAGAGAAGCCGTCATCAAGGTGCAACGCCCCGACATCTTCCGCCGCATGGTGGTGGACCTGCGCACCGCGTACTGGGGTGCGCGGATGCTCGAGAAGCTGTTCGAGTTCTTCCGCATCGCCAACGCCACCGCCATCATCCGCGACCTCCACGCGGCCACGATGACCGAACTCAACAGTGCCGTGGAGGCCGACCGGCAGGCCCGGTTCAGGACGAACATCGGGGCGTTCGGCGACAACAAGGGCGTCACCACCCCCGAGGTCTACTGGGACTACTGCGGTCCGCACGTCATCTGCATGGAACGCATGTACGGACTGCCGCTCGACCGGTTCCCCGACCTCGTCCACATGGACACCCGCATGCTGATCCGCCGCGGCGTCAAGGTGTGGATCGAGTCCGTCGTCCTCCACGGCCCGTTTCACGGCGACGTGCACGCCGGCAACCTATGGGTCCTCGACGACGGACGCATCGCGATGCTCGACTTCGGCATCGTCGGTGAGCTTCCCGAGTCGTGGCGGCAGATCCTGCGCGACATGTTCTACGCGACCCTGATCGACGGCGACTTCTCCCGCATGGCCCGCGGAATCCGGAGCCTCGGCTACGCGACGGACAACGACGCCACCGACGACGAGATCGGACTCCAGGTGGCCGCCGCCCTGGCACCGCTGCTGGGCCGGGACCTCGGCGAGCTGCGACTCAGCGAACTCATCATGGCGCTCATCGGCATCGGCAAGAAATGGGGCGTCGCCAGCCCCGAGGAACTCGTCCTGTTCGGGAAGCAACTCGGCTACTTCGAGCGGTACGCCACGGAACTCGCACCCGGCTGGGTGATCGGGCAGGACCTGTTCCTGTTCCGCAACGTCTTCCCGGACGCCGTCGCCGCGAAGGCCCTCGAACTCGGGGTCGAACTGCCGGACGAGTGACGGCGGGGGATTTATTGCCCGGTCAAGGAGTCCAGCACCGAGGCTCGATGGAGGGGATGGTCCGGGAGCCGGTCCGGCGTGAGGATCCAGTCGTTGCCCGTCCACGGGTCGGAGACGGTGAGGACCCCCGACGTCGGAACCTGTTGCGCGATGCGTTCGAGCACCGCGACGCCCGGATCCGAATCCGCGGAGGCACTGTCGCCGACGATGATCAGCGACGTCCCGACCGCGGGACCGTGATCGGCGAGGTGCACGATGCGGGCGGCGTCCTCGGCGCCGTACCCGTGCGGGAAGTCGCCCAGGATCACCAGCCGCGGCTCCGGCACCGTGTCGCGGATTCCGCTGCGGGCCGCCATTTCTGCGAGGTCGACGCTCTCGGACAGCGCGGTGAGTCGGGCAGTGATGTCCGACGCCGAGGACACGACGGGCGAGGCCAGCAGAGCACCGAGGGGTTCGGTGAACGTGCGCAAGGTTCCGCTGAGGTCGACCACCTCCAACCGCTGTGCCGCCGCAGGTGACGCCACCAGCATGCGCGCCGCCAGCGCCGCGACCACCGGTGCGGCCTCGGCCGGTTCGCCGACGATCCAGAGCGGACGCCCCAGCGGGTGATGGACGCAGAACGGCACCCGCAGCTCACCGAGGTCGGGTGCGGACAACTCGCCGAGCCGCAGTCCGTCCGTCACTGCCCTGCTCGTGACCGGGTTCGTCCAGGCGGCGGATTCGAAGGTGGCCAGCGACCGGGGCAGCAGCGGGTCGATGACGCGGAGTTCGTCGGCCAGTTGCGAAGTCTCGCCGTCGAATTTGCGCTGCGCCTCGGCGACGAGGGCATCGCACCGCTCCTGCGCCCTGGCCTGTGATTGCACGACCACGGGACTGTTGCGCGTGGACGGGTCGGCCACCGACTCGCACAGTTCGTCGTCCAGCCGCGCCTGCGCGTAGTCGCGAGAGGATCGGAACGAGGCCGCCGACCGGGCAGCGTCCTCGAAGATCATCCACGCCCTCTCGAACGAGTGGGCCGGGTCGAGCGGTATGCCCGCCGGACCGGGCATCGCCGGAATCTCCTCGGCGACAGGGTGTGCGGGTTCGTCCACCTCGACGCCGTGCCGAATGACGAGTTCGGCGAGGCCGCCGTCGCATCCCTGCCCGACGGCCCGTACCTTCCAGTCGGTACCGCGCCGATAGATCTCGAGGCAGATCGCGGCTGCTTCGGAACCGACCAGCGGGACGTCGAAAACGACCAGGGGACGTTCATTTTCGTCGGTGAGGGTGGCCGACAGCCCCTCCCTGGCCAGCGTCGACGGACCGTTCGGGGATGCCGGATCGACACTGACCACGCAGAGCACGCCGGCCGCAGCGGCGTCCACCTCGTCCAACTGCAGCCGGACCGTTCCGTCCGCGTCGAGTTCTACCCCGGCGGCCCGCCGCTGGTTGTAGAACACGAAATGGTCCGACGACAGCGTGCGGAGATCGCCGTCCACGATCAACGCCGAGACGTCGATCGGCGTCGCATCGACCGCGCGGAAACGCAGTGCGCGCGACGGCAGCGGGGCGTTCTGGCCCGGAACGAGGTGGACCGTCACCGCCGCCCCTAGACGCCGAGGAAGCGGGCGAGTTGAGGCGCGGCCTCACCGGCGTGCTTGGCCTGAATGCCTTCACCGATGGCCTGCAGCTTCCATTCGCCGCCCACCCGGTACACCTTGGCCATCACCATTCCGGTGAACGGCATCCCGCCCTGCAGCGTGAACCGGGCGAGTTCGGCCGACGACGTGGTGTCCACCAAGCGGCAGAAGGCGTTCTTCACCTGCTCGAACGTGTGCCCGCGGTACGACGTGACGATGAACACGATGGTCGAGACGTGCGGCGGAATGCGGGTGAGATCCACGAGGATCACCTCGTCGTCGCCGGCGCCCTCGCCGGTGAGGTTGTCGCCCTGATGCCGGATCGACCCGTCCTTCGACGTCAGCTGGCCGTAGTAGGCGACGTCGACCATGTTGTTGTCCGCGAACAGAACCGCCGACGCGTCGAGGTCGACGTTGGCGGAACGGTTCCCGAACATGCCGCGCTTCTCGATCGGGTCCCAGCCGAGTCCCATCTGGATGTACGTCAGCGCGACGCCACCGTCCTTGCGGAGCGTGACCTTCTGGCCCTTGGACAGGCTGACCGGTCGCGACTTGGTGAGACTGACCTCGGCCGGAGCGGCGGGCGCGGCAGGTGCAGCGGGAGCCGGCGGTGCAGCGGGCGCGACGGGCGCGGCCGGCGGCGGGTAGGCGGCCTGCGGTGCCGGTGTGGGCGCGGGCGGCTGCTGAACGGGAGCGGCGGCGGGTGCGGGAGCGTCGTCGACGGACACGCCGTGATCGGTGACGAGCGCGGCGAACCCGCCGGCGTAGCCCTGCCCGACGGCCCGCACCTTCCAGGCGCCCTGGCGTCGGTACAGCTCGAGCGCGATGACGATCGATTCGGAGTTCAGTCCCTCGATCTTGTATTCGTACAGCGAGTTTCCGGCGCCGTCGGACACCCGGGCGGTCGGCGGCGCGGAGCGCCCGAAGTTACTGGTGGCGTCGTCGAGGGTGATGACCGCCCGCACCTGGGCGATGTCGGCCGGCACCGCGCCGAGAGACACCTTCAGCGACGCTGCCTGTCCGGTGGCTCCGGGGACGAGCTGCACGCCGGGACCGGTCGGCTGGTTGAAGAAGACGAAGTCGGCGTCCGAGCGGACCTTCCCCGAGTCCGCGACGAGCAGCGCGGACAGGTCGGCGGCGGCCGTCAGTTCGAGGGAGACGATGACGTCGTCGACGCTCAGCGGGCCGTTCTGACCCTTGGCTAGCGGAGTGGACACTGCGGTGGTTCCTTCACTGTGGGAGCGTCGGGTTTGTCCCGTTTGGCCTGTTTGCCTACAACCTACAAAAGAGAGCCGACGGCCGTCGTCCCCGCACCCCGCCCGAGACGGTCCGCGAACCAGCGCAGGATCTCCTCACCAGCGGCGATACCGCTGCTTCCGGTGACCGACAGGGTCGGATGCTGCCAGTCGATGGTTTCGAGTTCGCCGTGCCGGGGGCGGATGGCGGCGTCGGCGGCACGGAGCATATTGGCGTCGAGTGCCCCGTCCCCGGCCGCCAGCACGGGCGCTTCCGGCTCGAGCACACCGTCGTCGACGAGCCTCGAACGGACCTCCGCGACCGCACGGCTCTTGCACACCGCATCGGGCATTGTGTAGATCTTGCGGCCCTGCCGGGACGCTCCCCATCCCCGATCTACGCACCAGGCGTTCCACTCCTCCACGAAGCCGGCCGGCATCGCGTCGAGGTCCACGACCAGGTAGGAGAACAACTCGTCGGCCACCCGGGACGAACGCACCCAGCGGTCGTCGATCCGGCGGCTCAGCTCGGCGCCGACCTCCACCAGCGAGGCTCCACCGTCGGCCATCGCGACGTCGACACCCGACCGCCACCGCGCATCGGGCACCCCGTCGACGAGGATGTTGCCGCCGTTGGTCGTGATCGCGTACCGCCACGGCGCCCCCGGCAGATCGATGCGCTGGAACTGTGCGACGGTGCGCGTGGTGGTGGGCACGACGACGGCGGACGCGGTGAGCTTCCGCAGCATGGCCTCGGCGGCCGACGTGACGTAGGACAGCGGTTTGCCGTCGTACACCTCGACGCACAGCAGGTCCTGGTCGCCGGGCCGCTCGGCCACGTCGCTCTCGGTGACGGCGAGTTCCATGGCCCCGCGCGAGTAGATCATGGTGCGGTCGAGGTCGGTCGCGATCAGCGCGGTCATGTCACATCCTTGATCAGGCCCATACACGAATACGCCAGGCCGGGAACCTTTTCGACGGGGACCGAACGCGCGGCGGCCAGGAGCCGGATGTGCGCGTGTTCCGGGGCGTCGAGGTCGCGGACGAGCACCCGCCACGGCACGCGGCGCAGCAGCACCCGGGTGGTCTCGCCGACGCCGGGCTTCACGAAGTTCACACTCGAGATCCCGTACTGCTCCCGGACCGCTTCGACGGACTTCCAGCCGTCCCAGGTGGGGGTACGGTCCGACCGCAGCAAGCCTTCGACGTCGCCGGGAACGTGCTCGCGCACATCCCCGAAGGACGCCCTGACGGAATCGAGGAGGTGATTGGACACGTCCTCGCCCGCCAGGTGCGCGTAGAACTTGGCGCCGTGGAAGTCGCCGGGGCCGATCAGCGTGTCGTTGAGGACGGTCCGCGACACCAGACCCGACACGGTGGAGTTCAGGCACGCGGAGGCGATCAGGAAGTCGTCGCGGGTGCCGAACGTGCGGACGCAGTGCCCGGGATCGGCGAGGACGGCGAGGTCGTCGTCGAATTCGGCGCCACCGGCGTCGCGGTACTCGGCGAGTGCCTGCGACAACTCGCGGGCGATGGCGCCCTTGCCCGTCCAGCCGTCGACGAACACCACGTTCTTCGAGTCGTGATGACGCGCAAGGTAGTCGAGCGCGACGGCGTCGATCCCCCGGTCGCGGACGATGGAGACGGCGTAGTGCGGCAGCGTCAACCCGTGGACGTCCCACGCCCAGCGGCGCATGAGCACACCCACCGGGGTTCCCGCACGTGCCAGGGACACGAGCGTGACGTCGCGGCCGCGCTCGGCCAGCACGAGGTCGGTGACCGTCCCCACCGCCCGCGCCAGCCGGATGGAGCTGTCCTGCAGCACCTTCTCGAACAGCTCGCGGTACTCCGCGTCGGGCTGGTACTCGATGGGCAGCGTCTCCGCGTAGTGGGCTTCACCCGACTGAATGCGGCGCTCCCGCTCGGCGACATCGGCTTCGAGGTCCACGTGCGACAGGTCTGTGAGCAGCCAGCCCACCTCATCGGCGGCGTACGAACCGAACGCCGGACCGGTCAGCGGCGCCGTCATGTCGACGCTCCCGCACGTGCGGCCCGCAGCGACAGCGGGTCGGCGCCGGACACGACGGCCAGGAGCACATCCGTCCCCGACGCCGTGAGGACGTCGAGGAGTCCGCCGGCTACCGCGAGCCGCTCGGTGTCGGCCGCGGCGTCGATCACCGCGACCACGACGGCGTCCTCGTCCGGCCACTGCGCGTTGTAGACGAAACGCGGCTGCTCTTCCCCGATCTCGGGCGCCGCGAAGCGGAATCCGCGGCGCAGCGGGTATCCCGGCCGGTCGAGCACGTAGGCGGGTGACCGCGTCGTCGTCTGGAATCGTACCCGGAAACCGGACGCGGACAGCGCGTCCGCGAGTCGCAACGGCAGGTACATCAGCTCTTCGTGTCCGACGACGATCACCGGACGCTGCGGGTCGAGCCGGTCCCGGAGCACCGCGGCCCCCGACGCGACGGCGGCGTCGAACTCCTCGGTGTCCTCCCGCAGGAACCCGTGACGACCACCTTCCGGAACTGCTGCGGGCCACGGTATGTCGGCGCGCTCGACGGTCCCGGTTCGCTCACCGACGGGGTTGAGCACCGGATCCGGGAGGGCACCGACCGAGTCGATCAGGCCGTCGGGAAGCTCGGTGCGTCCCACCGCCAGACTCACGCTGTCGATCCGCACCCCCAGTTCGGCGGCTGCGGCGTCGACGGCGTCCCGGTGGCCCTGCTCGCGCATGTCGACGAGCGACGCCACGACGTAACGGCTGCGGGGGTTCTGCCGGTGCAGCGCGCGGATTGCGTCGACGGCGGTGGCGCCGGTGGAAATCTCGTCGTCCACGAGGACGAGCGGGCGATCGCCCGTGAACAACTCGACGGACGTCGGCTGCAGCTGGTGACTGGTCGCGTGCGAGTGCCCCTCCTCGAACCCGGCGGACGTCCCGATCTCGGGGACGTCCCGGCGCGTGGAGTGCAGGTAACAGCGGGCGCGCAGCCGGGCCGCGACACAATGCCCCAGACCTGTTGCGGTCTCCGCGAATCCGAGCACGACGGGATCTGCATCCGGTCCGAGAACGTCGGCGACCAGATCGCCGAGGCGGTCGCCTGCGCCGATCACGGCACCCGGGTCGGTGGGCACGTGCTTGCCGAGGACCGTCGAGACGAGCAGGTGGGCACGTCGCGGGTTGCGCCGCAGGCCGGGCTCGACGAGTTCGGGGATGGTCAGCCCCGCGCCCGAACCCACGTGGGCGAGCGTCAGCCCCAGATGTTCCGTGGCCCAGGGCACTGCGCGCACGGCAGTGGGTGAGCTCATCGGACGGCCAGTGCGGTCAGTAGATCCACGAACGTGATTCCCTCGTTTGTCACGCCGAACACCTTCGCCCGGACAAGTGTCTTCTCGGCCCAGCTGCGGTGCGGGCGCATTTCGTTCATCTTGTTGCGATATCCCGACGCCTGGACGCCGCCGACGCTCTCGGCGCCGAGAATGTCGAGCGCATCGTGGTACTCCTCGTGCGTCACCGCGGACAGGGCGTGCACGGCCGCGACGTGGGTCGGGTGGATGACCGTCTTGCCCTGGATGCCGTTCGCGCGGTCGAGGGCGATCTCCCGCAGCAGACCGTCCAGATCCCGGCTTACCAGCTGCTGACGGAACCGCACCTCGTTGTGCTCCTCGAACGGCGTGGCGCGCAGGGTCGGCCGAAACATTCGCTCGTGGTCGGCGAAGTACTCCCACACGGGACCGGTGATGACGTGTCCGGTGTCGTCGGCACGGCCCAGGAAGTTGACGATGCCGGCAATCGCGTCCGCGACCACCCGCACGTCGTAGATCGTCAGGTCGCGGTCGCGGCGGATACCGAACGTGGCACACATGTCGGTGGCGCCGATGCGCACGGCGAGGATCCGCTCGCGGTGTTCGACGAGCAGTTCACCGATGTTCGCGAGTTCGTCGTCGCGGGTCTCGCGGTGCACCAGCGCCGGTGATTCGAGCACCGGCATCGCGTACAGGTGCTTGCCGAGCCGCTCCGACGCTGCGGCCAGCTCGTCGAGGAATGCACCACCCGTCGCACTTCCGAACTTCGGAATCACGAACCCGGACAGCACCTCGACGCCGGTGGTCAGCAGGTCGGCGATCCGCCGAAGGTCCTCGGCGGCCCGCACCCGGACGAACAGCTGCATCCGCGCACCACCGTGGACCGCGAGCCGATCGAGTGCGTCGACGGCGTTGAGTAGCGCCGCTTCCACCTGGTCGTCGGCCACCGCGTCCTCGAGGTCGAGGACCATCGAGCAGACACCGTCACCGGACCGGCGAAGGATGGTGTCCGCGAGATCGGACCTCGTCGCAGGCACGTACAGCGTCGCGCCCAGCGCGACGGCAAGCACCGTTCGATCCTCGTCCGGCCCGAGCGCCTGCGGAGCGTGCAGGAACAGCCGGCCGTGCGTCTCGGGATCGAGGTGGTGGAAGTGCCGTACATGCCGCACAGCCGTCATATTTTCGCTAATGCTCATCGTCCCCCCGTGTCATCGCTGCCCTATGTGTCCTCTCATCTTCTGAACCACCTCGGCAATGAACGCCGACACGGCATCGAGCTGGGCGACGTACGCCCAGTAGTCGGGATGCCTCCCGGTCAGTGTCCCTGCAATTCGGTCTATCCGCTCGAGCTGAGCGTCGAGGACCGACCCCCATTCCCGCACGAGCCCACGATTGACAGCCAACATCTGGGCGTCGCGCAGGCGAAATCTGATCTCGTTTTCCTTCGCCCGCGGGTTCTCGCGGACCTGCCGCAGCAACAGCAGACGATCGGTGACGCCGTCGACGTTCGCCTCGGCGTCGACCAGATGGGTCCGCGCCGCGGCGGTCAGATCCAGCGCCCCTTCCGGATTACCCGCGGTCAGAGCCTTCTGCGCCTGCTGCAGATCGGTCTGCGCCTGCTCGATGTGCCTGCGGCTCTCGCGGTCGTTGTGGACGAGATCCGCCGAACTGGCCGCGTTGAATTCGCGCAGCAGAGCGGAGTAGGCGGGCGCGAGCCGTTCCGCCCGAGTCTGCACCGCGGCGATCCTCGTCGTCACCGACGACACGGCGTGAGCGGCGTCCAGCTCCTTGGACGGGGCCGCGGCCAGTGCCTTCTCGAGCGTCGCCGACTTCTCCCGCACGCGCGCCGCCGCTTCGCGGATCGGGTTGGCCCCACGGGCGCCCTGCAGCGCCACGACGGCCGCGTCGAGTGCCGCTCCCCGGTCGCGCACCGACGGATAGCCGGCGTACGCAGCGCCCTCGGTCTGCACCCGCTGCTGCGCCGCGGAGGCGACCTGAAGCGCCTGCTGGGCGACCTGGGGAACGGCCGCCAGCATCGCGGTCGACTCCTCGAGATGGCCCCGATGTGTGCGATAGAACTCGTCGAGGGACTGCGTCGCAGCCACCAACTGCCGCGTCACCTGCTCGTACGCGGCGGCCGCTGCGGGTGACTGCACGTTCTCGAACTGGTCTTCCGCCGCCAGATATGCCGTCGCGGCCTGGTAGCACCCGTTACGAACCGGTTCCCAGGCCCGCCGGATTCCGCGTTCCGGAGTCAGCTGTCCGGAGGCGTCCACGGCCGCGGCGGCGATGCTCTGCCGGTTGTCCATATCGAGAAACGCTGCGACCATCGTGTCGTGGGCGCGACGAGCCGAGTCGTCGCCTCGGGCTCTTCCTCGGAAGCGTCCCGCCCATCCGCTCGTCACGTCCTGAATCGTACTGGTCGGGCCGACAACCCCGAGTGGTCCGGAATTGCCTGTGGACAAACCTGTGGACAGTTCGCGGGATGGGACAAGTCGGACAAATTCATTATCGTGGTGGTGCACGACGAACCCGGAACTTCGACAGTTGTCGAGGGTCCACCCACCTCCTCTCGAAAGGACCCCTGAATGGGCGTCAGCTTGACCAAGGGCGGCAATGTTTCTCTCACGAAGGAGGCCCCGAACCTGACCGCGGTGGCTGTCGGACTCGGATGGGATGCCCGCTCGACCACCGGCACCGATTTCGACCTCGACGCCAGCGCCATCGGTGCAGGTGCCGACAAGAAGGTCGTGTCGGACCAGCACTTCGTGTTCTTCAACAACCTGCGCTCCCCCGACGGCTCGATCGAGCACATCGGCGACAACACCACCGGTGAGGGCGAGGGCGACGACGAGGTGATCAACGTCAACCTGGCGGCGGTCCCCGCGAACATCGAGAGCATCCTGTTCCCCGTCTCGATCTACGATGCGGAGACGCGTTCGCAGTCGTTCGGTCAGGTGCGCAACGCCTACATCCGCGTCGTCGACCAGGCCAACGGCAACGAGCTCGCCCGCTACGACCTGTCCGAGGACGCGTCGACCGAGACCGCTATGGTCTTCGGCGAGCTGTACCGCAACGGCGCGGAGTGGAAGTTCCGCGCCATCGGCCAGGGCTATGCGTCCGGGCTGGCCGGGATCGCCCGCGACTACGGCGTCAACGTCTGACAGTCGTCACGTTCTCCAGCCGGGGGAGGGTTTTCACGGCCCTGACGTGAAACCCTCCCCCGGTGTTCGTCCACCTGCAGTAGCCACCCTGCATGCCCACTAGAGAAAGGCCACGCTTCGTGGTTCTGCGAATATTCGGTCTCTCCTTCGCGGTGACGGTGATTTCCCTCATCGTCGCGGCGATCTACGGAGGCCCCCAGGCCGTCCTCCTCGTGGTGATCCTGTCGATCCTCGAGATCTCGCTGTCCTTCGACAACGCCGTCATCAACGCCACCGTGCTGCGCCGGATGAGCGAGTTCTGGCAGAAGATCTTCCTCACCGTCGGCATCGTCATCGCGGTGTTCGGCATGCGCCTGGTCTTCCCCCTCGTCATCGTGTGGCTCGCGTCCGGCCTCGGCCCCGTCGCCGCCCTCGACCTGGCCCTCAACCCGCCTGCCGACGGCGCCGCGTACTTCCCCGACGGCAGCGCCAGCTACGAAACCCTGCTCACCGACGCGCACCCGCAGATCGCGGCGTTCGGCGGCATGTTCCTGCTGATGCTGTTCCTCGGCTTCATCCTGGAAGAGCGTGAGATCACCTGGCTGTCCTGGCTGGAGAAGCCCCTCGCCCGCGCGGGCAAGCTCGACCAGCTGGCCGTCATCATCGCCGGCGCCCTGCTGCTGATCACCGCCGCGTACATCGCCCCCGAGGACACGGTCTCCACGGTGATGATCGCCGGCGTCCTCGGCATGGTCACCTACATCGCCGTCAACGGTCTCGGTGAGCTGTTCAACACTCCCGAGGAAGACGAAGACGGCGAACTGGTCGAAGGGTCCAAGGGCGGACCGACCGAGCTGGCCAAGGCCACCGGTAAGGCCGGGTTCTTCCTGTTCATGTACCTCGAGGTCCTCGACGCGTCGTTCTCCTTCGACGGTGTGATCGGCGCGTTCGCGATCACGTCCGACCCGATCATCATCGCCCTCGGCCTCGGGTTCGTCGGCGCGATGTTCGTCCGTTCCATCACGGTGTTCCTGGTCCGCAAGGGCACCCTGTCGGACTACGTGTACCTCGAGCACGGCGCCCACTGGGCCATCGGCGCACTGGCCGTGATCCTGCTGGTGTCCATCGGCTACCACGTCAACGAGAACGTCACCGGACTCGTCGGCGTCGCCCTCATCGGTGCCGCCTTCATCTCCAGCATCGTCCGCAATCGCAAGGCCGTCGCGACGGCCGGCGAAGCGGAAGACGACGTGGACGAGCAGAAACCGGTGTCCGTCGGCTAGGTTCTGCCTGTACTCACATCCAGCGGCAGTGCTCGTGACTCGGTCACGGGCACTGCCGCTCGACACTGGAAAGGGCACCCATGGGGCGGCTGCTCGACAAGTCGAAGAAGGTGGTGGAGGCGCAGCTCGCCGGAACCACCATCCGGGCGATACAGGGTTCGATGATCGCCTACGAGGGCAATGTTAGTTTCAAGTCGGCAGGTTTCGGTAGCGGTGACGGTGTGCTCGCCGGAATGAAGAGGCGTGCCACGGGCGAGGCGCTGTCGCTGATGGAGTGCTCCGGCCACGGTGTCGTGTACCTCGCGGTGGGCGGTCAGTACGTCTCCGTCGTCGACCTGGCGAACGAGACCCTACAGGTGGAGTCGCAGCAGCTGCTCGCCTTGAGCGGCAACCTGAACACCAACGTCACGTTCACCGGACTGCGCGGCGGGGTCGGCGGTCAGGGCCTGTTCACCACGACCGTCTCCGGGCAGGGTCAGGTGGCACTGCTGTCGGCCGGCGGGCCGCTCATCCACCTCGAGGTGTCGCCGCAGTACCCGCTGGTGGTCGATCCCGACGCGTTCGTCTCGGCGCGCGGACAGGTGACGCAGTCGTTCGTGACCGACGTGTCGTGGCGCAACGCCGTCGGGCAGGGCAACGGTGAGGCCTTCTCCCTCAAGTGGGACGGTCACGGCGTCGTCTCCATTCAACCGGCAGAGCGGTGAGCCCCATGGTCTTCTCGAAAGTGAACTCGAAGGTCGTCAAGGTCGACGTCGGCGCCGCCGGCGGTGTGGTGGCCCGCACCGGCGCGATGCTGTTCTACACGGGCCAGGTCCAGTTCACGCCGCATCAGGTTCCGGGTTCCCAGTCCATGGCGGGCATGGGTGGATTCACCCGGATGGCCGGACGCATGATGCAGGGCGAGCACGAACGCACGATGCTCGCGCAGGGGCAGGGCGAGGTGCACTACGGTCACGCCGGGCTCGAGGTGCATGTCGTCGACATGTCGCAGGGCGGTGCGCTGTGCGTCGAGGCGTCCCGGTTGCTCGCTCACAATGCGGGACTGCAGAGTTCGGTGATCTCCGTGACGAGTCAGGGCGGTGGCGGCGGGCGCGGCATGCTCGGTGCCCTGCGCGGCGCGGCGGCAGGCGCCCTCTCCGGTACCGGTATGTTCACGACGCAGCTGTCCGGGTACGGGTCGGCGGTACTCCTCGCGCACGGCGGCTTTATCGAATTGCCTGTGGGCGGGCCGAATCCGGTCTTTGTCGACCCTGACGCATTCGTCGGCACGTACGGGAGCGTCCAGGTGGAACTGAAATCCGCCGTCGGCTGGCGTGAGGCCATGGGCCGCGGTGTCGGGGAAGCGATGCAATTGCAGTGCACGGGTCAGGGCATCGTCTACGTTCAGGCTTCGGAGGAGAAACTGTGACCGCCATCCACAATCCGTCGACTCTCGGCGCCAGCGACAACATTCCCGACAACAGCTACGCGTTCTGCATCGACCTCACCGCGCCCTGGTTCATCCGCAAGGGTGCGATGATCGCCTACTACGGGCAGATGCAGTTCCAGGCACTGACCCACGGATTGCACGGCGCCGCACTGCACATGGTCGCCAACCAGTTCTCGGCGCCGCTGTACATGGGCGACTACGCGGTGGCCGAAGGATTCGGGAAGCTGATCATCGGCGACCGCGGTTACGACATCAACTCGTACGATCTCGACGACGGCAACCTCACCATCCGGGCGTCGAATCTCCTTGCGTTCGAGCCGGGTCTGGCCCTGAACCAGTCCATCGTGCCCGGCTTCCTGACGCTCATCGGGACCGGCAAGTTCCTGGCGTCGTCCAACGGCCCGGTGATGTTCGCCGAGCCGCCGCTGCGGATCGACCCCGAGGCCCTCGTCGGGTGGGCCGACTGCCCGTCCCCGAGCCACCATTACGATCAGGGGTGGATCAGCAACTTCCTCGCGGCGGGCGCCCACATGATGGGAATCAACTCCGGGGAGGAACGGCAGTTCGACTTCACCGGCGCCGGAACGGTTCTGATCCAGTCGAGCGAGAAGGTTCTCAGCGACACGTATGTCGTGCGCAGCATCGAGGGTCAGATCCACGGCATCACCCCGAGTGGTCTGCAACGGCTCAACGGCGTGATCGCCGCCAAGCTCGCGGAGCAGCCCCGCTGACACCCAGGAGATTGACAGGCTGAGCGAAGAGTTGTGGCAGGGACGGGGAGCAATCTGAATTGTGTCAGGAAGTTCTGACACCGCATCCGATACGTTCCAGGAGGAACCGCATGAAGTCCATCGTGACCAAGGCCGTCGCAACCGCTGGTATCGCCCTCGCAACCCTCGGCATCGGAGCCGGCGTTGCCAGCGCCGACCCGGTGGGTCACAACCCCGCCCCCGCCCAGCAGCAGCAGGCACCGCAGCCTCAACCGCAGCAGCAGCAGCACGCTCCGCAGCAGCAGGCCCCCGCGCCGAGCCCGCACGGATTCTGGTTCTTCGGCACCTGGGTTCCCCTGCCCTGATCTACGTTCCCCTCGCAGGGCGAAGGTGCCCTTCGACGCTCCCATGGCGCCGAAGGGCACCTTCGTATATCTACCCGCGATGACTATCGGGCGGGTCGCATACTCGGATTCGGGCCGAGAGTGATCGTCCGGGTTCTCGGCAGTAGCCCTATTTCCTTCCACCCCGCGGTCAGCGTGATCGTTCCCGACTCCGGGTAGTCGCTGATCCAGTAGTGCGGCGCGGAGTGATATTCGGACGCGTCGACGGTGTCCGTCTTCGACGTCGAATGCGGGTGGCGTGGATCGGCGACACCCTCCATGTCGTCGACCCGCACGTTCACCGCGAGATACGACCACCGCGCCGAGGGGTCGTCGGGATCGTCCAGCGGACGCGTCTCGTGCCGCGCGAGATCAGCGGATCTGCCTCTCGCCGTCAACTCGACGCGCAGCAGCATGCCCGTCGGGTGCGCGACGACCTCGGCCAGGCGCAGGGTCAGGTCGCGGCTCGTCACGAGCTCCACCGGCCCGTGCACCACAATTCCCTCCGTGGCAGGCGGCGGTGCCGCCGGCCACCGTCTCCTGCGCATGACTCAATCGTCCCACCGGCTCCGACCGGCTGCCACAGCTACGTTCGCACACTCAGGGCAGCTGGGCCATGCCGTACACCTTCGCCGCGCAGACCCGGAGGACCTGCCGGTGCTCGGCCACCATCGCGCGGCGGAACTCTTCCCAGTCGTCGTGCTCTTTTCCGGACGCGAGCCGGAACACGTCGACGAGCTCGTCCGCCGCCGAGTCGTGCGGATCCGCCGCGACCGCGCTCAGTTCCGCGTCTCCCTCCACGACCGCGTAGCTCCAGAAGTCGGTCGCGCTGACGTGCAGCGACACCCGTGGGTCGCGGGCGGCGTTCCGGGTTTTGGCCCGATCCGCCGTCACCGACACCCTCGCGGTCTGCGTGCCGGGGTCCCAGGCATAGATCACGTTGGACAATTGTGGGCGCCCGTCGCGTTTGATCGTCGCGAGGACCGCACGGTTGTGTGCGGCGACGAGGTCGAGAAGGGGGCGCCGGTCGTCATTCGCATCGAGGCTCATACCTCACCCAACCACGGTCACCGAGGCGGTGTTCCCGGCGGCCTCGGCGGCCTGGTCTGGATCGGTGCGATCGGACTCGTCCTGGCGATCCGGTGCGCTCCTACCGACGAGTAGGGCGGATGCATCGCAAACTCATTGGCCGATAACGTGTTCCGGCTACTCATCGGTAGACGTTCTCGTGTGGGATCTGTGGTTTTTCTCGGGTACGCTCTCGTGATCCCGAGCCGGAAGGACCACACGTGAACGACTCATATCTCGTCATCGGCGAAACCACCGTGGCCCGACGGGTCTGTGCATCCCTCCGCGAAAGGGACTTCCACGTACGCCATCTCGTCGCCCCCGACGACGACGAACTCCGTCTGGCGATGGCGGACGAACCCCGCGGTATGGCCGTACTGGTGCGCGACGACGTCGTCGCGCTGCGGTATGCGCTGGCCGCCGCGCACATCTCGGCGTCGATCCCGTTGGTGGTGACGATCTTCGACCGCACGGTCGCGGACCAGCTGTCCCAGCTGCTTCCGCAGTGCGAGGTGACGTCACCGGCCGACCTCGCCGCGCCCACACTCGCCGGTCCGTGCCTGGAACCCGAACTCGTCGCGGCCCGGCACGCGGGCGAGCACATGCTGACGGTCCGCATGATCGACGGCCACCCCGAAGGCGCACACGTCGACCTTCCCCGGCGGAACTGGTGGCGCACCGCGGCGACCGGCGCGACCGGACTGCTGCGGTCGCACGACATCGGCACGCGCATCCTGCTCGGCGGGCTCGCCGGACTTCTCGCCGTCCTGTTCGCCGACTGGCTGTGGCTGATGCTCGGCCAGCACGTGGCACCGCTCGACGCGTTCAACGAGGCGGTGCGCGTGGTGACCACCGTGGGCCCGGGAACCGACACCCACGGCAGCCCCGCCTACGCGGTGTTCGCGTCGGTGGCGATGCTGTTCACCGTCGTCTTCACGGCCATGTTCACGGCCGGAATCATCGAGCGCCTGCTCGGCCCCCGGCTCGTCGGCCTGGTGGGCAGCCGCGTCCTGCCCCGCTCCGGGCACGTCATCGTCGTGGGCCTCGGCCAGGTCGGGCTCCGGCTCTGCCGGGAGCTGCAGGCTCTCGGTGTCGCGGTGGTGGGCGTCGAGCGCGACCCCCACGCCAAGAACCTGAGGCTCGTGCGGTCGATGAACATCCCGACCGTCGTCGGGCACGGTGGCGACCGTGAACTCCTCGAGCGACTGGGTGTGCGCCGCGCGCTGGCCCTGGCGGCCGTCGGCTCCGACGACCTGGACAACATCGCGGTGTCCGTAGCCGCGCAGGCCCTGTCACCCGGACTGCGGCTGGTCCTGCGGGCCGGTGAGCAGGAGGCGATCGCGGAGACGCGGTCGTTGCTGCGGCTCGGCATCATCCGCGACGTCACCAGCCTGAGCGCCACCTACGTGGTGGCCAAGCTGATCGGCCTGCAACCGCAGGGGGTCGTGGCAGACGGCAGCCACCTCTACCTGGAGGTGCCGACGACGGAATCGTCCGAGCCCGTGTTCACAGAGCTGCCCGTGTCGCCGCGGATGAGCTGCCGGCACCTCGTCACCGCGTAGTGACCTAGCCGGTCACTGCCAGCGCGTCGATCTCGACGAGCATGACCTCATGCGGGAGGTCGACGAACACCGTGGTCCGGCACGGCAGCTGTCCGCTCGGCACGTTCGCCGCGATGAACTCTCCGTACACGTCGTTCATCGCGGCGAAGTCGTCGCGCGTGGTGAGGTAGACGCGGAACATCAGCACGTCCTCGACGCTCGCACCGCCGGCTTCGAGGATCGCCTTGACGTTCTCGAGGGTGCGACGGGTCTGCTCGCGCACGTCGCCCTCCGCGATGTACTTGTTGGTGACGGGGTCCATGGGGCCCTGCCCCGACACCTGGAGCATGTTCCCCTTTTTAATGCCCTGGCTGAACGTGTGCGCGGGGGCGGGGGCGCCTTCGGTGCGGATGACGGTGGTGTCGGACATGTCGATTCTCCTGTGTGTCGTTACTTTTCGGGTGGACGGGGGACGGTCAGGGCTGGGCGCGGTATCCGCAGTCGCGGGAGATCCGCGCCCCCACGGCCTGAAGGGGTTCGAGCAGGTCGAGGACGCGTTCGTAGCTGAGCACGACGTCGGGCACCGAGACGGAGACGGCGGCGACGACGCGGCCGGACGCGCCGCGGATGGGCACTCCGATGCAGTTGACGGACGGCTCGTTCTCCTCCTGATCGTGCGCCCAGCCCTGCTCTCGGACCATGCGGATCTCGTCGAGGTAGCGTCCGGGTGTCGTGATCGTGTTGGCGGTGCGGGCGGAGAAGTCCATCGTGTCGACGATGGGCCGCAGTTCCGAATCCGGCAGGTCGGCGAGGATCACTTTCGCGACCGCGGTGGAATTGAGGTTGGCGCGCAGCCCGATTCGCGAGTACATCCTGATCTGATCGTGCGATTCGAGCTTGTCGATGTACACCACGTCACCTCCCTCCATCGCCGCGAGGTGCGTGGTGCGCCCGTATTCGCGGTTGAACGCGACGAGGTGCGGTGACGCGATGCGCCGGACTTCCCGCTGATCGGTGGCCTGCGCGGCGAGCTCGAAGATGCGGGAACCGAGGTGGTACTGGTTGCTGTTGTCGCGGAACGTGAACCGCTCGTCGGACAGCGTGCGCAGCAGCCGGAGCACGGTGGTCTTGTGGACCCCGGTGGATTCGGCCAGCTGGTCGAGATTGGCGGGACCGTTGCCGAGTTGCACCAGCAGGTGCAGCGCGCGGGAGACACTCTGGCTCATCGGTTCACTCCACTTTCTCGAGGGAGAAGCCGTTGGCGGTGACGCTGGTTGCCGCCCAATCCGATTCGGAGCACCGGAGCAACTCGTCCAGCAGTTCGGCGGGCGGCGGGGGCGCCGAGTCCGCTGCCACCGTCAGGGTGGCGGCGGCACCGATGTGTCCGCGGCGCAGGCACCGCGCCTGATCCTCGCCGCGCACCACACCGCTGAGATATCCGGCGGCGAAAGCATCGCCTGCTCCGACGGGTTCGACGACGTCGACGCGGAGCGCGGGAACCGCCACACTGCGGCCACTTCGGTCGACGGCCAGCGCCCGGTGCGCTCCGTCCTTGACGACGACGGTGGCCGGGGCGGGCAGGATGAGCCGCAACTCGTGTGGATCCGCGGTACCGAGAACACGAAGGGCCTCGTCCGCGCCGAGGAGAACCAAATCGGCGAGATTCGCCAGTTCCACGACCATCCGCGGGTCGCCGTCCGGCCACAGCTGTTCACGCCAATTGACGTCGAAGCTGACCACACCGGAGATTCCCGGCCGGTCGCGGAGAAGTCTCCGCATCAGCGCGAGGCACGAATCGGACAGGGCCGGTGTGATTCCGCTGCAGTGGACCACGGCGGCGCGGCCGAACAGGTCCGCGACCGCCGGCCGGTCGAGGAATGCGGGATCCATGGCCGACGCCGCCGAACCCGCCCGGGAATACAGGCTGTCGGTTCGCGGCTCGCCGTGCTCGTCGAGGGCGGTGGATTTCGAGTAATGCCCGGTGGGCCTGTCGGGATCGACCTCGATCGCGCGGACGTCGACACCCCGCGCCTGCAGTTCGGCGCGGATGAGGGCGCCGAACTCGTCGTCGCCGAGCCGGCCGACCCAGGAGGCGGGAACGCCCAGCGCGGCGAGCCCGGCGGCGACGTTCGCCTCGGCGCCGGCCAGGTGGAGTGTCGAGTCCGGGGCCACTAGGACCATCGCCTCACCGAGGCACGCGACACCGGACTCGGGGGTGGGGGTCGATTCCTGCACTTGTTACCTCTACGACTGCTCGGACCGGCACTGGAGTTGCGTTTCGAGAGCCCTCGCCCCGGCGATGCATGCCACACCGGACCGTTGACGATGACCCAGGCCAATGCTAGACATAGGTGACTCAAAAACGCAATCACCGTTGCATAGAGTGCAACGTAGCACTTCACGGTCTTTCTCCGATGAAGACCAGCCCCACAGAACCCGAACGACAGGATCGACGATGACGATCAGCGGACCGGACACACTCGATTCCGGCGCCTTGGCAGAGCTCGACGAGCTGCGCTTGTCCGACGTGGACAAAGCCCTCCCCTCCGCGGCGAACGGCCTGACCAAGACCGAGTTCCTCGGAACGCAGCCGAGGCTGTCCGCCTTCAGCACGCCCGTGATGGTCCTCGACGAGACGGCCATCGCCGGCAATCTCGACACCATGGCGGCCTGGTGTGAGGCGCATGGGGTCGATCTCGCTCCGCACGGGAAGACGACGATGTCTCCGGTGCTGTGGGACCGGCAGATCCGAAGCGGCGCGTGGGGCATCACGCTGGCGAACTTCGGTCAGCTCCGGGTGGCGGTGCGATTCGGCGCGCGCCGGGTGCAGATCGCGAACTCGCTCGTCGACCCGACCGCGCTGCGGTGGCTGGCCGAGCAGATGGACACGAACCCGGAACTCGAAGTACTGATGTGGGCCGACTCCCCGCAGACGGTCGACGCGATGACAGCGGCGCTCACGGACGTCACGGTGGTCCGTCCGCTGCCCGTGCTCGTCGAACTCGGCGGAGAGGGAGGACGCACCGGCGCACGCTCCGTGGCCGAGGCTGTGGCGGTGGCCGCACGTATCGGGGAGAGCCCCGCACTGCGGTTGGCCGGCGTCTCCGGTTACGAGGGCGCCCTCGCACACGACGCCTCCGAGGATTCCCTCGCCCGGGTCCGCACGTACCTCCGGTCGATGGCCGAACTGCATCGCCGGCTCGAGGCCGAAGGCCGCTACCCCGAGGGTCAGGACGTGTACGTGACCGCGGGCGGCAGCGCCTACTTCGACGTGGTCGCCGAGGTGCTCGCCGAACTGGCCGGCGGCAGAACCAAAGTGGTGGTCCGCGCCGGTGCATACATCATCCACGACGACGGCTTCTACACCGGGATCTCACCGTTCGGCCGCGGCGAAGACACCCAGGCGCGTCGTCTCACGTCGGCGATGCACACGTGGGCCCGGGTGGTGTCCCGCCCCGAGCCGGGCCTCGCCCTGCTCGACGCCGGCAAGCGCGACGTCCCGTTCGACGAAGGACTCCCCACCGCGCAGGCCGTCGCCGGCCAACTCGGGGCGACGCCGCGGCCCCTCGTCGGCGCCGAAGTGACCGCCGTCAACGACCAGCACGCGTTCCTCCGGCTCGATCCCGCACGGCCCGAACATGATCTGCGCGTCGGGGACGTCGTCCGGCTCGGTCTCTCCCACCCGTGCACCGCGTTCGACAAGTGGCGCTGGATTCCGGTCGTCGGTGACGACTCCGACGATCCGGTCGTCGTCGACCTGATCCGCACTTTCTTCTGATCCCCGGCCGAGGACTCACATCATGACCACTCTGATCCGTTCCGCCACCGTCGTCGACGGTTCGGAGGCGCCGAGGTACCGCGCCGACGTGCTCGTCGACGGAGACCGAATCGCCGAAATCTGGCCCGAGGCCGACCACTCCGAGACCGCCCGCCCTCGCGCGGATCGTGTGATCGACGCGGACGGCCTGGTGCTCGCGCCCGGTTTCATCGACATGCACGCCCACTCGGATCTGCAGATCCTGCTGAACCCCGAGCACCCGTCGCGGATCACCCAGGGGGTCACCACCGAGGTACTCGGTCAGGACGGGCTGTCCTACGCACCCGTCACCGACGACGTGCTCGCGGTGGTCCGGCGCAAGATCGCGGGGTGGAACACCGATCCCGAGGATTTCGACTTCTCCTGGCGGAGTGTGGGCGAATACCTCGACCGACTCGATCGCGGTATCGCCACCAACGTCGCATATCTCGTCCCGCACGGGGTCGTCCGGGCGCTGGTGGTCGGCTGGGACGACCGCGCGGCGACGCCCTCGGAGATCGAGGAGATGCAGCGGATCGTGGCGCAGTCCATGGCGGAGGGTGCCGTCGGGTTGTCCGCGGGGCTGACCTACACGCCGGGGATGTATGCGGACAACGAGGAGTTGCTGGCACTGTGCCGGACCGTCGCCGAGTACGGCGGCTACTTCTCCCCGCACCACCGGTCCTACGGCGCCGGTGCCATGGAGGCCTACGCCGAGATGGTCGACCTGACGTCGCGGGCCGGGTGCGCACTGCATCTCGCCCACGCCACGCTGAACTTCGGCCCCAACAAGGGCCGCGCCCCGGAACTGCTCGCCCTGCTCGACACGGCCGAATCCGCCGGTGCGGACATCAGCCTCGACACCTATCCGTACCTTCCCGGCGCCACCACGCTGTCGGCGATCCTGCCCAGCTGGGCGTCGGCGGGCACCATGGAACAGACTCTCGATCGCCTCCGGGATCCGGTTGCCCTCGAACGCATCCGGGAGCATCTCGAGGTCACCGGCTCCGACGGCTGCCACGGGGTGATCGCCGAGTGGCACACACTCGAGATCAGCGGCGTGCAGAACGCCGAACTCGACGACTACGTCGGGAAGACCGTCGCGGACATCGCCGTCGCGGAGAATCGCGACCCCTTCGACGTCTGCATCGACATCCTGATCCGCGACCAACTCGGCAGCGGCATCCTGCAACACGTCGGCCACGAGGAGAACGTGCGCGCAATCATGCAGCACCCCCGGCACACCGGCGGCAGCGACGGACTGCTGGTCGGCGCGAAACCGCACCCGCGCGGGTGGGGAACGTTCGCACGCTACCTCGGGCACTACAGCCGCGACCTCGGCCTGATGTCCCTCGAGGAGTGCGTCGGTCACCTCAGCGGCCGAGCCGCGACCCGGCTGCGACTTGTCGATCGCGGGTACGTCCGCCGCGGATACGCCGCTGACCTCGTGCTCTTCGATCCGGAAACGGTCAGCGACACCGCGACCTACGCGCAGCCGCGCCAGGCGGCGGCCGGTATCACCCACGTATTCGTCCGCGGCCGCCTCGCCCTCGAGGACGGCCGCCTCACCGGCGCGACCGCCGGTAGATCGTTACGCCGCGAAGAAGGAGGAGCAGTTCGATGACCGAGATCGACATTCTGCGTGCCGACCGGGTACTGACGGTGGTGCGAGCGGAGACCATACCCGACGCCGCAGACCTGTGCCACGCACTCGCCGAGGGCGGAATCCGGACGGTCGAGCTGACGTTCACCACGCCCGACGTGCTCCATCATCTCGGCCGCGCCGCCGACGCGGCCGCAGCGGCAGGCAGCATCCTCGGCGTCGGAACCGTGATGACCGGCGATCAGGCCGCCGCCGCGATCGACGCCGGCGCCCGGTTCCTCGTCACCCCCGGCATCCGTCCCGACGTCGCGAAAGTCGCGACGGGACGCTCGATTCCCGTCTTCCTCGGCGCGTTCACCCCCACCGAGGTGGCCATGGCCGTCGATCTCGGCTCGGCCGCGGTCAAGATCTTCCCCGCCAAGCGACTCGGCCCCGACTACCTGTCGGACCTGCACGGCCCGTATCCCGGCGTGGAACTCCTGCCGTCGGGTGGGATCAACGATTCCAACGCCCGCCAGTTCCTCGACGCCGGCGCGCTTGCCGTGTGCGCGGGCACCAGCGTCGTCCCACCGTCCAGCGTCGCGGCAGGCAACTGGACCGACATCACCGACCGCGCACGATCGTTCGTCGCCGCGCTCTCGAACTAGACCCACTCTCGCCCGACCCCACCCACCTCCCCTGGAGACGCAATGACGTCGTTCGTCGACTGGCTGCAGCACGACACAGCCGGACTACTCACTCTCGCAGCGGTATCCATCGCCGTGCTGTTGCTCCTCATCATCAAGCTGAAGCTCGAGCCGTTCATCGCGCTGATCGTCGTCGGCGTCGGCGTCGCGCTCGTCGCGGGAGTGTCGGTGGTCGAACTGGTCGGCACACCGACGTCGGCGGCCGACTCGATTCTGGAGAAGGGGTTCGGCGGCATCCTGGGGCACATCACCCCGATCATCGGCCTGGGCACCGTCCTCGGCGCGATGATGGAACGCTCCGGCGGTGCCGACGTCCTGACCGAACGACTACTGAAGTTGTTCGGGCCCAAGGGCGCTCCGCTCGCGATGGGTGTCACCGGCCTCGTTCTCGGCATCCCGGTCTTCTTCGACATCGGCATCTTCATCCTCGCCCCGCTCGTGTACGTGGCGGCGAAGCGCGGCGGCAAGTCGCTGGTGATGTACGCGATGCCGATGCTCGCCGGCCTGTCCATGACCCACGCGTTCCTGCCGCCGCACCCGGGCCCCGTCGCCGCGGCCGGTCTGCTGCACGTCGACATGGGCTGGATCATCATCATGGGCCTCGCCTGCGGCATCCCCGCCTGGTTCGTCAGTGGTGTCGTCTGGGGTAGCTGGATCGGCAAGCGCGTGATCATCGAGGTCCCCGACGAGTTCATCCCGGAGGAGAAGGACGCCGACAAGAACCCGCCGCCACTCTGGCTGATCTCGTTCATCATCCTCGTGCCGATGGTGCTGATCCTCGGTGCGACGGTCGGCAACGTGGTCCTCGACGAAGGCTCGACGCTGCTGTCGGTCCTCATCTTCCTCGGCACGCCCACGATCGCGCTGACCATCGCCGTCCTGCTGGCGCTGTACCTGCTCGGTACCCGGCGCGGAATCACGGCGCAGGAGATCGGTGCGATGTCCGCGGCGGCGTTGAGGCCGGTCGGCATGATCCTGCTGGTCGTCGGTGCCGGCGCGTTCTTCGGCGCGGTGCTGCGGGCCACCGGAGTCGGTCAGGCCCTGGCCGACTCGATGGACGCACTCGGTCTCCCGGTCATCCTGTCCGCGTACCTGATCAGCTGCGCACTCCGCATCGCCCAGGGTTCGGCGACCGTCGCCATCGTCACCACCGCAGGCGTCATCGAACCGTCGGTCGCGGCCGGAAACTACTCGTCCGCGCAGATCGCCCTGATCGTGATCGCCGTGTCGGCAGGATCCATCATCGCCAGCCACGTCAACGACGGCGGATTCTGGATCGTGTCACGATATTTCAACATGTCGGTGAAAGACACCCTGAAGACGTGGACGGTGCTCGAGACCATCCTGTCGGTGGTGGGCTTCGCGATGGCCTCGCTGATCTGGGTGCTGGTCTAGCTCCCGGAGTCCGCGTCGCGCAGCACCCGCGCCGCACCGGCGAACGTCCGCACCTGCCGGTCGTCCCAGACATGGGCAGGCACACCACCGCCCAGCAGTGTGCGGACGAGTGCAGGGTCGTCGCCGATCGGCACGTCGCTGCCCGCGATCACGATGTTGCCGTAGCGGCGGCCCTTGAGCATGGCCGGATCGGCGATGATCGTGGTGTGCGGAAACACGCTGCCGATGGTCGCCGCCTCCCGGCGCGCCAGGACGAGGTCGCGGGTGTCGCCGCAATTGACCGCATAGATCCCGCCGGGCGCCAGCACCCGTCGCACTTGCCCGGTGAACTCCGTCGTCGTCAGCGGTGCCGGGGTCGTGTTGCCGGCGAACACGTCGCGCACGATCAGGTCGCGGCTGGACTCCGTCAGCGTCTCGGTGACCGCGCGCGCCTCACCCACCCGCAGTCGCAGCAGTGGGGCCCGGGGCAGGTCGAACCATTCGCGTACCAACTCGGCGAGCCTGCCGTCGAGTTCGACCACGACCTGCCGGGCGTCCGGATACGTGACGGCGAGATGCCGGGCCAGCGAGCAGGCGCCGCCGCCGAGGTGCAGGGCCCGCACCCGCTGGTCCGTTCCCCAATGCGAAGCGACCAATTCGGCGATCCACCGCATGTACTCGAAATCGAGGTGTGCGGGATCCGACAGGTCGATGTGGGAACTCTCGACCCCGTTCACCTTCAGCACCCAGCCGTGCGGGTTGAGGTGGTCTTCCGCCAGTTCGCACGTGCCCGTGTCGATCGGGTACACGCCGGCGACGGGACCCCCGCCGGCTGTCCGGGCAGCCCGACCGCCGCGCT
Source organism: Rhodococcus sp. NPDC059968 (assembly GCF_042738615.1). Lineage (NCBI taxonomy): Bacteria > Bacillati > Actinomycetota > Actinomycetes > Mycobacteriales > Nocardiaceae > Rhodococcus > Rhodococcus sp. NPDC059968. The sequence goes on from NZ_JBHWUE010000010.1 coordinate 51,414, forward strand.
GCCTGCCCATCGCCCGTCTTCCCTACTGCTCGCGCCGCCCGCTCGCGTCTGCTGCGAGAATCGTCCTCCCACGATACCGGGACGAGACACGGGTGACCTACCGTGGTGACGCGCACGAGAAGGGAAGACGATGGAACCTCAGGAAGTCGACTTCGCGCACACCGAAGGCGCTGCGAAGCGACGACGCGAGAAGGCGATGGGACTCGCGCGGTACGTGTGGGATCGCGGAATCAGCGGTCAGGAACTCCTCGACCTCACCGATAGCACGCTGCGGAAACTCGCCCGGGCGGCCGGGTCGAACCCACCGAGCACCATGGAGACGTGGCTGACCGTGGTCGAGTTGCTCGACCAGAAGTCGGCGTGGGCGGAGCGCCACCCCGACCATCCCGCCGCCACCCCGGCGCACCGCGACGAGAAGATCATGTGGGTGAAGCCGCCGATCGTCCCCTGGACCGACTGACCTGTGAGTACTTGTTAACCGCGGGCGGTTAACAAGTACTCACAGGCGGCGGAGCCGCAGGCCGGGTATATGGTGTCCGAGGCCGTCCGTACGGCCACGATCGGCGAGGGAACCCGGTGTGAATCCGGGGCTGACGCGCAACGGTAACGGTCCTTCGAGGGCCGGAGCCCGAATACTCCTGATCGCGTTCGGTGAATTCTCGGCTCCGCGACTGGGCCCTGATGAAGGAGTTCCCGCGCCATGCGCATCTCGTTCCGGCAGGCTGCTGCCGTTCTCTGCGCGGCATCCGCGCTGCTCGTCTCCGGTTGTTCGTCGGCCGGCGACTCCCCCGCCACCGAGGAGACCGCCGCCGCGGATTCCTCCCGCTACCCGATGACCCTGGAGAACTGCGGGCACACGGTCACCGTGGACGCGCCGCCTCAGCGGGCGGTGTCGCTGAACCAGGGTTCGACCGAGATCCTGCTGTCCCTCGGTCTGGCGGACCGCCTGGCGGGAACCGCCACCTGGACCGACCCCGTCCGCGACAATCTGACCGCCGACAACGCGAGGGTTCCGCGGCTCGCCGACAACAAGCCGTCGTTCGAGGTGGTACTCGACACCGAACCCGATTTCGTGACGGCGTCGTTCGGCGGCACCCTCGGGCCGGGCGGTGTGGCCGATCGCGACCAGTTCGACCAACTGGGCGTCCCCAGCTATCTGTCGCCGACCGATTGCGTAGGCAAGACGGACGAGAGCGTCAACGCCGACGGGGCGCGCACCGAGCCGCTGCGCATCGACACCGTCTACGAGGAGATCCGCGAACTCGCCGCGATCTTCGACGTCCGCGACCGCGGTGAGCAGTTCGTCGCGGAATTGCAGCAGCGGTTCGACGCCGCCTCGCGTGAGGTCGAGGCCTCCGGGGTGTCGCTGGCGTACTGGTTCGCCGACACCAAGACCCCGTACATGGCGGGTTGCTGCGGATCCTCGGGCATCATCACCAACTCGGTCGGGGCGCAGAACATCTTCTCCGACACCACCAACGAGTGGCCGCAGGTGAGCTGGGAGAGCGTGCTCGACCGCGACCCCACCGCCCTCGTCCTCGCCGACCTCAGCCGCCGGAGCATCGACGGCGATGCGCTCGACAGCAAGATCGCGTTCCTCGAGTCGAACCCGGTGACGCAGCGGCTCACCGCCGTCCGGGACAAGCGGTACATCGTCGTGAACGGCGCCGACATGAACCCGTCGATCCGCACCGTCGACGGCGTGGAGAAGACGGCGGCCGCGCTGAAGCAGTGGGGACTGGCGAACTGACCTTGGCGGCAACACGGTTCGACTCCAGGCCGCTGCTCGCCGCGCTCCTCCTCGGCGGTGTGGTGGTGCTCGCGGCGTCGATCGGGGTCGTCATCACCCTCGGTCCGGCGAGCCTGTCGGTGGGCGACGTGTACGCGGTGGTCCTCGAGCACTTCGGTCTGGGCAGTTCGGGGGTGAGCAGGATCAAGGACGGCATCGTGTGGGAGTTGCGCCTGCCGCGGACCCTTCTCGCGGCGGTGTGCGGCGCGGGTCTGGCGTTGTGCGGAGCGATCATGCAGTCGCTGCTGCGCAATCCGCTCGCCGACCCGTTCGTGCTCGGCATCTCGTCGGGCGCGTCCACCGGGGCGGTGCTCGTCGTCGTCCTCGGTCTCGGCGCCGGGGCGGTGTCGTTGTCGGCGGGTGCATTCGCGGGTGCGGTGATCTCGTTCGCCCTGGTGATGCTGCTGGCGACCGGCGCAGGCGGCGGCACGTCGCGGGTGGTGCTCGCGGGAGTGGCCGGTACGCAACTTTTCTCCGCGTTGACGTCGTTCATCGTGATCTCGTCCGCCGACGCCGAGCAGACCCGCGGGGTGCTGTTCTGGCTGCTCGGGTCGCTGTCCGGGGCCGACTGGGCGGACGTGGCGCTCTGCGGGGCCGTCACCGCGATCGGCATCGGCGTCTGCCTCCTCACGTCCTCCGCGCTGGACGCCTTCGCATTCGGGAACACCGCGGCCGCATCCCTCGGAGTGTCCGTGCGGTGGATCCGCCTCCTGCTCCTCACCGTCACCGCGCTGGTCACGGCGGCGCTCGTCAGCGCGGCGGGCGCGATCGGGTTCGTGGGGCTGGTCCTGCCGCACGCCGCACGGTTCCTCGTCGGCCCCCGGCACAGCCGGCTGCTGCCCACCACCGCCGTGGTCGGCGCGATCTTCATGGTGTGGGTGGACGCGATCGCCCGCACCGTGTTCGCACCCCAGGAAGTTCCCGTCGGGGTCGTCACCGCCCTGATCGGCGTCCCGGCCTTCGCCGTCATCCTCTTCCGCATGAGGACGAGCCCATGACCCTGCGCGCCGCGAACCTCGGCTGGAGCCGCGGCGGACACCTCGTGCTCGACGGGGTGTCCGTCGACCCCGCAGCAGGCGAGACCATCGGACTTCTCGGCCCCAACGGTTCGGGCAAGTCCTCACTGCTGCGATTGCTCAGCGGGATCGCCGAGCCCGACACCGGCCGGGTCCTCCTCGACGACACCGACATCAGGACCCTCCGGCGACGGCAGATCGCCCGCCGGGTGGCGATGGTCGATCAGCATTCCGACACGGAGGTCGACATCACCGTCCTCGACGTGGTCCGGCTCGGCCGCATCCCGCACCGCGGAATGTTCGGCGGCGACGAGTCGGCTGACGCCCCGGCCGTCGAGCGCGCCCTCCAGCACACCGGCATGACGTCGAAGTCGCACCGGCTGTGGCACACACTCTCCGGCGGCGAACGGCAACGCGCCCAGATCGCGCGGGCCCTCGCGCAGGAGCCGGACGAACTGCTGCTGGACGAGCCGACCAACCACCTGGACATCCAGCATCAGCTCGACATCCTGTCCCTGGTCGCCGAACTGCCTCTCACCAGCTACATCGCCCTGCACGATCTCAACCTCGCCGCGATGTTCTGCGATCGCGTAGTGGTGTTGGAGGGCGGCCGCATCGTCGCCGCCGGCTGTCCCGCCCAGGTCATCACCGAGGCCCTCGTCGAGCAGGTGTACCGGGTGCGGGCGGGGGTCACCGTCGATCCCGTCACCGGCTACCCGACCGTCACGTACCGTCCGGTGCGCTCCGCGCCCGTGAGTACTTATTAACCGCCCGTGGTTAATAAGTACTCACGGGCGCAGCATGAGAATGCGGTCGTCACCGTCCCCGGGATCGCCGCGCCCGTCGCGGTTGCTGGTGCTGAACCAGACGGCACCGTCCGGTGTCGCGACGACGGTACGTAGTCGCCCGTACTCGCCTTCGAACAGCGACTGCGGTTCGCCGAGCGAGCCGTCAACGCCCACGGGGATCCGCCACAGTCGTTCGCCGCGCAGCGCCGCGACCCACAGCGCGCCGTCCTGGAACGCGAGCCCGGACGGGGACGCCTCGCCGGTGGACCATTGGACCACCGGGTCGACGAAGCCTGCCTCGTCCGACCGCCCCTCGACCTCCGGCCATCCGTAGTTGCCGCCCGGTTGGATCAGGTTCACCTCGTCCCAGGTGTTCGCCCCGAACTCGGTGGCCCACAGCCGGCCGGCGTCGTCCCACGCGAGGCCCTGCACGTTGCGGTGCCCGAGCGACCAGACGGGTGAACCGGGGGTGGGGTTGTCGGCCGGGATCGACCCGTCGGGGTTGATCCGCAGGATCTTGCCGCCGAGCGAGGACGGGTCCTGGGCGCGGGGCCGGTCGCCGGCTTCACCGGTGGCGACGTACAGCCTGCCGTCCGGGCCGAATGCGATCCGCCCGCCGTCGTGGATGGATCCGGCGGGGATGCCCGTCAGGATCGGGGCCGGCTCGCCGAGGCTGCGACCGTCGAACCGCAGGGCGACCACCCGGTTGTCGTCGTCCGTGGTCAGATACGCGTAGATCGTCTGATCCGACGCGTAGGAGGGCGAGACGGCCAGGCCGAGCAGCCCCGATTCGCCCCGAGCCGCCACGCCGGGCACCTCGCCGATCACGGTCGTGTCGCCGTTCGCCTGCAGGTGCCGGATCGCGCCGCTGTCGCGTTCCGCGATCAGTGCCGTTCCGTCCGGCAGGAGCGCTATCCCCCATGGCACGTCGAGGTCGGCGGCGATCACCGTGGGCTCGCTGCCTGCGGACGCGGCGACTGCGGTGGTCGCCGACGGCTCCGCGGAACTCCCCTCCGACTGGCATGCCGCGCACGTGACGGCCACCAGCAACGCTGTGGCCGCGAAAAGTCGCCGTCCCATGGGTGTCCTCCCGTCACGCGACCGCACCCTGTTCATCCTCCCCCAGGTGAGTGGCAAAGTATCCTCGACCACGCATCGCCACTCACATGAGGAGGTGACGGCGGGTGATCCTTCCGCGGAAGATCGCGCAGGGGGTGGCAGACGGCATCGTCACGGTCGCCTTCCGCCGCTGGGCAGCACCGCGGGTGCTCGAGGGCTCGGAGTTCCACACCGTCTCCGGAATGGTCCGGATCAGCTCGATCACGACCGTCGACCCGGACGGAATCACCGAGGCCGACGCCCGCCGCGCCGGGGCCGCGTCCGTCGCCGACGCGCTGGCCGCGCTGCGCGGCACCCCCGGACAGCCGGTGTACCGGATCGGCCTCGAGTGGGTCGGCGAGGATCCCCGCATCGCACTGAGCAGCGACGGCGACCTCTCGGACGACACGATCGCGGATATCGCGCAGCACCTGGAGCGCCTGGATGCGCGGAGCAGTCACGGCCCGTGGACGCGCACGATCCTGCAGCTCGTCGCCGACAACCCCGGCCGCCGCGCGCCCGATCTCGCGGAGAGCCTCGGCCGCGAGACGCAGCCGTTCAAGCGGGACGTCCGGAAGCTGAAGAACCTGGGGCTGACGCACAGCCTCGACGTCGGGTACCGGATCTCGCCGCGTGGCGCCGCCTACCTCGCGGCAACCGCTCCCGACGACCTCTGATCGGTGATTCGCCGCGCTTACACTGTGCTCCATGGCCACTGCGGGCGATCTGAATCTGGAGCGGTATTTCGAACGGATCGGATACGACGGCGACCGATCCGCGACGACGGCGACGCTGAACCAGGTTGCCGCACATCACGCCCGGTCGATCCCGTTCGAGAACCTCGACCCGTTCCTCGGCACACCGAACCGGCTCGATTTGCCGTCGCTTCAACAGAAATTGGTCGAATCACGAAGAGGCGGTTACTGCTTCGAGCAGAATCTTCTGCTGCGGGCTGTCCTGCTCGAGCTCGGATTCGACGTGACGCCGCTGGCCGCGCGGGTTCTGTGGGGATCTCCGATCGATGCGGTCACTCCGCGCTCACACATGCTGTTGCTCGTCGACGTCGCCGGCGAGCGGCGGCTCATCGACGTCGGGTTCGGCGGCATGACCCTCAACACGACGCTGCGCCTCGAACTGGACACCGTGCAGGAGACCCCGCTGGAACCGTTCCGGCTGGTCGACGTCGCGGGCGATTACGCGATGCAGGCGCTCGTCGGTGACGAGTGGCGGACCCTCTACCGGTTCGACCTCACCAGGCAGTACCCCGTCGACTACGAGGCCCCCAACTGGTATCTGTCGACCTGGCCCGGATCGCATTTCGTGACCGGACTCATGGCGGCGCGGGCCACGGAAGACCGCCGCTACGCCCTGGCCGGAACGCGACTGACGGTGCACCACCTCGGCGGGTCGTCCGAGCGGCGCGAACTGGCGACCGTCGACGAACTGCGGGACAGTCTCGAGACCGATTTCCTCATCGACACGAGCGGACTGCCCGCACTGGATGCGGCGTTCAGCCGGCTCCGGCACACGTAGTCGCCCGGTAGCATGACGGCGTGCGCGAAACAGGTGGCTGCTGAGGTGGCCGAGCAGCCGGCGTCGGGGGAACGGTATTTCCTCGAGTCCCTGGACCGTGGCCTGAGCGTTCTCGAATGCTTCGACGACCAGCACCGGGAACGCACACTGAGTGAGGTGGCGCAGGCTGTCGGGATCACCCGGTCCACGGCGCGCCGTATTCTGCTCACCCTGGTGGACAAGGGTTTCCTGCGTCTCGACGGACGCAACTTCTCGCTCACGCCCCGCGTGCTGCGGTTCGGCTTCTCGTACCTCGCCGCGCTGCGACTACCGCAGGTCGCCGATCCGCACATCGAGGCTCTCGCGAAAGAGCTGGGCGAGACCATCTCGGTCACCATCCTCGACGGTCCCGACGTGGTGTACGTGGCGCGGGTCCGCTCGCCCAGGATCATCCGTATCTCCATCACGGTGGGCATGCGGTTCCCCGCGTACGCGACGTCGACGGGACGGGTTCTGCTGGCGGGACTTTCGGCCGACGCGCTCGACGGCTACCTGAAAGCCACCGAATTCCAGTCCTTCACACCCCACACGATCTCCGACGCCGAACAATTGCGCGCCGAGGTCCGGAAGGCCGCCGCGGACGGCTGGTCGATGTCGGAGAACGAACTCGAGATCGGTATCCGCGGCGCGGCCGTTCCCATCCGGGATCGGACGGGCGCCGTGGTCGCCGCCCTCAACTCCTCGCTGCAGGGCACCCAGTACACGCGGAACGACGTCGAGGCGTCGGTGGTGCCGAAACTCGTCGCGACCGCGGAGCGGATCGGTTCCGACCTGTCCCTCGGCTGACCACCTACGCGGCGCGCCTCGCCTGTGCAGCCATGTTCAATGCGCGTTCTCGAGCTTGGCTTGTGTGGCGGCGTCCGACTCGTCGGCACTCGAATCGGGCTGGAGTCGCCACGCGATCAGTGCGCTGACGATGCAGCCGCCGGCCAGGTACACGGCCACGAGGTGCCAGGACCCGCCGCTGGCGGTGACCAGCGCTGCCGCGATGAACGGGGTGAAGCCGCCGCCGATCGCGCTGGCCACCTGGTATCCGACGCCCGCGCCGCTGTACCGGTACTCGGCCCCGAACATCTCGGTGAACAGGGGCTGCTGCACGCTGACGACCATGTCGTGCGAGATGTTGACGAGGAGCACGGCGAGGATGACGGTGCCGACCATCGACCCGTTCTCGAGGAAGAGGAAGAACGGGAACGCGCACACCGCGCCGATCAGGGCGCCGAGGATGTAGACGCGCCGCCGGCCGTGCTTGTCGGACAGCCACGCGAACAGCGGGATGGTGCCGATACCGACGGCACCGACGAGCAGGCCGACGTTGAGCATGAAGTTGCGCTCCATCCCCAGTTCCTGAGTGGAGTAGCTCAGCGCGAACGTGGTCACGATGTACATGGAGAACAGTTCGGCGAAACGCAGACCGATGATCTGGAGGAAGGCCTTCGGGTGGTTGCGCAGTGCCTCGACGAGCGGAATCCGCTTCTTGTCCTGCGCGGTCTGCTCCTCCTCGACTTTCTCGACCTTTTCGACGAACTCGGGGCTCTCCTGGACTCCGGCGCGGATCCACAGACCGATACCGACCAGGACGACGCTGGCGACGAAGGGGACACGCCAACCCCACTGACTGAACGCGTCCTCGGTGGTCAGGTTGCTCATGAGCATGACGAATCCGGTGGCGAGGATGAGTCCGACTGAGTAGCCGACCTGCACTCCGCTGCTGTAGAACGCCTTCTTCTTCGGCGGCGCGCTCTCGACGGCCATCAGCGCGGCCCCACCCCATTCGCCGCCGACGGCGAAGCCCTGGATGGCGCGCAGCGTGACGAGCAGGGCCGGTGCCCACCAGCCGATCGACCCGAACGACGGCAGCAGTCCGATCAGGGCGGTGCTCGTGCCCATGATCAGGACGGTGAGGATCAGCATCCGCTTGCGTCCGATGCGGTCGCCGTAGTGGCCGAACACCACGCCTCCGAGCGGTCGGAACAGGAACCCGACGCCGAACGTCGCGAACGCGGCGAGCGTTCCGATCGCCGGGCTGACGTTCGGGAAGAACTCCGAGTTGAAGACCAGTGCGGCGACCAACCCGTAGAGCAGGAAGTCGTACCAGTCGATGACCGCGCCGACGAAACTGCTCAGCGCTGCTCTTCGCGCCTGCTTCTCGGCTGCCGGGGTGAAGGCGTGATCGCTCATTCCGAAGTCCCGTCTAGGTTGGTGCCGGACAACCCTGTTCGCATACCGAACGCATGTCCGCTGACTGAATAATGTGACGGTAGCCATAGCGTTTCCGCGTTGTCAAGACAAAGCAGATGCGCGGCACCCACTGGGCAGATGCGTGGTACTGCCGTTTCGTCTATCTCGACCGCACGAAATTCACCGAATCGGCGGTTCCGGAGCCCCCGCGACTCGTACACACTTTCCCGAATCAGCGACGCACATCACACCCGGAGTAGCGCCGAAGGGATTTCTTCATGTCAGGAACCACCGATCCGCAGCTTCAGCACACGCTGAAGAAGCGGCACCTCTCGATGATCGCTATCGCGGGGGTGATCGGCGCAGGCCTCTTCGTGGGCTCCGGGGTCGCGATCCGCGAGACGGGCCCCGGCGTTCTCGTGGCCTACGCACTCGCGGGCATCGTCGTCATCCTGGTGATGCGCATGCTCGGCGAAATGTCGACCGCCAACCCCGAGACAGGATCGTTCTCGGCGTACGCCGACCGCGCGATCGGCCGCTGGGCCGGCTTCAGCATCGGCTGGCTCTACGCGTGGTTCTGGATCATCGTCCTCGGCATCGAGGCGACGGCAGGCGCAGTCATCATGAACCGCTGGATTCCCGACGTCCCGCAGTGGAGTTGGGCACTGATCCTGATGGTGTTGCTCACGCTGACGAACATCGCGTCCGTGAAGTCGTTCGGCGAGTTCGAGTTCTGGTTCGCGTCGATCAAGGTCGCAGCGATCGTCATCTTCCTGGTGCTCGGTGTCCTCGCGATCTGCGGAGCCCTGCCCGGCGTCGAAGCGCCCGGACTCACCAACCTCACCGGCCACGGCGGGTTCTTCCCCAACGGGGCAGGTGCCGTGTTCGCAGCGGTCCTCGTGGTCGTGTTCTCGTTCTTCGGTGCCGAGATCGCCACCATCGCCGCAGGTGAATCCGCGAACCCCGTGGCGGCAGTGCGCAATGCGGTGCGTTCCGTCGTGTGGCGCATCCTCATCTTCTACATCGGCTCCATCGCCGTCGTCGTGACGCTGCTCCCCTGGGACGACGCCTCCGTCGCGCTCAGCCCGTACGTCGCCGTCATGGACTCGTTCGGCATCCCTGCGGCCGGCAACATCATGGACGTCGTCGTGCTCACCTCGGTGCTGTCCTGCCTGAACTCCGGCCTGTACACGGCGAGCCGCATGATCTTCTCGCTCTCCCGCCGCGGCGACGCCCCGGCCTCGCTGTCGAAGATCGGCTCGTCCGGCGTTCCGCGCCAGGCCGTGCTCGTCTCGACGGTTGTGGGATTCCTGACCGTGGGCCTCAACTTCCTGTACCCGGACACCGTGTTCCTGTTCCTCGTCAACTCCTCGGGCGCGATCGCCCTGTTCGTGTGGCTGGCCATCTCGGTGTCGCAGTTGCGCATGCGGCGCAGCCTCGAGGCGGAGGGCAAGGACCTGTCGCTGAAGATGTGGTTGTTCCCGTACCTGACGTGGTGCACCATCGCCGCCATCATCGCGCTCTGCGTCGGCATGCTCGTGCTACCGGAGACCAGGAGCCAGATGTACGTCTCGATGGGACTCGCCGCCGTTGTGGTCGGAATCGGGATCTATCGTCAGCGCACGCGCGGTACCACCGACGAGACGCCGGATCCCTCGACCTCCGGCGAAACGGTCGACGTCCTCCGCCCCTGAGCTCGGACCGGCCGCCGCCGTTCGCATAACGAACAGTAGTGCGCTCTCAGAACTCGGCGTACAGTCCCGCCGAGGGAAGGCCGGACCCACCGGCCCGAGGAAGGACCGAAGCTCATGAGGTGGGCGATTCTCGGCGCGAGCAACATCGCTGCCACACGCGTGCTCCCCGCGCTACGCGAGTGCGGGCAGGCCGCGGCAGTCGTGCTCAGCGGTGACGCGGCGCGCGCGGAGGACTACCGGCGGACCCACGACATCGAGTCCGCTACCGGCGACCTGCGCGAGGCCGTGGGCGGGGACGTCCAGGCCGCCTACATCTCCTCGACCAACGACAAGCACTTCGACCACGCCATGGCCGCGATCGACGCGGGCTTGCACGTGCTGTGCGAGAAGCCGCTCTCCTTCGACGTCACTCAGGCGCAGAAGATGGTCGACGCGGCCGCGGCCGCGGGGGTCGTCTTCGCGACCAACCATCACCTCCGCACCCATCCCGTTCACCGCGCAGCGCGAAAGATGCTGGCGGAGGGTGCGATCGGCGACATCCTGTCAGTGCGCGTCAGCAACGCCATCCTGCTGCGCCAGGCCCTGCGTGGGTGGCGCCTCGACGGCGTCGGCGGCGGAGTCGTCCTCGACCTCGCGGTGCACGACATCGACACGCTCCGCTTCGTCACCGGGATGGAACCGACCACGGTGACGGCGGTGGGCGTGTGCCAGGGACTGAGCGAGGGTCCGGCGGACGCCGTGATGACGAGCGGCGTGCTCGGCACTTCCACCCTGTTCTCGCTCCACGACGCGTACACGGTCCCGGGCGCCGTGACCGGATTCGAGATCCACGGAACGTCCGGCACTCTCGTCGCCACCGACTGCATGCGCCCCGATCCCACCGGAACGCTGCGGATCGTCGCGGACGGGCAGGACACGACCGTCCCGCTCGAAACCGTCGACAACCTGTACGCACCGGGGATCCGGGCGTTCGTCGACGCCGTCCGCGGGGACGGTGGGCCCGTGGCGACCGGACACGACGGACTGCGTTCGGTGACCGCCGCGCTGGCCGTCCTGCAGTCGATCGAGGAGGGCCGCGCGGTGCGTCCCTGAGGAGAGGTCGCTACATGATCAGCCCGCTGGGGCGTCGCCGCAGCGGCGACTGTTCCTGCACGGGCATCGAATTCGGCGGGACGGGGTAAGGTGCACCGGCGTTGAGCGTCCCAGCGGCCACGTTCGGCCCGCACTGCGCGATCGCCGCCTGCAAGCGTGGCCCGGGGTCGGTCATCACGGGAACACCGGAGTTCGGTGCCGACGAGAAGTCGAAGGCGGACGTCATGTCGCCGACGGCGCCGCGGCGCCACTCGGTGAGGTTGGGGACGGGCACGCCGAACCGCTTCTCCAGCAGCCGGAGCTGCGACGTGTGGTCGAACGTGTCGGACGCGACGAGGCCGCCGCGACTGTACGGCGAGATGATCAGCGACGGCACCCGGAAACCGAGGCCGATCGGACCGGGGTTGTTCTCGCTCTCCGACACCGTGTTCAACGGAACCGTGAGGTATTCGCCCGGGGTACCCGGCGGCGGGGTGGGCGGGGTGACGTGGTCGAAGAAGCCGCCGTTCTCGTCGTAACTGATGATCAGCGCCGTCTTCTCCCAGATCGCCGGGTTCGACGTGAGGATGTCGAGTACCTCGACGATCCCGACCGCGCCCGCGGCCGGCGGAAGCGCCGGATGCTCGCAGGTGAAGATGTTGGGCACGATCCAGGACACCGCGGGCAGGGTGCCGTTCGCGACGTCGGCCCGGAAGTCGTTCGGGTACGTCGGATCGAGGCCGCGGCGAGCGAGTTCCGAATTCGGGTCGCTGTACTGCGTGAAGCAGCCGAGCATCCCGTCGAGAGCCACACTCGACACGGGGCCGAGGTCCTTGTTGGCGTACACCTTCCAGCTGACGCCGGCCTCCTGCAGGTTCTCCGGATAGGTGCGCCACGAGTACACGAATTTGGGGATCACCGTCGGCGTCTCGACCAGCGGCCCGCCTGCCAGCCCGTCCGGGTCGATAGTGCCCGTCATCCAGTACAGCCGGTTCGGGTCCGTCGGTCCGAGTACCGAGCAGAAGTAGTGGTCGCAGATCGTGAAGGCATCCGCGAGGTCGTAGTGCACCGGGATGTCGGCTCGCGTGTAATAGCCCATCGTCGCGGGACCGTTGAGCGGCCCCTCGTGCGCGATGTGCACCGGCATCCACCGGTCCATCGCGCCGCCGTTCCACGCGTCGTGCTGAGGACCCCACGAATGGGTGGGGTCGTTGATGCACTCGCCGTCGAGGTGCGTGCCCTGCGTGGTGTCGAGCCGGAACGGGTTGAGAAACCCGGTCGGGGTCGGCCCGGCACCCGGCGTCCAGCCGTACTGCTGCCACGCCGGTGACGGGTCGTCGAACCCGCGCACCCCCGACAGCGTGCCGTAGTAGTGGTCGAACGAGCGGTTCTCCTGCATGAGGTAGACGAAGTGCTCGATGTCGTTCAGCGACCCGCTACCGCCCGGGTCCTGCGCGTAGGCGCGGTCGATCACCGGTCCCGCCCACGAACTGAGAAAGGCGGCGCCACCGGCCGCTGCGGCGGAGGCGAGGAACTTGCGTCGTGAGATGTCCGATGCCGGGGTCACGGATCGTGACGGTAGTCGCTGCGAAGGCCGCCCGCCCGGCGAATGCGGAGGTTGCCCTACTGCGGGCCGAAAGGCACATCACCTTCCAACGTGATGCGGTGCATGACACGGTGCTGGGTGCCGTAGTCGCGGTTGGCGTAGTGCACGGTGCTGCGGTTGTCCCACAGCACGAGGTCGCCGAGGCGCCAGCGGTGCCGCACGATGTGCTCGGGTTTGGTCAGGTGTGCGTAGAGGAAGTCGAGGATTCCCCGGCTCTCCGCCTCGGACACTCCGGCGATGTGGGACGTGAAGCCCGGGTTCACGAAGATGCCCTTGCGTCCCGAATCCGGGTGAACCCGCACGACGGGATGCTCGACGGGCACGAGCGCCGTGACTTCCTCACCGTCCCAGACGTTTCCCTTGCCGCCACGCTTCTGCGCGAGGTAGTACCCGAACTCGCGGTTGCCGTCGTGCACCGCGGTCAGCTGGTCGATCATCTGCCGGACCGGCAGCGAGAGAGACTCGTACGCGAGTTGGCTGTCGGCCCAGTTGGTGTCGCCTCCGTGCGGTGGGAGGACGACGGGGCGGAGGATCGACCCCAGCGGCGGTCGCTTCATGAACGTCACGTCGGTGTGCCACACGTCGGCGAAACCGTTGTCCTGGCTGTCGAGCGCGTACACCTCCTGCGCGACGTCGCCGCTGTCGTGGACGGGGTGCCCCGCGGTCAGCTGCCCGAGACGGCGACCGAACTCGATGTGGCTCGCGTCGTCCAGTGACTGACCCCGCAGGACCAGCACCTTGTGTTCGGTCAACGCCGACCGGATCGCGGCCACCTCGCCGTCGGTGGCGGCCCCGACGTCCAGGCCGATGATCTCGGCCCCGAAGTGGGGGCCGAACTTGTCGAGCGTCAGCGACGCTGTTCTGGTTTCGAATGCAGTACTCATGATGTCTTTCCGCGATGGTGATCGAGCCTGGAGACGGGCGCACCGGCCCGGACCTGCGAACGCGGAGAATGCGTGAGGAATTACCGGATGCCGGAGGCTACCGAGGACTGGACAGCACGCGGTACGCGCGCCGGGCCATCAGCAACAACAGATGTTGGCGCACGTACGGCACAGGTCGACGGTGAGGCGTCGCACCAGGTGAGTCGTATGCACGACGCAATTCCTACCGGATGGGAGGGAAATGAGCAAGCTCGGGGCAATCGGCGGCGATCAGCTCCAGCGCGCCTGACCGCCGTCGAGCGGGATGGTGGCGCCCGACAGGTAACCGGCGTCGGGGCCCACGAGGAAGACGACGGCACGTCCGATGTCCTGCTCGCAATCACCGATCCGGCCGAGCGGGATCGACTTCACGAACTCGGCGGCCTCCTCGGGATTGTTCTCCGTCCACCATTTCAGGCCCGGGGACAGTGCATGCGGCGCAATCGCATTGACACGGATCCCGTCGGGTCCCCATTCGCTGGCCGCGGTCCGGGTGAGCGAGCGCATCGCCTCCTTCGTGGCCGCGTAGAGCCCGTAGCCGCTGGTGTCCCACCGCACCGCCGACGAGCTGACGAGGTTGATGATCGAGCCGCCGCCGCGCGCCTTCAGGTGCGGGTAGCACAGCTGCATGAGGAACAGGGTGGCCACCGGACCGACGGCCATGGCGCGGTCGAGAAGTTTCGGAGTGATGTCGAGGAGCGGTCCGAGCGCGCTCGCGTTGGCGTTGTTGACGAGGATGTCGATGCCACCGAACGCGTCCACGACCCGGTCGACCATCGGGCCCAGCTGATCGCGTTTGCTGACGTCGCAGACGATCGGCTCGGCGACGCCGCCGAAGTCGGCGATGGCGGCGCACGTGTCGACGAGTTTCGCCTCCGTTCGCCCGACCACCGCGATCCGGGCGCCCTCCTTGGCCAGCGCGAACGCCATGCCGGCGCCCACTCCCTGACCGGCGCCGGTGATCAGTGCGACCTTGCCGTCCAGTGTCCCCATCACGAGTCTCCTTTGCCGGGTTCCGTGTCCGCTGCCCACCGGTTGGACGTCAGCCGGAAGCTGGGAATGTCGGACAGCGACATCACCGCCTCGTAGGTGCGCTCGTATCCGGTGTGCGCGATCCGCCATCGGCCGTCCGGTCCGCGGAAGTAGCGGTCGGAGTAGAACGCCGCCCCGCGCAGCAGCATGCCGTGTTCCGGGATCAGCACCGTGTCGGAGAGGTACCAGCGTCCGGTCGCCGTGTCGCCGTCGACGTCGATCTCCGGGTGACCGCAGTGGTGTTCGGTGATGGTGTTCGCTCCGAGGGTCGACTTCATGTATTCGACGAGCGCGTCGCGGGAGTCGAAGGTGAGGCGCTCACCGTAATTCGCGGTGGCGTCCGGCAGCAGGGTGTCGGCGAACTCGTCCCAGCTCTTCGTGTCCAGCGCGCGCAGGTACGCGTACTTGAGCCTGCTGATCGCGGCGACGTCCTCGAGATCGGAAACTGACACCTGTTCTACATACCACGGATGGCACACCACACGGACCGACTAGGGGATTATCGACTGACGCTGCCCGCGTCGACCGGCAGGGCGACGGACGTGATGTACCGCGCCTCGTCCGAGGCCAGGAACAGCGCGGCGTTGGCCACGTCGACCGGCTCGATCCACGGAATCGACAGCATGTTCATCGTCACGGCGGCCGCCGCGAACTCTTCGCGGGTGGGGTGCACGAGGTCGGGCCGGAACGCCCGCCGCACCATGTCGTTCTGGATCATGTCCGTGTCCACGTTCGTGGGATGCACGCTGTTGACCCGCACCCGGTGCGGCGCGAGCTCCTTGGCCAGCGACCGCATCAGTCCCACCACCCCGTGCTTGGCCGCGGTGTAGTGGGCGACGCCGACGAGCCCGCGCAGACCGGCGATGGAGCTCGTCAGGACCATCGCCCCGCCGCCCCGCTCGATCAGGTGCGGGGCCGCCGCCTTGCACGTCTGCCACACCCCCGTCAGATTGACGTCGAGCATCGTCTGCCACGTCTCGGAGTCGAGCTCCAGCGCGGCACCCGAGGACGTGATGCCTGCCGTCGCGCACACGAAGTCCAGCCCGCCCAGCTCGCCGGCCGCCGCGGTGACCGCCTCGGCGAGCGCCGTCCCGTCACGCACGTCCACCTGCGCGGTCACGATCCGGCGGCCGGTGTCCCGGACCAGTTTCGCGGTCTCCTCGAGGTCCTCCGGACTCGCCGGTGGCGTCACCACCGTGCCGACCGGGCCGCACAGGTCGACGGCGACGACGTCCGCGCCCTCCTGTGCGAACCGCAACGCCTGCGCCCGGCCGATCCCGCGTGCGGCACCGGTGACCAGGACGACTCTTCCGTTCACTCGACCTGTCATCTCTACACCTTCTGGGTCAGTCCGGCGTCGACCACGAGTTGTGTGCCGGTGATGTAACGCGATTCGTCCGAGGCCAGGAACAGCAGCGCATTGCTGACGTCCCGCGAGTCCAGCCACGGAACGGGCAGCATGTGGTTCGCTGCGAGGACGGGGACGACGTCGTCCCGGGTCGGATTCTCGAGGTCCGGCCGCAGCCGTGCCATCGTCTCGGAATTCAGGGTCATGCGGGTACCGACGGCACCGGGGTGCAGCACGTTCACCCGGATGAACTGCGGTCCGAGTTCGTTGGCGAGGGTCCGGGCCAACCCGACCACGGCGGTCTTGGACGCCGAATAGTGGGCGGCCCCGGCCACTGCCTTGATGCCGGCGGTCGAACTGACGATCACGACGGAACCGCCGCCGTCCCGCATCGCCGGAACCGCAGCCTTCGCCGTGTTCCAGATGCCGGTGAGGTTGACGTCGAGCGATCGATGCCAGACCGAATCGTCGATCGTCCACGCCGGTCCGGGGTTGTCGCAGACACCGGCATTCGCGACGACGACGTCGAGGGGGCCCAATTCCGCGACTCCGGCGTCGACCGCCGCGCGCAACGCCGACGGGTCACGCACATCGGCGTGGGCGACGACCGCCCGCCGGCCGAGTTCGCCGACCAGCCTTCCCGTTTCGGTGAGATCCGATTCGGCCGACGGCAGATCGACGACGACGACGTCGGCGCCCTCCTCCGCGAGCCGGACCGCGTGACTGCGTCCCATGCCGTTTCCGGCACCGGTGATGAAGGCGACCTTGCCTGCCATCCGTGACATCGGTTGTCCCTTCTAGTCCAGGCGGCCCGGAGTCGGGTAGCTGCGCAGGGAGAGCCCCACCCGCCCGGTCTCCACCGCATCGTCGATCGATCCGCGCAGCGCGCCGCAGGTGGGGACGAACATCGAGTGCTCCCCCTCCTGCGCACGCTGGGCGAACTCCGGGCAGGTCTGCTCGGCGTCGCCCAGCCACTGCACGCTCGTGTGCGCCTCGCTGTATTTCTCCACGAGCACCGCATTACCGCAGCGCCGGCATTCGACGGGAAGCACTCAGCTCACCGCCCCGGTGACATTGCGGGGCCCCGCCCCGGCTGCATGCCGAGCGCCGACCCAGCCGAACACCATCGCGGGACCGATGGTCGCGCCTGCACCGGCGTAGTCGTTGCCCATCACGGACGCCGACGTGTTGCCCGTGGCATAGAGCCCGGCGATCGGTTCGCCGCTGCCACGGCACACCTGGCTGTGCTCGTTGCACACGAGCCCGCCCTTGGTGCCGAGGTCGCCGGCTTCCATCCGCACCGCGTAGTACGGGGCCCTGTCGACCTCGTCCAGGGTCGGGTTGGGCAGTCGCGGGTCGCCGTAGTACCGGTCGTAGGCGCTGTCGCCGCGACCGAAGTCGGCGTCGACCCCCGCACGCGCGAAACCATTGAACCGGGCGATCTCCGCGGACAGCGACTCCTCGGGAACGCCCATCTTCTGCGCGAGCTCGCCGAGGGATGCGGCGCGCTGCATCAGCCCAGTCTCGAACCACTCCGCGGGGAACTTCTGGCCGGGCATCACACCACCGAACTGGTAACGGCTCTTGGCCTTCGAGTCGAACACGAACCACACGGGGTCGTGACCACCGGCGATCTGGTCGTGGACGAACGACACGTACGGGGACGCCTCGTTGGTGAACCTCTTGCCGTTCTGGTCGACGATCAGCGACGGCGGGATCGACCGCTCCGACACCAGGACGTGCATGATGCCGTCCGGCCGCCGGAACGACGGCATCCACCAGGCGTCGTCCATCAGATCGACGGCGGCGCCGACCTGCTCCCCCGCGACGATTCCGTCTCCGGTGTTGTCGGGTGAGCCGGCGCTGTAGTTGTCCTTGCCGCCTTCCCGGAGGAACCGCTTCCGCATCTCCTCGCTCTGCTCGAATCCGCCGGTGGCCATCATGACGCCGCGGCGGGCGCGGATCCGCAGTTCCTGTCCCCCGGACTCGACGACCGCGCCCGTGACAGCTCCTGATTCGTCCGTGACCAGACCCTTCAGTGGGGAGTTCAGCCACAGCGGAACCCCTGCCTCCTGGAGCGTGAGCCGTAGCCGGCCGACGAGGGCCTGCCCCAGAGTCTCCATCCGCCTGCGCCGCAGCATCGCCAAGACCGAACGCCAGCCGACACCCAGCGCGGTCCTGCGTCCGGCCCAGGTGCGGAAGAACATGTTGAGGTGACGGAACTCGGTGGACGTCATGTACAGCCCACCCGGCATCGCGAGGGAGTTCGGCCGCTGCAGGTCGCCGTCGGCGCCGAGCTGGTTCATGTCGAACGGCAACGGTTCGACCGTCCGCCCCTTCGGCCGTCCGCCCACGTTCTCGGGGTGGTAGTCGGAATAGTCCTCGCACCAGGAGAACCGGAGATGCGGGCAGTTCTGTTCGAAGAACCTCATCATGGCCGGCCCCTGCTCGATGTACGCGTCGAGACGTTCGGCCGGAACGCTGTCGCCGACGATCGACTCCAGGTACTTCCGGACGTCGCCGGGGTCGTCGGCGCGACCTTCACGGACGAGAATCGGAGAGTTGGGAATCCACAGGGCGCCGCCGGACAGTGCCGTCGAACCGCCGTATACCCCGGCCTTTTCGACGACGAGGGTGTCGAGTCCTCGCTCGGCCCCGGCGAGGGCGGCGGTCATTCCACCCGCACCGCTGCCGATCACCAGGAGATCTACCTCCCGGTCCCAGTTCTGCTCGTCTACGCTCATCGTGCACACCTTCCGAAGTGGTCTCGATCACACCCTGCCGGTGTCAATTGCTTTTTCCCACAGCCTTTCCCGCGGAGCGGGAGACAGCGGCACCGCCGCCGAGCGGGAGAAAGCGCGGCTACGTGGCCGCGGTGAAGATGCCGAGCCCGCCGCGGTACACCAGGAGCGGCGGCGCATCCCGCAGCACGTCCAGGCCGCTGACGCGCGCGACGACGATGGTGTGGTCACCGGCGTCGTGCTCGAACTCGACGGTGGCCTGCACCTGCGCGAGCACACCGTCCAGCGCCGGGGCACCGTTTCCGGCGTGCGACCACCCGACGCCGGAGAACTTGTCGGCGCCGCTGGTCGCGAACGTGTCGCACACGTCCCGCTGGTCGTGGGCGAGGACGTTGACGCAGACGTGTTCGCTCGCCCGCAACCGCGGCCAGCTGGTCGACGTCCGTGCGGGGCTGAACGACACGTACGGCGGGTCCAGCGACAGCGACACGAAGGACTGGCACGTGAAGCCGTGCGGACTCTCGCCGTCGTGTGCGGTGATCACCGTGACGCCGGTGCAGAAGTGCCCGAGCACCGCCTTGAGCTCGGCGGCGTCGATGCGTCGTGCCACCGGCGGCACGGGTTCTTCGGTTCGGGTCATCGTGTCTCCTCGGATCGACGGGTTGCGTTCAGCCTGGCCGCGGCACCTCCCGGCGGGGAATGCCCCGTCCCGCCCAGCGGCAGGGTTTCGCGCTGTCCAGCCGGCGGCGCACGGTTGATAGGCTCGGGAAATGCCATCGTCCGACCCCACACAGAGCTCCGGGTTCGCCGGCCTCCGATCGACGAGCTGGCCGGTACTCGGCATCCTGTCGTTCGGCGAGGAACTGTCCGGCTACGACCTGAAGAAGTGGGCGTCGTACAGCGTGCGTTTCTTCTACTGGAGCCCGTCCTTCAGCCAGGTGTACTCGGAGCTGAAGAAGCTCGAGGACCTGGGATACGTGACGTCGCGGACCGTCGTGGACGACGAGGCGCGGGTGAAACCCAAGCGCCTGTACAAGATCACGGACGCGGGCATGGCCGTCATGCGCAGCTGGGCGCGGGAGGCGCCGATCGATCCGCCCGTCCTCAAGCACGGCGTGATGCTGCGCATGTGGCTCGGTCACCTCACCGAGCCGGAACAGCTCAAAGATGCCCTGAAGGAGCACATCTCGTACGTGGAGGGGATGAGCAGGCAGGCCGCACTCGACGCCCGCGATTCCGACGTCGAACCCACGTGGGCGTTCGCGCACATGGTCAACAAGTGGTCCGAGCGTTACTACGCAGCCGAGAGCGAGCTCGCGAAGCAGATGCTCGCCGACATCGACGACGCCGTCGAGCGGATGCACGGTGAAGGGACGCCGGAACATCCCGGTGTGCCGAAACCGACCGCATCACATTCGATCCGGCGCTCCCGCGAGGCGCAGCAGGAGTACCAGGCCGCAATGAAAGCGGCACAGGACGCGGACGACGAGGCGGAGCGCGAAGACTAGCCGGACGGAGTCCGCACCGGTTCGGCCAGCAGATTCCCGAGCTGAGGCCACAGCTCTCGCCGCGCGGTCTGCGCCGCGGCCATCGCGTCAATCGTCAAGAATCCGTGGAACATTCCCTCGACCCGCCGGCATTGCACGGGAACACCGGCGTCGGCGAGCGCCCCGGCGTATTTCTCCCCCTCGTACCGGAGGGGATCGCGTTCGGCGGTGATCACGATCGCGGGTGGGAGCCCGCCGAGGTCCTCCGCCCGGACCGGGGCGGCGTAGGCGGGTACGGTCTCGCGGTGGGTCGGCAGGTACTGATCCCAATACCATTGCATCGCAGAGCGGGTGAGGAAGTGATCTTCCGCGAACTCCTCGTAGGACTCGGTGTCGAAGACCGGTTCGATGACGGGGTAGATCAGTAGCTGTCCGGTGACGGCGGGGGCCTCCCGGTCCCGGGCCATCAGCGCCGCGACCGCCGCGAGGTTGCCTCCGCTGCTGTCGCCGGCGACGAGAAGACGGTCCGGATCGCCGCCGAACTCGCGGGCGTGCTGCGCGACCCAGCACGTCGCGGCGTAGGCGTCGTCCGCTGCGGCGGGCCACTGCGATTCCGGAGCGAGTCGGTAGTCGACGGAGACGACGACGGCGCCGATCCCGTTGCACATCGCGCGGCAGAAGCCGTCGTGGCTGTCGAGGTCGCAGATCACGAACCCGCCGCCGTGGAAGAAGACGACGACGGGCAGGAACTCCGCGGGATGCCCTGCCGGCGAATAGATGCGTGCCGCAATCGGTCCGGCCCCGCCGGGGATCTCCCGGTCGCGCACACTACCGACCGACTCGGGGTCGACGACGGGCTTACGTCCCGCCTTCGTCGCCGCCCGCGCCTGCGCGCCCGTCATGGTCTCCACCCGGGGAAAGTTCTCGTTCAGTCCCCGGAGGATGGACTCGGCCTGCTCGTCGAGCGGCATTCGTGCTCCTTCGTCCCGCCTCAGGCGGAGTATCGGTCGGCGCGTCCGGCGCCCGGCGTCGCGGTCGACATGTAATTACGCCAGGTGCCCTTGGCGGACATGCGAATCGGTGCGGTCAGACGGTGATCGAGCTTGATCTGGCTGCTCGGACCGCACACGGAGATGGCCGCCACCACGTTGTCCTCGGTGCCCACCGGCACGGCGACGCAGCTGACGCCCACGAGATCCTCTTCCCGGTCGTATGCCGCCCCGCGTTCACGGGTCTTCTGCAACTCCGCGCGGAACGCGGCAGGTGAGTCGATGCTGAATCGTGTGCTGCGGGGCAGACCCGCCTCGACGACGCGGTCGACCACGGACTCGGGCGAGTGCGCCAGCAGCACCTTGCCGACACTCGTACAGTGCGCGGGCTGGCGGCCGCCGACGCGGGACGGCAACCCGACGCCGAACCGTCCGGCGATCTTCTCCAGGTAGACGACGTCGATTCCTTCGAGCACTGCGAGGTGCACGGCGTGCCCGGTGAGCCGGTGGAGTTCGTGCAGGAAGGGCAGCGCGGCCCGGTGCAGACGGTCCTGATGCACGGCCAGCGACCCGAGTTCGAACAGCCGCATGCCGAGTTCGTAGTCGCGGCCTTCCCGGCGGAGCCACCGCAGCTGGACGAGACGTTCGAGCATCCGGTGCGCGGAGGATCGCGGAAGCCCCGTGCGGCGCACGATCTGCGCGAGCGTGAGCCTGCCCGGGCCGTCGAAGGCGTCGAGGAGAAGGGCGGCGCGATCGAGGCCGGCGGTGGGGGTGGGGCTGAGTGTCGTCGTCATGGGGACCTCCGTAGCGGCGCTGCTCGATGCGGCGACGCGGTGTGTGACTGGCGACACTTACTATAAATAGGCATATACCTATTTGCAATAGTGCTGGCTGAACGACCCCGAACAGCCCACAGGCCCGGCGCACGCATCGAGTGGATACGCACACCGGGCCCGGACACCCCTTTACATGGCCGCCAGCGGCTCGCTTCCCGACCAGTCGTGGCCCCAGTAGCTGTCGGCGGTGATCTCCTCCGCGGAGTAGTACTTCTCGTCCACCTTCATGCCCTCGGTGCCGAACTCGATGTCCCAGCCGCCGGGGGCACGCACGTAGAACGACACCATCTTGTCGTTGGTGTGGCGGCCGAGGGTCGAGGAGACGGAGAACCCGTCCTTGACGACGCGGTCGAGCGCCTGCCCGACGGCGTCGAGCGTGTCGACCTCCACCATGATGTGCACCAGTCCCGGCGCACCGCCGTGCGGCGCGGGGCACAGAGCCAGGCTGTGATGACGCTCGTTGACGCCCAGGAAGCGCACCCGCATCGGACCGAACTCCGGCGGCGCCGGGATGCGGAAGGCACCGCGAGGCAGGAAGCCGAGCACCTCGGTGTAGAAGTCGAACGCGCCACTGAAGTCCATCACCGGCAGCACGACGTGGCCGAGGCCCTGCGCCCCCGTGACGAACTTCGCGCCGAACGGGGTGACCACCGGGCTGTGGTCGAGGACGGCGCCGTGGAAGATCTCGATCGTCGCACCGGTCGGGTCCTGGAACGTGACGACCTCCTCGACGCGGCGGGCGTCGGCCTCTTCCACCGAGAGCGGTTTGACGGCGATCCCGGCGCCCTCGACCGCCTCCTGAACCCGGACCAGGCCCGCATGGTCGCGAACCTCCCACCCGATGGTGACGACCTCGTCCGTCTCGCCCGGCACGACCACGATGCGGGCCGCGCGCTCGTCCATGCGGAGGTACAGTGCGTCCTCGTCCGGGCCCGAACCCTCGGCGAATCCGAGCACGTCGAACGCGAACGTGCGCCACCGCTCCAGGTCGTTGGTCTGGATCTTGACGTAGCCAAGCCCCTTGATGTCTGTCATGTGTTGTCCTTCTGCTGTTTTCGAGATCCGACGCCGGTCAGATCATCGACTTGAGGTTGTCGGCCGGGTCGAGGCCGAGTGAGCTGAGCGCCGAGGCGTGGTAGACGGTGCTCGGCACATGGATGGCGTGTGCCAGGCCGGCGTGCGCGTCCCGCCAGTACCGCTGCAGGGGCTTGTCCATCCGCAGCGCATTGCCACCCGACCGCGCGAAGATCTGGTCGACGGCGGTGACCGCACGCCATGCGGCCCGCACCTGCGTCCGGCGTCCCGCCGCACGGTCCTCGAAGGTGACCTCTCTGCCCGACTCGACGAGGTCCCAGATCCTGTCGACGTTGGCGAGCAGTTCCTGGCGGGCGGCGTTGATGTCGGCCGCGGCCTCGCCCACGGCGAACAGGACGTAGGGGTCGTCCTTGATCGCGGTGCCCTGCGCGCCGACGCGGTCGCGCTGGTAGTCGAGGTGCGCGGCCAGGGCGCCCTCGGCGATTCCCACCACGGCGGAGGAGATCCCGAGCGGGAACATCGTCGACCACGGCATGTTGTACAGCGTCTCGGTGCGCCCGAACTTCTGCACCGCGGTGCCGTTCATGACCTCGTCGGCGTCCATCACCCGGTAGTCGGGGACGAAGGCGTTCCGGACGATGATGTCCTTGGAACCGGTGCCCTTGAGCCCGACGACGTTCCACGAGTCCTCGACGATCTCGTAGTCGCTGCGCGGCAGGATCATGTGCAGCATCTTCGGCGGCAGGGCCATGGCGCCGTCCCTGTCGCCGAGCATCGCGCCGAGGAAGATCCAGTCGCAGTGATCGGTTCCCGACGAGAACTGCCAGCGTCCGCTGAAGAGGTAGCCGCCGTCGACCGGGGTCGCGATCCCGGTCGGCGCGTACGGCGAGGCCATCCAGGTGTCGGAGTCGGCCGCCCACACCTCGTCCTGCACCTTCGGATCGGCGAACGCCAGCTGCCAGGGGTGCACGCCGACGATGCCGCACACCCAGCCCGTGGCCGGGTCAAGGGACGCCGCGGCCATCACCGTCTCCGCGAACTCGCGCGGATGAGCCTCGTAGCCGCCGTACTTGCCGGGCTGGAGGAGCTTGATCGGGCCGGCCTCGCGGAGCTTCTTTGCCGTGTCGTCGGGCAGCCGGCCGATCCGCTCGGCCTCGGGCGCCTGATCGCGGAGCTGATCCGCGATTGCCATGATGTTGTCGAGAACCTCGTGGGTCATCTGTCGTGTCCTTCTTCTGCGAGCGGGCTCAGGCGTTGGTGTCGAGCGGCACGACGCCGTTGGCGAGGTTGTCGGCAACCTCGGCCTCCCAGCTCTGCACCGCCCTGGTGGTGTCGATCTCGAATTCGAAGCGCTTGGTCATGTCGTCGGTGATGTCCTCGACGTCCACGTAGAACTGCTGGTACCAGCGACGCAGCTGGTACACCGGCCCGTCCTCCTCCGACAGCAGCGGGTTGTCGATGCGCGACTTGTTCAGCCAGATGTCGACGTCCTGCTTGAACCCGAGTTCCACGCCCTCGGCGAACTGCGCCGCCATGCCGTTCGCCACCTCGTCGGACAGCCCCTCGGGCTTCTTCACCATGGCGCCCCACTGCAGGACGAACGAATCGGCGGTGACCGGGTAGTGGCAGTTGATCAGCACCGTCTCGATCATCATGCCGTTCGCTTCGCTCCACAGCTTGTCGATCATGTAGGACGGGCCGAAGTACGACGCGTCCGAGCGCAGCGTCGAATTGGGGTCGTCATAGCTGGTGCCCACCGAGATGTCGTGGCGGGGCGTCGACTGCATGTACTGGGTGGCGACGTGCCCTTCGAAGACGTTCTTGAAGTAGCGCGGGAACGAGAAGTGGACGTAGTAGAAGTGCGCCATGTCGACCACGTTGTCGACGATCTCGCGGCAGTGCGAACCCTCGACGAGCAGCGAATTCCAGGTCCAGTCGGTCCATTCCGAAGAACCGAACCCCTCGATCTCGGGGATCGTCACGTCGGCGGGCGGCGGGTTGCCCTGCGGGTCGTTCCAGACGTAGAGCTGCCCGTTGCGCTCGATGGTCGTCCAGCCCCGGGTCCGCGCCAGCGGCGGGACACGCCGGGCATACGGGATTCCCGTGCACTTGCCGTTGCCGCCCCAGCGCCAGTCGTGGAACGGGCAGGCGATGGAGTCGCCCTTCACGGTGCCGTGCGCCAGGTTGCCACCCATGTGGCGGCAGTAGGCGTCGAGCACACTGAGGGTCCCGTCGGACGTCTCGAACACCACCAGCGACGTGCCGAACGCATCGATCTGATGCGGGGCGCCGTCACTGAAGGTCTTCGCCAGACCCAGGCAATGCCACCCGCGCGCGAAACGCGTTGGTGCCGATCCCACTTCGATCATCCGGACTTCGTCGCCGTCAACGGCACTGTTGCGCGCCATGTCTACCTCCGCCTCGCTGTACGTCAAGAACACCCTCGGGGTGTGGTGTAGCTCATAGTCGGCGCTCGCGGTCGGCTGCGGTACCCGACTCTCCCACTCAGCGAGAGGCTTTCGCATCCACCCATCGCGGCGGAACTTCCGCGTCCCGATCACAGGGACCACACCCCCCGTTCACAGGCCGCGGCGACTACCGTGCGGATCACATACCCGGAAATTGGGAGGAACGATGGCCGCACTCATCTCTTCGCAGCTGTACACGGCAGAGATTCGCCGGCTCTGCGCCGACGCCGTCCCGAGCGGGGTGGTCGTCGCACCCGAGCCGGGGGCGGCCGTCGAGCAGGACTTCCTCCTGCTGCGACCGCACCGGACGTCGGACGACGCCCTGTCCGCGCACGTCCGGAGGGTCGGCGACCACGACCTCCTCGTCCGCCTCCGCAACCGCGACGAGCAGCTGGTCTTCGAGTTCTGGACGAACAGCTTCACCGGCACCGCGACCCCCGACGACCAGTCGGTGGACCTGCTGGAGCGCTACTGCGCCGAGCAGTTTCCCGGGACGCTCCGCAGGTTCCGTACCCGCATCCGGCGGGCTGTGCCGTCCGGTGCGGCGTTCTCCGCGTCGCTGCAGCAGACGTACGTCCAGGACGGCGCACGCATGGCGGACGTCACCGTCACGTGCACGCGGGGCGGTGACGTGCTCGCTCGAGCGTGGGCCACGTACGCGCTGCCCGACTGATCTCGACTCGTTCTCCCACGAATTGGTCAGCCGCGCAGGCAATTGCCTGCGCGGCTGACCAATGCCCGTGAAACTATCCCACGGGGTCGGCCAGCCTCGCCCGGGACCGGCTGAACTCGAAACCGCGGAACCCCTCCTCCGCGACGTCCGCGCAGATCCGCCCGTACGCGCCGAAGCCCCCGAGGTACGGCATGAACACGCGGGGCTTGCCCGGGATGTTCGCGCCCATGTACCAGGAGTTCGCCAACGGGAACAGGGTCTGCGCGGCGAGCTCGCGGCAGTGCTCCACCCACTGCTCGGTGGCGGGGACGGACGCCTCGATCGCGTCGTAGTCCTTCTCCCACAGGTGCTCGATGCAGTCCGCGATCCAGTCGACGTGCTGTTCGGCGCCGAGCACCATGTTCGCCAGCACCGACGGGCTTCCCGGCCCCGTCACGACGAACAGGTTCGGGAACCCCGGAACACCAAGACCGAGATAGGTTTTCGGACCCGCACTCCAGCACTCGGACAGCGGCACACCGCCGCGTCCGACGATCCGCATTCGGTCGAGGGCGCCGGTCATGGCGTCGAATCCGGTGGCGAACACCAGCGTGTCGAGGGCGAAGTCGGCGTCGGTGGTGGTGACACCCGACGGGGTGATCGACTCGATCGGCGCCGCCTTCAGATCCACCAGGGTGACGTTCGGCCGGTTGTACGTTTCGAAATAGTGGGTGTCGGTGACGATCCGCTTGGTCCCGATGGGGTGATCGTTCGGGATCAGCTTGTCCGCGACGGCGGGGTCGTCGACGAGCAGGCGGATCTTCTCCTCCGCGAACTCGCGTGCCGTCGCGTTCGCGGCCTCGGTCTTCGTCTGATCCGGAAAGGTTTTCGCGAACAGCACCCCGCCGAGCTTCCATCGCGTCTCGTAGGCGTCGCGACGTTCCTCGTCGGAGACCTCCCGCGCGGACTTCGGGTGCGCGTTGTACGGCGAGCCGCCACCGCTCTCCCGGGACAGCCTCCGGCGCTCGTCGTATCCGGCCTTGATCGCTCGCCGCATCTCGTCGTCCCATGTCTGGTTACCCGCCGGGACGCTGTAGTTGGCACTGCGCTGGAACACGTACAGGTGTTCGGCCTGCTCGGCGATGAGGGGAATCGACTGAATACCGGAGGAACCGGTACCGATGATCCCGACCCGCCTGCCGGTGAAGTCGACACCCTCGTGCGGCCACTGACCCGTGTGATGCGTGTCGCCGGTGAACGATTCGCGGCCCGCGATGTTCGGCATGTTCGCGGTGGACAGCGCGCCGGTCGCGAAGATGCAGTACCGGGCGGACAGGACGTCGCCGCGGTCGGTGCGCACCTCCCACCGCAGCGACTCCTCGTCCAGTTCCGCGGAGGTCACGCGGGTACCGAACAGGAAACGGTCACGGAGGCCGAACCGGTCCGCGACGTGATTTATGTACGCCAGGATCTCGGGCTGGGTGGCGTACTTCTCGCTCCAATCCCACTCCTGCTCGAGTTCCCGCGAGAACGAGTACGAATAGTCGACGCTCTCCACGTCGCACCGGGCGCCGGGATAGCGGTTCCAGAACCACGTTCCGCCGACGCCTCCCGCCGCCTCCACACCCTGGACGGTCAGACCCAGGCTCCGCAGCTTGTGGACGGCGTACAGACCCGCGAATCCCGCGCCGACGACAACCGCGTCCACGTCGCCGATCCGATTCGCACGAGCATCAACTTCGGTGCGTGCACTCACGGGCGCGCTCCTCTCCCATTCGACAGACACATTCGGCAGCAAAGGCCTGTCTGGGACGGTAGGTCGCGGCACCGGGGCAGCCACAGGTTCGTTCCCGGTGAGCGGTCGGGCAGCGCTTAACTCGACACGACGGGAGCCAGGGCGGGGTCGATCACGTCGGCCAGGGCGTCCCACGGCACGGTGACGGTGACGAGCCCGATCGCGTGCGGTCCCACCTGGTAGTCGTTGAAATGGATCTCCATGCCTGCCGGGGTGGCCAGCCAGTTCGCGAAGTTCGCCTCGGTCGGCTCGATGCCGCTGCGCTCGAAGTCCGGTCCGGCGACCGTCGCGGGGAGCAGGCGCGCGGATTCGTCCGACAGCGCCTGCAGTCCGGCCGGGAGGTCGGGGAAGAGATCGCCGAGCGTGATCGGCGTGGCCGTGTCGGCATTCACCACCACCGTCGCGACGATCGGTGTGGGATGCGCACCGGGTGGATCGGCGTTCCACGACGTCACCAGCAGCCCGCTGATCACGTGCTCGCCGATGTGCGCGACGCTGTGCTCCTGGCTGCTCAGCGTGAAGGCGTCGGTGCCCCAGCCGTCGATCTGGTCCTGGAGTGCGGCGCGCATCGATTCGTTGAACTCGCCGGTGACGGCCGGATTTCCGCCCTCGATCTGCGGGATGAGCACGTCGTAGCGGACGCGGCCGGTGGAACCCGTGACCTGCAGTTCGGTCTCGTTGTAGGGCAGGCTCGCCGACGTGGTCGCCTCGGTGGTGGGCGTGTCCGCGGCAGACGCGGTCGTCGTTGTCGACGGCTCGCTCACCGCGGTGCCCGCCTGGTCGGAACAGGCGGCCAGGGCGAGGACGACCGCGACGAGCGCCACTGCCCGACCAGATCTCCGGATGCCGCTCATGAAGCTATCTCTACCACGTCGATTCGCCCGGGTCACCTACCGATCGGGTCGACGATGGTGTGCAGCGTGTCGACGAAACCCTCTGCGGTGGACGCGTCGTAGAGATCGGCGGAATACACCAGTTCGGCATCGATTCCGTCGGGCCTCCCGTCGACGTCGTGACGTTCGGTGAAGTGGAAGTGCAGATCGCATTTGGCGATGTCGAGTGGACGGGGTGTGACCTCGAAGTCGAGCCCGGACACGTTCAGGGCTGCGGGAGCGAAGTTGTTCAGCGACAGCGCAACCTGGAACAGCGGATGCAGGGACGGCGACCTCGGCGGGTCGAGCACCTGGACGAGCCGCTCGAACTGCACGTCGGCATTCGCCAGAGCCCGAAGCTCCACGCCGCGCGATCGATCGACGATGTCGCACAGCGTCATCGTCGGGTCGACCCGGGTGCGCAGAACCAGCGTGTTGACGAACATTCCCACCACGTCGTCGAGCGCGGGGTCTCCCCGACCCGCGATCGGCGTTCCGATCGCGATGTCGGGATCGCCGCTGACGCGGGCGAGCAGTACCGCCACTGCCGACCTGAGCGCCGTGAACAGGCTGGCGTGGTGCTCGTGCGCGGTGGCAAGCAGGCCTCGATGCGCATGCTCGTCGAGGGAGAACGGAAGTCGTCCCGCTCGATAGGTCCACCGGCGCGGCCGGGGACGATCGGTGGGCAGCGCGAGCTCCCCCCGAAGTCCCGACAGTTCCTTCGTCCAGTGGGCGATCTGCTGGGACGCCACACTTTCCGGGTCGTTCTCGTCCCCGAGCAGTGCCCGACGCCACACCGTGTAATCGGCGTAGTGCACGATCGGCGGCTCCCACGTGGGCTCACTGCCCGTCGCCCGGGAACGGTAGGAGTCGGCGAGATCTCGTGCCAGTGGCGCGAGCGACCAGCCGTCGGCGGCGATGTGGTGGAGGACGCAGGCCAGAAGGTGGTCGCCGTCGCCGAGCCGGAACAGCCGGGCGCGCAGCGGAGGCTCGCGGCGCACGTCGAATCCCGCGGACAGCAACTCCGACGTCTGCGCCGCCATGTCCGCGGCGCCGGTCTCCACCGGCGTCAGGTCGGGCAACGCCTCCGCCACGTCGAGCACATGCTGGTACGGCCCCGACGGCGAGTCGGGAAACACCGTCCGCAACGAGCGGTGCCTGCCCAGGACGTCCGCCATCGCCGAACGCAGGGCGTCGACGTCGAATCCGCCGCGTACTCGCACCGTGAAGGGGATGTTGTGGAGAGCGGGTTCCACGACGGTGCGGTCGATGAAGTACTGCGACGGGGACAGCGGCACGAGGTCCGGCAGCGGTGCGGCGCCCAACTCCGGTCCGCGCGGGCGCCCCGCGTTCTGCGAGTGTGCGCCGGCCTCCGCGATCGTCCGTGCGAGTGCCGCGACCGTCGACGCATCGAAGAGTTCACGCACGCCCAACGTGGTGCCCAGCTCGGCGTTGATCGTCGCGACCACCCGGATAGCCGACAGCGAATCGCCGCTGAGATCGAAGAAGGAATCGTCGGCGCCGACCGAATCCACACCGAGTACCTGGGCGAACACCCGCGCGACGCGGCGCTCGGCCGGGGTCTCGGGGTCACGATGGGGCACCGAATCCGAGCCGAACTCCGGCAGCGGGAGAGCCGCCCGGTCGAGCTTTCCCGTCGGTGTCAACGGGATCGAGTTCACGAGCATGATCGATTTCGGAACCATGTAGTCCGGCAGGAACCGTGCCAGGTGCGCCTTCAACGTCTCGCGATCGATCGACGTGTCCCCCTCGGCCATGATGTAGGACACCAGGTTCGGATCGCCTGCCGAATTCCGTTGCACCACCGTCGCGGCGAAGGCGACGCCCGGATGCGTGTTCAGCGTGGCGTTGATCTCGCCCAGTTCGACACGGAATCCTCGGATCTTGATCTGGTCGTCCGCCCTGTCCAGGAACTCGAGCGTTCCTGCCGCCGTCCACCGCACCACGTCCCCGGTGCGGAACATCCGGGATCCACTGCGGCCGAACGGGTCGGCGACGAACCGGGCAGCGGTCAGCCCGTGCCGCCGATGGTAGCCACGGGCGACTGCCGGGGTGGCGAGGTAGAGCTCACCGACAGCGCCGGGCGGAAGCGGACGTAGGCGGTGATCCAGAACCACCGCGTCCACGCCGCGCATGAGCGAGCCGATCGTCATCCGCTCGTCGGGTGACACCGGATCCGTGAGAGTGACGCTGCACGTCGTCTCGGTCGGACCGTACGCGTTCCGCATGGTCCGGCCGCCGGCCCACCGCCGCGCCAGCTCCTGCGGACACACCTCCCCGCCGACCAGCACCAACTCCAGTTCGTCCGTCGCGCAGGAGTCGATGGCGGCCAGGGCGGACGGCGTCGTCAGGAGGTGGGTGACGTGTTCCTCGCTCAACAGTCGTGACAGTTCCTCGCCGCCGAACACTCCGGGCGGGGTCACGACGAGCGTCGCGCCGCCGATACAGGCCGCGAGCACTTCCACGAGCGCGGTGTCAAAGCTCGGCGAGGCGAAATGCAGGACACGAGAACGCGCGGACACCGCGTACTTGTCTCGAATCTCCTGCGCGAGGTTGGCGAGGCCGCGATGGGTGACGACGACGCCCTTCGGCGCTCCCGTCGACCCGGACGTGTAGATCAGATACGCGGGATGGTCCACGAGCAGCGGACGGGTCCGTTCCGCATCGGGGAGGGTTTCTTCACAGAGATTTTCGAGGTCGTCGATATCTGTGGTCAGCCATGCGACGGTGCCGGGCAGTCGGGCGCGCTCCGAGCGGACGGTCAGCCCGACCGTCGCGCCGCAATCGTCCAGGGTGTACGCGATGCGAGCGCTCGGGTGCGAGGGATCGATCGGAACGTAGGCCGCGCCGGCCTTCGCGACCGCCCACAACGCCAGCACCGACTCCATCGACCGCGGGATGGAGACCGCGACGATGCTCTCGGGTCCGATGCCCCGGCCGGTCAGGAGCCGGGCGAGCCGCCCGGCGAGCCGGTCCAGGTCGCCGTAGGACAGTTCACGCCCGCGGTCGCGGATCGCGATCGCCTCCGGGTGGTCCGCGACGGTCCCCGCGAGGAGACGGTCGAGTGTGATCGGGTCGGCATCCGGAAGTCCCTGCGCGGGAGCGAATTTTTCGCGTTCGCCGGCGAGGAAGACGTCGAGGTCGGCGACCGGTCGTTCCGACTCGATCGATGCGGTGAACCTGTCGAGGTAGGCGAGGAAACGCGCGTGATGTCCGGTCAGTTCGGCGTGGTCGTACAGTGCCGGATTTCCCTCGAAATCGATCCGGGCGGCACTGCCCTCGGCCCCGGGATAGATGTTGACGGCGAGGTCGGCGACGGGACCGGTGGTGAGTACCCGGACCGTCCCGTTCACGGCGCCCAGCGTGATCTCCTTCGTGAACATCATGACGTTGACCACCGGACCGAAATGCAGGAGTTCGACACCGCCCGTGCCGAGGTCCCGGCCGATGTCTTCGCGGCGGTAGCGTTGATGGCGCAGTGCCGCCGTCAACGCCGTCTCGGCGGTTCCGACCGCGTGACGGACGGTGGCAGAGCCGATTCCGTTCAGCCGCAACGGGATCACATTGGAGACCGAACCGCCCGAATACCTGAGCCGGGCCGTCGTCCTCGCCGACACCGGCAGCGACAGGACTACGTCGTCGACACCGGTCATCCTGGCGAGATAGGAGGCGAAGGCGGCGATCGTCACGGCCGTCGAATTCCGTGAGCTCCCGCTCGGACTCGTGTGCCCGGTCGCCGTCCGGGCGTCGGTGTCCGGTCGCGCCGTGCGACCGCTGAGGCTGAGGACCGAAGCCAGGTCGCTGCCCTGCCCGCGCCAGTAGTCGCGGTCCCGGGCGAACCGGGTGGAGGCACGGTAGGTCGCGTCTTCCCGCACGAGACGTTCCGGTCCCACGATCCGGCTGTCCGGCGGTTCCCTGCCCTCGAGGGCAGCGACATACAGTTCGGCCGTGCGGCTCATCAGCATCATCGCGGCGTACCCGTCCGACACGATGTGGTGGGCGCGGGAGTACCAGTAGTAGTGATCGTCGCCCAGCTGCAGAATGTGCGAGACGAGGAGCGGTCCGTCGTACATGTCGGTGCGTGCGCTCCGGTCGTTCCGCATCCAGCGGTGGGCAGCGTCGACGGGATCGTCCTCGCCGCGAAGGTCGGTGGTGGGTACCCGCTCGTCGACGGTCGGGTCCACGATCTGATGCGGCTGTCCGTCGATGTCCACCAGGCGCACCGCTCCCCAGCCGAATTCGAGATTCGTGCGACGGGTGGCGTCACACAGAACGGCAAGTTCGACCGGACCGTGCAGATCGACGTAGTGGGCGATGACGTACGGGATCTCCGGCGTGAGCTGTTGCGCGAACCAGATGGATCGTTGTGCCGCGGTCAGCGGAAAGGCGCCCACGGTCGATCGCGTCGGGTGCCCCAGCGGGCGTTCCACGATGGCGACTTCAGGCCGGATATACGTGGGCCTGTCCGGGCAGGCGCACGCCGTGCCGCCGGACTGCTGCGAATCGAAATCGAAGTTCATCGTCCCCCCTCGGGCTGTGCTCTGCACTCCATCACCCCACTGTGCAGAGTCGTCGCGGATATCGGATCGGCGCCGTATACGGCACCAACCATCAGCCTCGTCGACCCGCACCGCCTCCACCAGGCACCCCAGGGTGCGCATCTGCCTACCCTCGAATTATGAGAGGTGCCCGGGCCGCCATCCGAGTAGCGTCGAACGGGTGACTATTCGCCTTGGATACCAGATGCCGAATTTCAGTTACTCCACCCCCGTCGCGGACCTGTTCCCGACCGTTATCGCGCAGGCCCGTGAGGCCGAATCCGCGGGTTTCGACACCGCATTCGTGATGGACCACTTCTATCAGCTGCCGGGCCTCGGTGCGCCCGACGAACCGATGCTCGAGGCATACACCGCCCTCGGCGCCCTCGCCACGGCCACCGACAACATCCAGCTGTCCGCGCTGGTCACCGGCAACACCTACCGCAACCCGCCGATGCTCGCCAAGTCGGTGACCACCTTGGACGTCGCCAGCGGCGGACGGGCCGTCCTCGGCATCGGCGCCGGCTGGTTCGAACTCGAGCACAACCAGTACGGCTACGAGTTCGGCACGTTCACCGACCGATTCGAACGACTAGACGAGGCGCTGCAGATCATCGCGCCGATGCTGCACGGCGAACGTCCGACATTCGACGGCAAGTGGTATCACGTCGAGAACGCGATCAACGAACCGCGGATACGCGACAACCTGCCGATCATGCTCGGCGGTGGTGGTGAGAAGAAGACGTTCGGTCTCGCCGCCCGGTTCGCGGACCACCTGAACATCATCTGCAATGCCGGTGAACTGCCACGCAAGCTCGAGGCCCTCGATGCCCGGTGCTCGGAGATCGGTCGCGACCGGTCCACGCTGGAAACCAGCTACCTGGCCTTCGTCATCATCGACGAGGACGGCGACCGCGCCCGGCAACTCCAGCACGACTTCCTGCTTACGCAGGGCGTCGACCTGTCGAAGGCGTCGGACGAGGAACGCGCCGCCGCCACCGACCGGCAGTTCTGCGGTGCCCCCGACGAGGTGGCCGAGCAGCTGAAGACCCGAGTCCTCGACGCGGGAATCGACGGCATCGTCCTCAATCTCGTCGCCAACGGGCACGAACCCGGCATCGTCGAACTCACCGGGCGCACGCTGCGTCCCTTGGTCGACGCCTGACCGTTCCGGCAGGCCGGAATACGCGCACTACCTCTGCGGTTACACCCAGAGGTAGTGCGCGAGGCTAACCTCTCGCGCCTGTTTTTTGGTGACGAAAGGTGACGAATCCGGTGAGCGCTGTTCTGTCGATTCTGGATCTGGCTTACATCCGCGAGGGCGACACGGCGCGGGACAGTTTCGATGCGAGCGTGAAGCTCGCGCAACTCGCGGAGACCCGCGGGTACCGCCGCATCTGGTATGCGGAGCACCACAACATGCCCTCGATCGGCTCGTCCGCGACGAGCGTCCTCATCGCGCACGTCGCCGCGCACACCGAGAACATCCGGCTCGGCGCCGGCGGCATCATGCTGCCCAACCACGCGCCGCTGACGATCGCCGAGCAGTTCGGCACCCTCGCAACACTGCACCCCGGTCGCATCGACCTCGGACTCGGACGCGCCCCCGGCAGCGACCAGAAGACGATGTACGCGCTGCGCCGCGACCCGGCGTCCGCGGACCGGTTCCCGCAGGATGTCCTGGAACTCCAGGCATACCTCCGAGGTGTGTCACGGGTTCCCGGCGTCGACGCGATCCCCGGCAAGGGCACGAACGTTCCCCTCTACATCCTCGGGTCCTCACTGTTCGGCGCGCAGCTCGCCGCGAAGCTCGGCCTCCCGTACGCCAACGCGTCCCACTTCTCCCCCGACTCGCTCGTCGACGCCGTCACGCTGTACCGGGAGCGGTTCGAGCCGTCCGAGGACCTGTCCGAGCCGTACGTGATCGCCGGCGTCAACGCCATCGCCGCGGACACCACCGAGGACGCGCATCGACAGTTCGAAGCGTCCCTGCGGCGGCGGGTGGTGCAGATGGTCGGTCGCGGGCAGAAATTCACCCCCGAGGAGGTCGACCTCATCATGACGTCCCCGGCGGGTCAGCAGGTCGCGCAGATGGTGCGCTACTCCGCCGTCGGCACCCCCACCGAGGTCAAGACGTACCTCGACGAGTTCGCCGAGCACGCGCAGGCCGACGAGCTGATCGTCGCCTCCCATGCCGAGAACACCGAGTCCTGGCTGAAGACGTACGACCTGCTCGCCGATGTGTGGCGCGGAGCGCCCGTGCGCCTTTCTGGTAGCTAGCACAACCAGAAAGGCGCACGGGCGGCGAAGCCGCCTACTGCTGGTGGACGATCACGCCACGCAGGTTCTTTCCGTCCCGCAGATCCTGGTAGCCCTCGTTCACCTGCTCGAGCGTGTACTTGGTGGTGATCAGCTCGTCGAGCTTGAGCTGGCCCGCGTCGTACAGGCGCAGCAGGCGGACGATGTCGTACTGCGGGTTGGCCGAGCCGAACAGCGAACCCTTGATCGTCTTCTGGTTCAGGGTCAGGTCGGTTCCCGAGATGTGCACCGTGAGCTTGGCAGGGTCGGCGAGGCCGGTGATGACAACGGTGCCGCCCTTGCCGATGACGGCGGTCGCGTTCTGCACCACCTCTTCGTCGACGGTGCCCACCAGGATGAGGGCCTGATCGGCGCCCTGACCCCAGGTCAGTTCGTTGACCTTCTCCGCGGCGGTCGCGGCGTCCGCGAACGCGTGGGTGGCGCCGAACTTCAGCGCGGCCTCCCGCTTCATCGCCACCGGATCCACCACCACGACGTACTTGGCGCCGGAGCTGACCGCACCCTGCACGGCGTTGATGCCGAGTCCGCCGATGCCGTAGATGACGACGGTGTCACCGGCGCGAACTCCGCCGGCGTACACCGCGGTGCCCCAACCGGACGGCACACCGCAGCCGACGAGGACGGCGGTCTCCAGCGGGAGCCAGTCGTCCACCTTCACCACCGAGTGCTGCGAGATCGTGGCGCGCTCCGCGAACGTGCCGAGCATGCACATGGCACCGAAATCCTCCTTGTCCGAGTGGAACCGGAACGAGCCGTCGGGCATCGAGCCCTCGAGGATGGTGGCGCCCATGTCACACAGGTTCTGGCGGCCGGTGGCGCAGTAGCGACACGTGCCGCAGTTCGGGATGAAGCTGCAGACCACGTGGTCGCCGGGCTTCACCTTGGTGACACCGGGGCCGACTTCCTCGATGATGCCGGAACCTTCGTGCCCGCCGACGATCGGGAACCGCGGCGGCAGATCGCCGTCGGTCAGGTGCAGGTCCGAATGGCACAGGCCTGCCGCGACATACTTGATGAGCACTTCTCCGGGACCCGGACCGTCCAGCTCGAGTTC
The DNA here is from genome assembly GCF_042738615.1 of Rhodococcus sp. NPDC059968. Taxonomy (NCBI): domain Bacteria; kingdom Bacillati; phylum Actinomycetota; class Actinomycetes; order Mycobacteriales; family Nocardiaceae; genus Rhodococcus; species Rhodococcus sp. NPDC059968. Next base: position 88,339 of record NZ_JBHWUE010000010.1, read on the forward strand.
CACGATCTCGAACGGCTTGTGCGTTTCGAACAGAACCGCTGCTTTGGTCTTCATGTCTTCTCCTCGTTGAGTGACGGTCAGAGTGCGATGTTGACGGCTTTGGTCTGGGTGTAGAGGTCGATGGCGGTCGCCCCGAGCTCACGTCCCCAACCGGACTGCTTGTATCCGCCGAACGGCATGGCGGTGTCGAACCCGTTGTACTGGTTGATCCACACCGAACCGGCCTTGAGCTGACGGGCCGTGAGGTGCGCCTTGGACAGGTCCTTGGTCCAGATTCCGGCGGCGAGGCCGTAGATGCTGCTGTTCGCCGCCTTCGCGACTCCCTCCTCGGCGTTGAACGGGAGCGCTGCGACGACGGGGCCGAAGATCTCCTCCTCGACGATGCTGAACTCGGGCTTCACGTCCACGAACACCGTCGGCTCGACGTAGAAGCCGGTGTCGCCCCAGCGCTTTCCGCCGGTGAGGGCGCGGGCGCCGTCGGCGAGTCCGGCGGCCAGGTAACCGGTGACCTTGTCGAACTGCTCCTGCGACACCAGCGGTCCGAGCTGGGTGGTGGGATCGAGTCCGGGGCCGATCTTGACCTGGCCGGCGGCCTCGGCAACCGCTGCGGTGAAGTCGTCGAAGATGCTGTCCTCGACGAACATCCGGGTGCCTGCGACGCAGCACTGACCGTGGTTGAACAGCCAGGCATTGAGCGATCCGGTGACGGCGGCGTCGAAGTCCGCGTCCGCGAACACGACATTGGCGCTCTTGCCGCCGAGTTCGAGCGACACTTTCTTGAGGTTGCCCCGGGCGGCGTCGACGATCTTCTTCCCGACCTCGGTTGAGCCGGTGAACGCGATCTTGTCGACGTCGTCGTGCGCCGAGAGTGCCGCCCCGGCATCGCCGTAGCCGGTGACGATGTTGACGACGCCCGGCGGGAAGCCGGCCTCCTCGAACACCTCGCCGAGCAGGATCGCGGTGAGCGGGGTCTGCTCCGCGGGCTTGAGGATCACCGTGTTTCCGGCGGCGAGCGCGGGGGCCAACTTGAATGCGGCCATGAGCAGCGGGAAGTTCCAGGGAACGATCAGCCCGCAGACGCCGACGGGTTCACGCAGCGTGTACGCGTGGAACTGGCCGCCGGGAACGAACGGCATGCTCACGTTGACCGTGCTGCCTTCGATCTTGGTGGCCCAGCCCGCGAAGTAGCGGAAGATGTCGGCCGACCAGGCGACGTCGACAGCCGCGGCGATGCCCGCCGACTTGCCGTTGTCCAGCGCCTCGAGCTGACCGAATTCTTCGGCGCGCTCGGAGAGGATGTCGCCCACCCGCCAGATCAGCCGTTCCCGCTCGTTGGGCTTCATCGTCGACCACGGGCCCTCGTCGAATGCCGTGCGTGCGGCGCGGACCGCCCGGTCGACGTCTTCGGCGCCACCGCGCGCGACGGTGGTCAGCACCTGCCCGTTGGCCGGGTCGATCGTCTCGAACGTCTCGCCGCTCGCCGATTCCACCCACTGCCCTCCGACGAGGAATCGCTTGGTGCCGGACAGAAAGTTCCGTACCGACGGCAAGAGTTCCGCTTGGCTGGGTTCGATCGTCGCTGTCATCAAAACCTCCGAAGTTGCGAATGTGACGTGGCTCATAGTGCACTGGTTGCCATATCACTAACTGTCCTGACTTCGGACACCTCCGGACGGTCGCGGATCGGTGGATGAAACTGCAGCTAGACGGTGATATCCAGGGCTCTGATCCGCACGTAGAGCGTGCTGCGGCTGATGCCCAGCGCGGCCGCGGCGTGCACCTTGTTGCCGCCGCATTCCTGCAGTGCGTCGACGATGGCCTGGCGTTCGGCGCGCTCGCGGCCGGCCAGCCGGGACACCCGCGTCGGCGTCCGATACTGGTCGGGTAGATCCGCGACGGCGATGTTCGCGCTGGTGCGCCTGCCCGCGGCCGCCTGCAGCACGACGGACAGTTCCGCGATGTTCCCCGGCCAGTCGCGGGCGATCAGAGCGTCGAGCGCGCTCGCGGTGAGCCGGAGACCGGGATCGACGGAATCGAGAATTCCCTGCGCGATGTCCGCGAATTCGCGGCTGCGTTGCCGCAGCGGCGGAAGCACCACCTGTCCCGGGCAGCGGCCGACCAGACCCGCAACGCCCGGTGGCAGATCACCGAGGGGAGAACTCGTCATCACGATTCGTGGCCCCGCGTCGGCCGCTGGCATCTTCACGACCAGCGGCAGCATCGACTCGGGCAGCAGTTGCACTTCCTCGATCGCCAGGACCGCGGAGGATCCCGTGGCCAGCGTGAGAAGCCGGTCGATCCAGGCCTCGGCGCCATCGAGAGCGATGGCGGCCGTGTCCATACATACGAGCGACTGGTCGCCGGCCAGATCACGAACCGCCGTCGTCCTGCCGGTTCCCGGTTCGCCGCTGATCACCACCGGCTCCCGGGTCTCGCGCAGCCGCGACAACTCCGCCCTGCTGCGTTCGACGACGGAACTCGACGGAGACTTTCCGCGTCGGATGGGGGTGCTCGTCCGGCGATCCAGGCGGACGACGAAAACGGCCCCGCCGTCCGTGCCTGCCACGTGGTCGGCGCGGACCAACGCCGGTTCGCCCGAGGACAATTGGATCCGCACCGTCTTCGACTGCTCCGGGCGCAGGTCCGCGGCAAGCCCCCGCAGGGTCGCGTGATCGGACACCTGGAGCAGGTCGAGCGCCACCCGGTTGCTGAGCAGAATATCCTCGCCGATCGCGGTGACCGCCATCTGATTCTGCGGCGACACCCGCTGGAACGCGTCCACGAGCCGCTGCTGAGACACCCGGGACCCTTCGAGCAGTCGTCGTTCGATGTCCCCGGCCGCGCGGGCCAGGAACGGGGCGAACAGCGGGTTGGCGCGCGACGCGACGCCCGTCATGTCGAGGATGCCCTCGACGCGGCGCGTCACCGGATGGACGATCGGGTGGCCGTAGCAGCTAAGGTCCTTGAACCGCTCGAGGTAGTGCTCCTCGCCGTGGATCACGACACCACGCCGGACTTCCATCGGCGTCCCCAGCGCGGTGGTCCCGACGCAGTCCTCGCCGAACCTCGACCCCAGCACCGCCCCGGCGCCGTCGATCAGGCGCTCGAGTTTGGGGCCGTCGAAGAGCCGGGCGACGATGCGGCAGTCGCGGTCGGCGAGCAGGACACAGAATCCGGTGCCCTGGATCTGCTGTTCCATTTCGTCGAGCACGGGTCGGGCCGCCTGCAGCAGGCGACTGGACTTGTCCAGGTCGGAGCAGGGGTCACCGGTCGGCGTCGAACTCGGTTCCAGGCCGCTGAGCGCCGAACGCTTCCAGGACAACGCAATCTCCGGCCGCATCGCCGCGTGCCCGGTCATGCCGCCAAACTCCAACCTCGACTCCTTGCCGCGCACGAATCCGGTCGTGCATCGGCGCACGACTCACACCCGAACGTACCCACACAGTGTGACCCACGCCATAGTGCCTGCGGACGCGGCGAGCAACTGTCCGGAATCCGGACAGTGCCGAGTTCCCTCAGTCGAACAGCCCCCGCACGAACGGGATGGTGTCGGCCTGCGAATCGATGAGCGTGCCGCTGTGGTCGGTGGGATAGGTCTTGAACGTGACCGGCTCACCGTTGGCGGTCAGGGCCGCGACCAGCGAGAACGCCGACGGTGCGGGCACGTCGATGTCGGTGAGCCCCTGCCCGATGAACAGGGGACGGTCGTACCCACTCGTCGGGACGCCCATGTAGTCCACGAGCAGCCCGTGGAAGTTCGGGATCTGGTTCAGCGGTTTGCTGAACAGGTCGCCGACCACCACACCTTCCACGACGTCGTGCAGTTCGTTGACGCACAGCTGCTCGGCGGCGTTCACGTACTGGGCGCCGAGCGGGGTGAGGTACGAGTCGAGGTCGATCTCGGGGTGCGCCGACCGCAGTCCCGCGAGGATGTAGAACAGGTACGACGTGAGGCCGGCGGGGATCGCCGTGGGTGGCACTCCCGGGCCCAGCGGCAGCAGTGTCAGCTCGATGTTCGCGGGTACGCCCGTTCCCACTGCCCCGCGGTAGTCCAGCGTCTCCCCGCCGTACTCGGTGGCGTAGCGGGCGGTGGTGATCGCGGCGCCGCCGCCCTGCGACTGGCCGACCACCACCCACTTGTCCGACAGGGACTCGTCGACGGCGCGGGCGGCCTTCACCGAGTCGACGACGCTGTGCGCCTCGACCTTTCCGTCGAGGTACGGCATCACACCGGGTGTGCCGAGGCCGACGTAGTCGGTGGAGACGACGGCATATCCCTGCTCGAGCCAGTGTCCGAGATACGGGTAGTCACGCTCGGGGAGCGCGGGCCCGACGAGGGAGGGCGCGCAGTCGTCCGCGAGCCCGGACGTGCCGTGCGCCCACGCGACCACCGGCCAGCCCCCGTCGGGCGCCTCCCCCGGTGGCACGTACACGGCGCCGCTGCTGAGTGCGGGGCTCCCGTCGGACCCGATCGACCAGTAGGTGATTCGCTGCGCGTCGGCGGTGCCGGGGATCCAGAGGCCGGTCGGCAGCGGCTCGACGTTCACAACGCCCCCCGGCGCGCGTTCGGCCTCGTCGGCGAACGCGGCCGGGGAGGCGAGGCAGGTGCCGCCCACCGTCAGGGATGCGATCGCGACGCTTGCCGCGGCTCGCGCCATTCGTACCGAGTGTGTCTTCACCGCTTCAAGATAGAGCCTCACCCGCATGTGAGTGGCAAAGCGCACGGGAGCACGCTTTGCCACTCACGTGCACTACGTCTGGGACGCGAGATCCCGTCCCCGGGTCTCGGGAATCGTGATCAGTGCGGCGATCGAGACCGCGACCAGCGCGAGCGCGTACCACTCGAACAGTTCCGGCGAACCACGGTCCGCGAAGAATGTCTGGACATATGCGGCCGTCCCGCCGAATGCCGCCACACCGATCGAGTACGGCACTCCGACACCGGCCGCACGCAACCCGGTGGGGAACAGTTCCGCCATCATCGCGGGCATGACCGACAGGATCGCGCCCATCACGAACAGGGCGATCGCCATCGCGAAGAACAGCGTGACCGCGCTGTGCCCGATCATGGCGTTGAGCGGAAACAGCAGGGCAGCGATGCCGACGTTGCCGATGTACAGCACCGGTTTGCGTCCGATCCGGTCCGACAGCGCACCCCAGAACGGCAGCGACGCAATCAGTACGAGGTTTGCGCCGACCCCCGCCCACAGTGCGCCGGCCGGATCGATGCCCCGGACCGCGATCGCGTACGCCGGCGCCGACACGGCCCACACGTAGTAGACGACGGTGCCGCCGACCGTGAAGAACAGGATCTGGAACACCTGCCGCCGGTGCGCCAGGAACAGCTGCCACATCGACTGCTTCGCGGTCTCGTCGCCCGACTCCTCGTAGACTTCGGTCTCCCTCATCCGGGACCGCATCCACAACACGAACAGACCGAGCACGCCGCCCAGCAGGAACGGCACCCGCCAGCCCCAGGTGGCCATCTGCTCCGAACTCAGCGTCGTCGTGAGCAGTGCGCCGAGAAGCGTGCCGACGACGACTCCGGTGGTGTTGGAGATGTAGATGAGGCTGGACCACAGTCCACGCCGGGCCGTCGGCGCGAATTCGACGATGTAGGTCTGCGCGGACGGCAACTCGCCGCCGTGCGCGACGCCCTGCGCGAGGCGCGCCACGACGAGGACCACCGCCGCCGCGACGCCGATCGTCTGATGAGTCGGGGTCAGACCGATGACCAGGCTGCCGACCGCGGCCAGTCCGACGGCGAGCGTCATCGACAGCTTGCGTCCCCGTCGATCCGACATCCAGCCGAACAGCAGACCGCCGAACGGCCTGGCGACGAATCCGACGGCGAAGACACCGAACGACGCCAGCAGGTCGGAGACCGCGGAGCCGGTGTGGAAGAACTGCGGGGCGAAGAACGCGGCGAACGTCGCGTAGACGGTCCAGTCGAAGTACTCGATCCCGTTGCCCGTGCCCACGCCGACGATCGCACGCGCCTTCTCCCAGCGCTCGGACCTCTGGGTAGTGGCCGGGCCGGCGTTCACGGACCCGCTCTCGGTGACGATCTCGGTCATCGTGCATCACTCCCCGCCGCCACAGCGGCACTGTCGAGTCGGGCATTGTCGAGGCGGGCCTTGTCCAGCCGTCGAACGGCCAGTCCGGCGTAGATGGTGGCGGCGTCGGCGAGCACCGCGTCGTCGAATTGTGCTCGGGGCGAATGGTTCATGGGAGCGGCAGCGGGATCAGCGCCGGGCATGCACGCGCCCAGTCCGATGAACGCACCGGGCACTTCCTGCAGGACGTAGGAGAAGTCCTCGGACCCGGCCATCGGATGCGTGACCGTCTCGTAGCGGTCCTCGCCCATGAGGTCGCTGACCACTTCGGCACCGAACGCGACCTCGTCGACGTCGTTGATCGTCATCGGGAACTCGGGAGCCACGGTGACGTCGACCTCGACCCGTTGCGCGGACGCCACGCCCTCGAGCACCCGGCGCAGCGCCGCCGGCACCTTCTCGTACGTGGCGGGCGAATAGCACCGGACCGTCGCCTCGAACCGCGCATCGTCGGGAATGATGTTGTGCCGCGACCCGGCCTGAACGTTCGCGACCGTCACGACGACGGGATCGAACACGTCGAACGTCCGGGTGATCATGGTCTGCAGCGACGTGATCATCTCGGCCATCGCGGTGATCGGATCCCGGGCGGTCGACGGGGACGATCCGTGTCCGCCCGCCCCGCGCACCGTGACCGTCAGCTTGTACGACGCCGCGAGCAGCGTGCCCGCCTTGGAGAAGAACCGCCCCTGCGGCTTCTGGCAGGAGAAGACGTGCATGCCGTAGGCGGTGTCGGCGCGGCGGCCGGCGGCGTCGAGCACCCCCTCGTCCACCATCACCTTGGCGCCGTCCCACCCCTCCTCGCCGGGCTGGAACATCAGGACGACGTCGCCCGCCAACTGGTCGCGATGACGGCTGAGCAGTTGCGCGGCGCCGACCAGCGCAGCGGTGTGCAGATCGTGCCCGCATCCGTGCATGGCGCCGTTCTGCGCCGCGAAGTCGAGTCCGGTCTGTTCGGTGACCGGGAGTCCGTCCATGTCGGCGCGCAGCAGCACCGTCTGCGCGGCGTCGACCGAACGCTTGCCGCCGCGGAGCACCGTGCTTACCGACGTCGTGTTCGTTCCGGTCGAGATCTCGAGCGGCAGGCCGTCCAACGCCTCGAGGACACGTTCCTGCGTGCGCGGCAGGTCCAGTCCGACCTCCGGTTCGCGGTGCAGCACGCGACGCAGTTGCACGAGGTCGCCCTGGAGGGCGCGGGCGTCGTCCAAGAGATTCATTGCTCTCCCTTATGTCGGTGGTCACTTTCTCGACCGAATGCGTGCGAGTTGTCGGACCTGGTGCTCGAGGAGTTGCCCGGCCACCCGAGCGTCAATTCGACCCGGACTCACACGTGCACCGCACTCCACGCGGAGGGCAGTCGCTGGCGCCTCGATTCCCTGGACACGGCACAGTCCGCCGCGATCGCTGCACTGGAGAGCACTTCTCCGCAGTCCGGATCGGCTCGGCCGGAAAGCCTGACGGACGAGGTCGCCCGCGCGCTCGTCCGCGAACTCACCCGGAACGGCCGGGCGTCCGCGCGCGAGATCGCCTCCGTCATCGATCGGCCCGCGTCGTCGGTCCGCAGGCAGCTCGCGGGGTTGCTGCGCTCCCGTGCCGTGGTGCTGCGCTGCGACGTCGCCCAGGACGCGACGCGGTGGCCCATCACCGTCACGTGGTGGTGCCGCCTGCCCGTGCGTGCACACCGGGACGTCGTGGAGGTCGTCAACACCCGGCCCGAACTGAGGTTGTGCATGTCGCTCACCGGCCCTGCCAACTTCCTCGTCAGCATGTGGGTGCCTTCGCTGCCCGACCTGTTGCGGGTGCAGGAGTGGCTGGAGAGCCGTGCCCCCAGCCTCGAGATCATCGACTCGTCGGTGACACTCCGGTCCCGGAAGCGGATGGGGTGGGAACTCGACACCCGCGGCCGCGCGACCGGTTATGTCACCGCGCACGGCGGCTGACCGCTACGGTCGAATGCGCCATCATCGGACCGGCTGGAGCAGGTGATCACCGTGACCTCTACCGCGAAAACGTCGACTACCGGCGAGCGTGCCGACTTGCTGGAGTCGCTGGCGAAACACCGCTACTTCCTCCGCTACACCGTCCGGGACCTCACCGACGAACAGGCGGCCCAGCGCACGACGGCGAGCGAACTGTGCCTGGGGGGACTCGTCAAACACGTGTCGGACGTCGAACGGGTGTGGGCCGACTTCATCGTGCGCGGCACCGACGCCGTGCACGGCGGTCCCGCGGACGGCACCGGCACCGGCAATCGCGAGAAGGAGTTCACCCTCCGCGACGGCGAGACGCTGGCCGGCGTCCTCGACCGGTACGCGAAGGTGGCGCACCGGACCGATGAGATCGTGGCCTCGCTACCCGACCTCGACATCTCGCATCCGCTGCCGAAGGCGCCGTGGTTCGAACCCGGATCACGCTGGTCCGCGCGCCGGGTCCTGCTCCACATCATCGGTGAGACCGCCCAGCACGCCGGGCACGCCGACATCATCAGGGAGGCTCTCGACGGGTCGAAGACGATGGGCTGAGTCAGCCGCGTTTACGGGCCTCGATGAGGAAGCGGGTCGAGTGGGCCACGAACGGACCCTCCGCCTCGATCAGGTCGTGAAGTCCCTGCAGGCGCTCGCGGTACTGGGGGACGGTGAAGCCGGGCACCATCCAGATCACTTTGCGCAGGAAGTAGATGACGGCGCCGATGTCGAAGAACTCGATCCGCAGAGATTCGAAACGGAGATCGACGATCTCGAGACCGGCGGCCTGCGCGTCCGCACTCTCGTCCTCGTAGTGGCGGCCACGCCGCACGTTCTCGGGTTGCGGCCCCAGGAAGTACTCGACGAGTTCGAAGACACTGGCATGCCCGACGTGCTGCGAGAAGTACGTGCCTCCGGGTTGCAGGACGCGGGCGATCTCGTCCCACCACACCGTGGCGGGGTGCCTGCTCGTCACCAGGTCGAAGGCGCCGCCCGCGAAGGGCAGCGGCGGTTCGTCCGCGTCGGCCACCACCACCGCTCCGAGCGGATGCAGCAGCGCCGTGGCCTTCGCGACGTTCGGCGGCCACGATTCCGTCGCCACCATCACGCGAGGCATTTTCGCGGCGCCGGCGAGGACCTCCCCTCCCCCGGTCTGGATGTCCAGAGCGGCGTTCGCGCGCGCGAGCCGTTCACCCATCAGGCGCTGATACCCCCACGACGGCCGCCGTTCGGTGGCCCGGCCGTCCAGCCAGGAGAAATCCCAGCCGTCCACCGACACGGATTCCGCCTCGGCCACCAACTCCTCGAATGTGCGTGCCATGCCGGGAAGCCTGACAGAAAGTTCCGGATCGATCGAGCGGATTACGGGGGAAGCACCGGGCCGTCGCCGACGTTGATCCACATATGACCGTCCCGGAACACCGCACCCGAATCGCCGAGGAACGCGCCGACGCCGAACGCCGCATCGCGTCGCTGACCGGCCGTTTCAACACGATCGTGGAAGGGTCGGAATTCACCACGGACGACGACGAACACGACCCTGAGGGCTCGACCATCGCGTTCGAACGGGCCCAGGTGTCGGCGCTACTGGCCGACGCCCGGCGCGAGGTCGAGGATCTGGCGGCGGCGCAACAGCGACTCGACAGTGGGACGTACGGCCTCTGCATTCGGTGCGGCCTGCCGATCGCCGATGTGCGACTCGACGCACTACCTGCCGCTCAGACCTGTATCGACTGCGCCGGTTAGCCGGTATTGCCGGGCAGGAGGGCTCCCCATTCCCGGGTTGCCACGTCCCGTGCCCGTCGATGGTCGTCCGCGGCAGGGTGCACGCCATCGGCCAGGTCGGCGAGGGCTTCCGCCAGATCCCCGACATCGACCTGATGCCGCATGGAGGAATCGAGTAGTTCGTCGAAGGCCTGATCCGCGCTGTACGAGCTTCCGCGCGCGGTGGTCAGGATCTGAATTGCAGCGTCCAAAGCGGACAGGTGCCGTGTCGCGCGGGTGTCGCGGTGAGCTTCGATCGTCAATATTCCGCCTCTGAGGTGTCGCCACTGGGCGTTGCCGGTCTCTTGTCACCACATCACATCACGATCCGGACGTCCGTGTTGCCGAATCGAGACCGTGTCCGAAAGTTGTTTCTCGACAGCAGGATACGAACTCCGGCAAGATACTTGTAACTCTCGTTACTACTTCGGGGTTCTACCCGTCGGTAGGAGACGGGCGGCGCCACCGAACGGAGGCCGCATGGACGCGCGGGTTGTGCCGGCGGTCGCCGTTCTCGTGCTCGCGGCGGCCGCGGGCTGCGCCGACGAGCAGGCCGTCGCGCCCGACCCCAGCCGAGACGAGGCGTCGATCGTGGACGCCCTGAATCAGTGGCCACGCGACTTCGCGAACAAGGATGTGGCTGCGGTGTGCTCGCTGTTCGCCCCCGACGTCGTCGTGATCTACCCCGGCGCCGAGGACCGCGACTACGACGCCACGTGCGCGCAGTTTCAGCGCGTACTCACCGCCCCCGACCGGACCTTCACGTATGCGGCGCCCGAGATCGCCGACGTACTCGTCGACGGCGACCTCGCCGCGGTGCGCCTGGTGTGGCCGCTCACCGTCACCGACGCTTCGGGCACCGTTCTCGAGAGTGTCCGCGAATCGGGCGCCGACGTGTTCCGCCGCCAGCCGGGCGGCAGCTGGAAGATCCACGTGTCGCACGCCTTCCCGTTGACCGGGTAACGCATTTCTGAATGGCTCCAGAACAGCGGATCGAAACCGAACAGACCGGCCATTCCGGAATACTGGTTCCGGGTGGAGGTCTCCGCCCGACGCGATCGGACGGCCGTGCGCCGCGCAGCCCCTGTGGACCCGTGTGACCAGAACTGTTCAGAATCGGGATGATTGACGTGAAACTCGTCGTCGACCTCAATCGGTGCCAGGGTTACGCACAGTGCGTGTTCCTCGCACCCGACGTCTTCACCCTGCACGGAGAAGAGGCTCTTCTCTACGACGCGGGCCCCACCGACGACGAACGCGACCACGTGTCGCAAGCCGCCGCCGCGTGCCCGGTGCATGCCATCACCACGGACATCCCCGACCGACACGATGGGCAGTGAGGTGCGGATCGTCATCGTCGGTGCGTCGCTCGCGGGCGTGCGCGCCGCGGAGGCACTGCGGGGGCAGGGCTTCGACGGCTCCCTGACCCTGATCGGCGACGAACCCTACGAGCCGTACGACAGGCCCCCGCTGTCGAAGGCCGTGCTCCTCGGAATCATGCCGCCCGACCACGCGGCGCTGCCCTACCGCCCGGACCTCGACGCGGAGTGGCGCCTCGGCGTGCGGGCCACCAGTCTCGACCTGGAGAACAACCGGGTGGTTCTGAGCGACGGCGACACCGTCGAGTTCGACAAGGTACTGATCGCGACCGGCGTCCGCGCCAGGCCGTGGTCGAACTCGTCCGAGGCCGCGCTCGACGGCGTCTTCACCATCCGAACCTGCGACGACTCGCGCCGGCTGAACGAGCGACTGTCGGCCGGACCGCGTCACGTCCTGGTGATCGGGGCCGGGTTCACCGGCTCGGAGATCGCGTCGGTGTGCCGGGAGCGCGGGCTGTCCGTGACGGTCACCGAGCGTGGGCCGGCACCCCTGGTCGGTGCGCTCGGCGGAGTGGTGGCGGCGGTCGCGGCCGACATGCAACGCGACCACGGTGTCGACCTGCGCACCGGGGTCACGGTGACCGGCCTCGACGGGGACGGCAACGGGCAGCTGTGCCGTGCGCATCTGTCGGACGGGACCACACTCGACGTCGACGTGGCGATCGTCGCGCAGGGCAGTATCCGCAACACCGACTGGCTGTTCGGCTCCGGTCTCGCCGCCGGACCCCGGGGAGTCACGTGCGACGCCGGTTGCCGGGCGTTCGACATCAACGGCATCGTCACCGACAACGTGTTCGTCGCCGGCGACGTTGCGCGACAACCTCATCCGCTCTACGACTACCAACTGCTGGCACTGGAGCACTGGGGCAACGCGATCGGTCAGGCCGAGGTGGCGGCGCACAACATGATCCACGACGGTCTCCGTCGGCGGCCGCACCTGGAGATTCCGGCGTTCTGGTCCAGCCAGTTCGGCGTCAACATCAAGTCCGTGGGTATCCCCACCTACTCCGATCAGGTAGTGATCACGCAGGGTTCCGTCGCCGACCGGCGATTCGTGGCGGCGTACGGCTTCCGCGGACGCGTCACGGCCGCCGTGGCGTTCAATCAGGGTAAGTGGCTCGATTTCTACCGGGGACTGATCGAGTCGGCCGCCGCGTTCCCCCCGGACTTCGACGTCATGGACCGGGCGGAACCGTTCGAGGTGCGCTCGTCGGAGTTGCCGGACCCGGCCGTTCTCAGCCACGGACCCACCGTCGCGGTGACCGGCCATCTGCCCACCGAACGTCGTGTCGAGTTCGTCTCGCTACCGAAGTAACAGGGAGAGTGTCCATGTCGCGTGCGCAGCTGTTCCAGCGGATCACCGACCAGGCGAGCCGGCCGAATCCGTATCCGCTGTACGAGGAACTTCGTGAGACGCGGGTGGCGCCGCAGGACAACGGTTCCTACCTCGTCGGACGGTATTACGACGTGATGGCACTCCTGCACGACCCGAGGATCAGCTCCGACCTGCACAACCGTGGGCCCGGACTCCCCGGAGCGGATCGCGCCGGCGACGGGCCGGAGTCGTTCCTCAAACTCGATCCGCCCGAGCATGATCGGTTACGCAGACTGACGACGCGACAGTTCGGTCCGCCGCACAGCCCCGACCGCATCGACTCCATGCGTGGCGAACTCTCCACACTCGTCACGAAACTGGTCGACGGACTGGACGGCAAGGAGCGCATCGACATCGTCGACGACTTCGCCTACCCCTTCCCCGTCACCGTCATCTGCCGACTGCTCGGGGTGCCCCACGAGGAGGAACCCAGGTTCCACGTCTGGGCCGACGCGCTGGTGGCAGCCATCGACCCGCGGCGCACCAGCGCCGACAACGAGCAGGTCAAGGTGGCGCAGAAGGCCCAGATGGAGATGGCCATGTTCATGGCCGGTCTCATCGAGGACCGTCGCCGCGATCCCGGGGACGACATGCTGTCGGGGCTCGCCAACGATTCGGGGCCCGACGGTCAGTTGAACACCGTCGAGTTGGTCACCAACTCCATCCTGCTGTTCATCGCCGGGCACGAGACCACCGTCAACCTCATCACCAACGGCATGCTGACGTTGCTGCGCAATCCCGACGTTCTCGAACGACTTCGCGCCGAACCGGAGTTGATGCCGCAGGCTGTGGAGGAACTGCTCCGCTTCGAACCGCCCGTGCATCTCCTGGGCCAGCGAACGCCGATCGTGGACATCGAAATCGACGGTGTCACCGTCCCGAAGGGTTCGCCCCTCGTCCTGGCATTGGCATCGGCGAATCGCGATCCCGAACGCTTCGTCGACGCCGACAAGTTCGTCCCCGACCGCGCGGACAACCAGCACGTGGGTCTGGGCAGCGGCATCCACAGTTGCTTCGGCGCTCCCCTCGCCCGCCTCGAAGGGCAGATGGCGCTCGCCGAACTCATCCGCCGCCTCCCCAATCCGCGCCTCGTCGAGGACCCGCCGCCCTACCGGCCCAACCCGGTCCTGCGAGGCCCCCGGCACCTGCTGGTGGACTGCGGGTGACAGTGGCATCCCGAGAATTGCTCGAGAATGCCGTCGATGTGGCGGCTCGTGTCGAGCACAGTTCCGAACGTGTGCTGTAACGAACAGCTACTGCCGGTCATTGGTGGCCGGGCGACGGTGCGCCGACCGGTTCCCTCGACGATCCGAGGCATTTCGATTTGATGCCTCGGATCGTCGAGGAGAAGCCAACACAGTCGCATCGGGTCCGGGGTAGCTGACAGCGTGTTGTCACGGCGCCCGGGCCTCTCCTCGCGCATGCCCGATCAACTCACCAGGGTGATGCCGGTGGTTGATGCGCGGTCCTCGGGTGGGGTCGATGTGCGGCGGTGGGATCCATTCGGTCCGGCCCGCGTGCGTGGAAGGCGCTGGCGCGGACCTCGTCGCCCAGCCAGCCGGTCCGTCGTTAACCTGGGCGTGGCAGGCGTCGCAGACCAGGGTCAGACCTTCGATGTCGGTATTTCCGCCCTTGTGCCAGTCCGTGACATGGTGCACCGCACACAGACTCGCCGGCGCCGAACACCCCGGCCGGGTGCAACCCCCGTCCGCGGCGATCAGGGCGAGCCGCTGGTCGGCACTGGCCAGACGACGCCGTCGACCCAGGTGCAACGGACGACCTGCATGGTCGAACAATACGAGCACCGGATGCGCATTCTCTGCCAGGGCCAGTGCGTCCTCGATCGGGAGCAGGCCTCCGGTGGCCGTCGTGGCCAGGCCACCGACCGCCTTCTCCAACTGCTCGAGGGTCATCGTGACGATCACCGTCGTCGGCAGGCCCCGGTGCCGACCGAGCACCCCCGACTCGAGCAGCGCCCGGAATACCGCGCTGAACGCGTCGTGATTGCGCTGCGCTGCGGTGCGGGTATCGCGTGCGACCGCGGCCGCCAGCACGTCACGATCGATCGCCGGGTTCTCGCCGTCGCCGGCCGGCGAGTCGGGATCGTCCGGGTTGTTCATTCCGGGTCGCGCCCACTTGGCGAGGATCGGATCGAGCATCGCCCGTGCGACAGGGTCGAGTTCACCGGAGATTCTCGACATCAGTTCGGTGTCCTGTCGACCGATCGAAATGCCACGCCGGCGTTTCCGGTCGCGGTCGTCGCCGAGATTTCCGTCCGGATTCAGATATGCCAGCAGCCGGTGTCCGGCCTGCTCCACATCCTCCGGGGTTCCGCTCCGCGCCAGCATGGCCAGTACGGCCTCTGCATCTGCCACCGCGTCGTTGCCGACGGCATGGGGAATCTTCCGCATCACTTTCGCGATCGCCCGGACATGATCCGTGCCGATGTCACCGTCGGCTTGTGCCGCAGCGGTTTCCGGCAAGACGGGTGGCATCGGATCGCCCGCCAGGGTGTGCCACATCCCCAGTTCACGGGCGGCGGTGACACGGGCGGACGCGTCCGCGCCCGAGATCCGGAGCACCTCGATCAAGAGCTTCTTCGGCGACGAGTATCCCAGGCTCGCCGGGACCGAGCGTTCCACGCTCTCCACCACCAATCGGTGTGAGACCGCTTCCGCGCGGCGAAGGGACTGCTCCACCCCGCACATCACCTCGATGAGCTCACTGTCCGACAGTTCGGCCAACCCGGCATCGAGCAACCCGTCCACCGCGGCAGCGAGCATCGACAGATGCTCCGCCACCCGGATACCCACCGACCCCCCAGTCGAACTCATGTGCGAATACTATCGCGAGGGTCCGACAAGTTTCGGAGGCGAAACTCGACCTTCCACCGGACCGATCAGCGCCGGCGATCTCGCAGTGATTCGGATGGGGTCACGCCGTACTTGCGGCGGTAGGCGGCGGCGAATCTGCCGGTGTGCATGATCCCCCAGCGTGTTGCGACTTCGGAAACGGTTGCACAGGAACCGCTTCCGGTGAGGTCGGCATGGACACGTTCGAGGCGCACGTCGACGAGGTACTCCATCGGCGTCATGCCCACATATTCGCGGAACCCCTGCTGCATCCGCCGGACGCTCACGCCGACGAGTTCGGCCATCTCCCCCGCGCTCCACGGGCGGGCCGGGTCCTGCTGGATCGCGTCGATGACCCGCTTGACGATGCGCGGCCGGATACCCGCGGCGCCCGTGTCGTCGTCCGGCATCGCAGTGAGCACCAGCGCGGTGGTCAACGCTCCGCACAATTGCTGCGACACCTGATCACTGTGCAGGAGAACGCTGTCGCGCAACGCCTGGTCGGCGACGGAACGGACGAATCTGAGCCACTCGGCGCCGGCGCCGGTTCGCAAGTCGAGTTGCCGCGGCAACTCCTGCCCGGGCCGTGCGAGCACCCGGTCCATCTCGCGCTGCAGATAGTCCCTGTCCACCTTGAAACCGATGATCTCGCAGGAACTGCTCCAGTTGGTGATGACGGTCCGAGTGTCGGGCGGGCAGATTGTGGCCAGCCCCGGCGTCGATGTCACTTCCGTGCCACCGGTGACGGAAACGATACGGCCGGTCAGGGGGATGTTGATGCCGTACGCACCCGGATGGTCGGACTCGATCGACACGGGCGCCCCGAAACCGATCCGGGCGAGCCTGGACGCCCCCATCGCGGAGGACTCCAGCGACGACCGCGCCGCGGTGTCCCGAGACAGCGGACGCAGCTCGTGCGGGAAGTACGCGTCCGCGACCACCTCGTGAACCTCGTCCCAGTCGGTGAACCCGGGACCTTCCAGCTGTCCTCGCATGCGTACGTCCAGACCTCTCACCTCGCCCCACGACCGCGCATGGGCAACTCCCGACCCTAGCATCGCCTGTGACTCACGTCACTGCAAGTGCCGACGACCCACGTCCGGCAAACCCGTTTCGCGTTCCGGATCGCGGCTTCGCAATGAGGATCGACGGACTGTGACGCCCGTCATACGTTGTGCAGGTCCCCAATCGCAGGGGCTATCGCACGAATCGTGCAGAAAGGCGGTCAGGAGAAATGGACCAGCGCACTCTGCGTAACATTTTCGGCCAGTTCGCCAGTGGTGTCACCGTGATCACGTGCGCCAATGTTGCCGGCGAGCCGCACGGCGCGACCGTCACCGCCTTCACCGCCGTCTCGATCGAGCCGCGGCTGTGCCAGGTGACGTTGACCCGGAAGTCGAAGGCATGCAGCTACCTCAGCGATGCGCCGTTCGCGGTGAACATTCTGGCCGCCGATCAGCTCGACACGGCCATGCATTTCGCCGGCAAACCGCAACGGACGGAACCGTTGTGGGATTCCGCGGGAATCGCTCCCGCACTGTCCGGCAACGCGGCGACGCTGATCTGTTCTCCCTGGGCTTCCTATGACGGTGGTGACCATGTCATCTTCATCGGCGAGATCGTCGATGCCTCTGTCGACTCAAAGAAGGATCCACTGCTGTTCTACCGCAGTACCTTTCATGATCTCGGCGCCGCATCGGGCGCCACGGCGTGGAACGGCTGCCTCGACGACCCCCACAGCGGATGGTTCGACGCCGCTGCATCCTTCACTCCTCTCCACTTGCAGCTCGCCCAGGCTGCCTCGTAATCCTGACGGAAGGACAACACCATGACCACCACAGAAGCTGCCCCCGAGAACACCGTCGACCGCAGCAAGGTCAACGTCGCCGAAGACTGTGAGGCCAATCGCACCGCGAACTTCGCGTCGCGCCCGATGACCGGTGACGAGTACATAGAGTCGCTGCGCGACGACCGGGAGATCTACCTGCACGGCGAACGTGTCAAGGATGTCACCACGCATCCGGCGTTCCGCAACCCGATCCGGATGACCGCCCGCCTCTACGACGCGATGCACACCGGCGAGCATGTCGAGACCCTGACCACCCCCACCGACACCGGCAACGGCGGCGTGACGATGCCGTTCTTCCGGGCATCGAAGAACTCCGACGATCTGCTGAAGGATCGTGATGCGATCGCCACCTGGGCGCGGATGACGTACGGGTGGATGGGCCGCTCCCCCGACTACAAGGCCTCGTTCCTCGGCACCCTGCACGCGAACAAGGAGCTGTATTCGCCGTTCCAGGCCAACGCCGAACGCTGGTACAAGGAATCGCAGGAGAAGGTCCTGTACTGGAACCACGCGATCATCAACCCGCCGGTCGACCGTCAGCTGCCGCCGGACGAGGTCGGGGACGTGTTCATGAAGGTGGAGAAGGAGACCGACGCCGGCCTGATCGTGTCCGGCGCGAAGGTGGTGGCCACCGGCTCGGCCATCACCAACTACAACTTCATCGCCCACTACGGGCTGCCGATCAAGAAGAAGCAGTTCGCGCTGATCTGCACCGTCCCGATGGACGCGCCTGGGGTGAAGCTGATCTGCCGCACGTCCTACACCCAGCAGGCCGCGGTAATGGGCTCCCCGTTCGACTACCCGCTGTCGAGCCGGATGGACGAGAACGACACCATCTTCGTCTTCGACAAGGTGCTGGTGCCGTGGGAGAACGTGTTCATGTACGGCGACGTCGACAAGATCAACGCGTTCTTCCCGCAGTCCGGGTTCCTGCCCCGGTTCACCCTGCAGGGCTGCACCCGCCTGGCGGTGAAGCTGGACTTCATCGCCGGCCTGCTGATGAAGGCCCTCGACGCCACCGGGGCGGGCGGCTTCCGCGGAGTGCAGACCCGCGTCGGCGAGGTCATCGGCTGGCGGAACCTGTTCTGGTCGTTGACCGAATCGATGGTGCGCGACCCCGAGCCGTGGGTGGGCGACACCGTCATCCCGAAGCTCGAGTACGGGCTGACGTACCGGATGTTCATGCAGCAGGGGTACCCGCGGATCAAGGAGATCATCGAGCAGGACGTCGCGTCCGGGCTGATCTACCTGCCGTCCTCGTCCGCCGACTTCAAGAGCCCCGACGTCCGCCCGTACCTGGACAAGTACGTCCGCGGCTCGGAGGGGATGCCCGCGGTCGAGCGGGTGAAGATCATGAAGGCGCTGTGGGATTCGATCGGCAGCGAGTTCGGTGGCCGTCACGAACTGTACGAGCGCAACTACGCCGGCAACCACGAGGGTGTGAAGGCGGAACTGCTGATGTTCGCCGAGAACCGGGGCACGGTCAGCTCCATGAAGGGGTTGGCCGAGCAGTGCCTGGCCGAGTACGACCTCGACGGGTGGACGGTCCCCGACCTGATCGGCAACGACGACGTGTCCTACTTCGGCCGCAGCTAGCCCCCAGGATCAGGAGAAGCCATGACCACCATCGACAGCCCGACCGCGGTCGGCTCCGGCAACGCCGCCACCGACAAGTTCAAGGGCGCCCGATTCACCGCCGACACGTCCCCGCAACGCCTGTCCGCGATCGCCACCGAGGCGCTTGCCGGGTTGAGCGCGCTGATCCACAAGCATGCCGTCACCTACCCGGAGTACCGCGTCCTCAAGCAGTGGCTCATCGACGTGGGCGAGGGCGGCGAGTGGCCGCTGCTGCTCGACGTGTTCGTCGAGCACGACATCGAGGAGGTGAACTCCCGCAGGTTCCGGGGCACCAAGGGCAGCATCGAGGGACCGTACTACGTGCCCGGGGCACCGGAACTGCCCGCGCGGTGCACCCTGCCGATTCGCGACGAGGACCGGGCGCATCCCGCGCTCGTCCTCCGGGGCCGGGTGACCGACCTCGACGGTGCCGGACTCGGCGGCGCGATCATCGAGTTGTGGCACGCCGACGACGAGGGCTACTACTCGCAGTTCGCTCCGCACCTGCCGGAATGGAACCTGCGCGGGACCATCGTCACCGATCCGGAGGGACGGTACGAGATCACCACCATCGAGCCTGCCCCGTACCAGATCCCGACGGACGGCCCGACCGGACAGTTCATCGAGGGGGCCGGCTGGCACCCGTGGCGTCCGGCGCACCTGCACCTGCGGGTGACGTCCCCGGGCAAGGAGCCGATCATCACGCAGCTGTACTTCGCGGGTGGCGACTGGATCGACGACGACGTCGCCACCGCAACGAAACCCGAACTCCTCCTCGATCCGCAGCTCGACGGCACCGGGCGTAAGGTTGTCAGCTACGACTTCGCGCTCGATCCCGCCGTGGACTGAGACACTCATCATTCCCCGGGCGACACGAAAGATCGTGTCGCCCGGGGTTTCAACGTCTGTGGAGGAATTATCATGCCGAGCACATCACACGCGCGGACGACGGAATTCGTGCACACCACGACGGCCGCGATCGAGGTCGTGGTCGAGGGCAGCGGCCCCTCGGTGATCCTGCTGCCCTCGCTCGGGCGCGAGTCATACGACTACGACGACGTGGCGACTGGACTCGCCCAGAACGGGTTCCGGGTCTCCCGTCCCCAGCCGCGTGGCATCGGCCGGAGCACGGGACCGCTGGAGGACGTCACGTTGCACGACCTGGCCGCCGACGTCGGAGCGGTGATCGAGGAACAGGACAACGGCGCGGCCGTCGTGGTCGGTCATGCCTTCGGGCACTACGTGGCACGAATGCTGGCCGCCGACCGGCCCGACCTGGTGCGCGGCGTCGTCGTAGCTGCGGCGGGTGCACGCGACTACCCGGCCGCGCTGACAGTGCTGGCCGTCAAATGCTCCGATTCCTCACTGTCCGAAGCGGAGCGGATCGGCTACCTGCAGGCCGGATTCTTCGCCCCCGGCAACGATCCGACCGAGTGGCTGACCGGCTGGTATCCGGAGGTGTCGAAGCGTCAGCTTGCCGCCTCGGCCGCCACACCCAAGGACGAGTGGTGGGAGGTCGCCCGCCAGCCGATCCTGGACTTGCAGTCCGCTCTCGATCCGTTCCGTCCACGCGAGACGGAGAACGAATTGCGGGACCGGTTCGGCGAATTGGTCACCGTGACCGTCGTCCCGAACGCGAGCCACGCGCTGATGCCGGAAGCGCCCGCACAGGTTGTGCGGGCGCTCACCGACTGGATTCGGGCTCTCGACAGCTGAGCGGTCAGCTCTGCTTCTCACGCAGTGCGGAAATCCCTTTCGTGATCGGTCCAGCGCTGCGCCCATTCTCGCAGTTCGACCGCTCGGATCTTGGCTCCGTTACCGCCCACGGTGGTCGGCATCTCCTCGATCACGTGCACCGCGGCCGGAACCTTGAACGCCGCCAAAGACTCTGCGCACCAAGCCTTGAGCTCGACGGCATCGGCCGACGTGCCTTCGGCGGGAACAACGAACGCCACGGCCTCGGTGTATCCGCCGGTGCCGGTGATGCCCACGACCTTCGTCAGGTGGACGGCCTTGTGTTCGGCGAGCCGGTGCTCGATCTCGGCGGGGTCCACCAGGAACCCGCGTAGCCGGAGCACGTCCCCCATTCGGCATACATACGTATAGCCTCCGTCGCCGGTCGCGACGGCCAGGTCGCCGCTGCGGAACCACCCGTCCTTCGTGAATGCGCGTGCAGCGGCATCCGGATTGCCGAGGTAGGCGTCGACGACATTCGGTCCGCGCACCTGAAGCTCACCCTGCTCACCCTCCGGGAGGACCGTGTCATCCAACGGGTCGGCGATGCGAACCTCGATGCCGGGTTCGACCGGACGTCCACCGCCGTTCCAGCGCAGGGATTCCGGATCCGCGGCATCCCACAGCAGCATCAGCGCGAACACCTCGGACGACCCGAAGACGCCCGTCGTGACGGTGCCGAACTCGTCACGCACCCACGCGGCCACCTCGTGCGACCGACCGAGGAAGTCGGCGATCCCGAGGCGCTTCAACGACGACAGGTCGGCGCGTTCGCCCCCGTGCCACGTGTCGTAGAGCCGGGTGAAGAGATCGTCGCCGCCGACCACGTGGGTGACCTTCATCGACTCCATGCGGGCCAGCGTGGCCGCGGCGTCGAAGACGGGTTCCATCAGCAGGGTGCCGCCGCCGGCGAGAGTCGCCAGGGCGGTGCTGTATCCGAATACCCCGGAGACCGGTAGCACGCACAGTGTGACGTCGCCGGGTTCGATGTCGAGGACGACAGTGTCGGCACGCGCGTGGCGAACCACCGCCGATTCGCGATGGGCCGCGAGTTTGGGAACACCAGTGGATCCGGACGTCGTGAACGCGACTGCGAGCGCGTCGTCCGAGGCGGCCCGCTCGCCGGCCGCCGTGGTGGTTGCCATGTCGGGTGTCTCCGGCACCTGGACGGTTCCGGTGTCCGCGCTGCCTGCGGTCCAGGCGCCGCCGCCGAGGTCGAATCGCGACGGGTCGGGAGCGTCGCCCGTCGTTCCGGGACCGCGCACGACGGCGACAGCCGGAGCCGGGAGGTCGAGGGAGTGCTGTGCCTCTTGGAGTCGGCCGAACAGGTCGAGACCGTGGAAGTGGTCGGCGACGGCCACAACCGCGGGACGCGCCGACGTGAGGATGTGTGCGATCTCGTGCGTGTTGTAGCGGGTGTTGACGCCGATGACGTGTGCACCCACGGCGGACGCGGCGAGTTGCCAGACGATCGCGTCCGACCAGTTCGGCAGCAGGACGGCCACGCACTGGCCGCGCAGGACGCCTACCCGCAGGAGCTCCGACTTCAGTGCGTCGACGCGGGCACGGAGTTCGGCTCGGCTGGTGACGATCGGCTCGCCGTCGACAACGTCGAGGGTGGCAGCGGCATCCGGGGCGGCGGCCACGAGTTCGTCGAGAAGCGAGGCGAGTGTGCCACGGCGCGTGGCCGTGTCGTGCGCCGTCACGAGAGCACCACCGCCGCACGCTGTTCGGTCAACCACTCGTCCGCGACCGAGGCGAAGTCGTCGATCTCCTCCATCGGGTAGTGGCCGATGCCCTCGAGCAGGGTGAACGACGCAAGCCCCGGCCGGGCGGCGTCGAGCGTCGACGCGGTCTGCTCGACGCGTCCGGCGTCGATCCACGGGTCCTGCGCCCCGGCGACGAGTCTGAGGGGGCAGGTGATCTCGGCGATCCGGTCGCGGACGTCGTGGGTGCCCCAGCCGATGAGGTCGGAGGACGAGATCTCCGGGTCCTCACGCTTGTGCATCGTGGCGATCAGGCGCGCCTTGGCCTCGGGCACGGCATGTCCGACGGAGGCCAGCGTGCCCAGGTAGGTGCGGTCGGCGCGGCTGGGTCCGGCGACGTCCTCGAGTTCGCGGCGCAGTCCACTCACGTTGACGCGGCCGGGACCGGCCTCCGCTGCCATCGCGATCGCTCCGGCGAGCGGCCTCGACGGCCGCGTGGCGAGCTCGAGTGTCAGCTTGCCTCCGATGGAACACCCGATGACGAAAGGCCGTTCGACTGCGAGCGCATCGAGGACCTTCCCGAGCCAGTCCCCGAAGGTGACGATACTGGTGACGGGTCCGTCGACCGCGGGCTCGGAACGTCCGTGCCCCGGAAGGTCGGGGACGATCACCCGGTAGCCCCGGCCTGCCAGTTCGGACGCGACGTGCCGCCACTGGACTCCGCTCTGGCCTGCGGTGTGCAGGCACAGAACGGTGGGCACGCCGGTGTCGGGGTGATTGTCGGGGGTGATGATCTCGACGAAGCCGAGCGCTCCGTCGATCTCCAGATATCGGGCCTCGATCATGGCCGGGCCTCCCTTCCGCACGTGAGTGGCAAAGTGTGCCCCGCGACGCTTTGCCACTCACGTGCGGCGGTGCGGGCATGGGCAATGATGATGTCGAGTGGTTTGGTGAGTCGCAGGTACTCGTACCCGTCACCGCTGGAGGAGAATTCACCACTGATGGCGCGGCGTAAGAATTCGTTCCGTTCGGCGAACACCAGGTCGACCCAGGTGACGGCCGGGGCGATGAGCGTGAACGTGGCCCCGCCCGGGACTCGGCGGGCGACGTCGATGATGCGTCCGCGGTAGATCCGCAGTTGCAGTTCGCGGGCCCGGCCCGAGGAGTCGGTGCAACGCAGACCCACGGTGCCGTCCCACGTCGACAACGAGGACGCGAAGGCCGGATCAGCGGAGAGGGATTCGCGCAGACGCTCTCCCCAGGCGGGCGTGCAGAAGTCGACAGCCGGATCGAATCGGACATTGGACGGTTCGGGCGAACGCCACGTCTCGATTCCCTCCTCGCGTATCGACCCGGCCTCGTCGACGAGCCGCAGGTGGCGATCGAACACAGCTCCGTCCTCGGACTGTTCGACGCGTGTGACGACCGACTCGACGTGGACGACATCGTCGCCCGTCACCGCGGACTGCGAATTCCATTGCAGTCCTGCGCGTGTGGCGCCGGGCGTCGTCGGCGGAGCGAGTACTCCTGCCACGACGATTCCCGTCAACGATGCTTCCGGCAGGGGCAGTCCGAGTTCGGAGACTCGCCGGGCGTCGCTCACAGTGCGATCGCCGACGGCGATGCTTGTGGTGAGTGTGCTCATTCGGCAGTCCTTCCCAGGAGTTCGTCGGAGATGATCCGCATCTGGATCTCGCTGGTGCCCTCGAAGATCTTCGTCAACCGCGCATCCCGCCAGTGCCGCTCCACCTGAAAATCGGTGGTGTACCCGGCGCCGCCGTGAATCTGCACCGCCTCACTGGTCACCCGTTCGGCCATCTCCGTCGCCACCAACTTGCACATCGACGCCTCCAACGAACACCGCCGCCCGGTATCGATATCGGTGGCCACCGAATACATCAACTGCCGCGCCGCCTCGATGTCGGCGGCCATCTTCGCCACTTTGAACCGCAGATGCTGAAAGTCCGCCAGCTCGTGCCCGAACTGACGGCGGGTATGCAGGTACGCGATCGAATCCTCCAACGCGCCCCGCGCCAGACCAATCGCCCGGGCCGCGGTATGCGCCCGCCCCACCTCCAGACCGGACACCGCCAGATAGAAACCCTTGCCCTCCTCACCGAGCATCGCCGTCGCCGGTACCCGGAAATTGTCGAACGAGAGCTCCCACGTGCTCCACCCGAAATACCCGATCTTGCGGATCTTCGTTCCGCTGATCCCTTCGGGGAATCCGCCGCGCTGCTTGTCGATCAGGAACGCGCTGATCCCCCGGTGTGGCTTCGCCGGATCCTTGTGCGGATCGGTACGCGCGAACAGCACCAGGTAGTCGGCCTCGTCGGCGTACGTGCACCACATCTTCGTGCCGCTGATCACCCAGTCGTCACCGTCCCGGGTGGCACGGCACGAAATGTTCGCGACGTCGGATCCGGCCTCGGCCTCCGACAACGCGTACGCACCCAGGTACTCGCCGCGGGCGACCTTCGGCAGCAACGCCGCCTCCTGCTCCGGGGTGAACCCGCCGCCCATCCCGTTGCCGCGGGCCAGCAGCCCCGACACGCTCATCCACGCCCGGGACAACTCCTCCGCGACCAGGCAGTACTCGAACACGCCGAGGCCGAGACCGCCGTGCTCCTCGGGGATCATGATCCCGAAGAACCCGACCTCGGCCATCGCCTTCTTCAACGTGTCCGGGATGGTGCCCCGCACCGGGTCGAGTTCGTTCGCGACCGGGAGCACCTGCGTCATCGCGAAGTCGCGTGCCAGGTCGCGGATCGCCACTCGGTCCTCGGTCAGATACCGCGGCGAATCGGTACGCGGCTGCGACGGCCTGTGAGTCATGGACACTCCTCATCCACTCGAACTACGGGGCGCGACACGGGAGAACTCGCGGTTCCGCCCTCGCATCACATTAACGCTTGTTCACCCAGTAGAGCACGGACGGGATCACACCGTCAATGCCGAATCCGCCCAATTCAGGCGGGACGGTATCCCACCAGGTTGAGCGCGTAGACGCCGTACGAGTCCGCGACCGCCTGCACGGACAGCGGCCCGTCCGGCCGATACCACAGGGCGATTCCCGCGCACATGGTCAGCACGGCGGTCACCGCCTGGTGAACATGGGGGACGTCGAAGTCGCCGCCGGCCACGCCCGCCTCCGCGATGGTGACGAACAGGTGCTCCTGCGCATCGCGCGAGCCCACGACCCGTTTGCGATCGACCTCGTCGAGATAGCGCAGTTCGGTGTTGGCCACGAGGCACGCGCGCTGATTGCGTGCGGTGTACAGCGAATGCGCGACCACCGCGGCCGTCCACTGCTCCGCCGGCGCGGAGCCCGCCCTCCGCAGGGCCGTCCGGGTGGCGGTGAACTGCTCGTCACTGGCCGACCGCAGAATCTCGACCAGGAGTTCGTCCTTGTTCTCGAAATGGTTGTACACATTGGCGGCACTGCAGCCCGCACGCTTGGCGATGGTGCGCATGGTCGCCGCATGAAACCCGGCCGTGTAGAACTCCTCCAGCGCCGCGTCCAGAATCCGCTGCCGAACCGGGGCAATCACCGCACCACTTGACCGAGTGTTCACCCCTCGGAGGGTAGGTGCCGCGTGCGGCGCGGGCAACACACCCACCGGAAAATGCAGTTCACCAGCCTCCCCTCGCGTCGACCGAGGTGAACCGTGCACGGTGTTGACCGTCGGCATGACGTCCGTTATGGTCCACATCACGTGAACGGTTGTTAATGACTGGTTCGCACATTCCGCTCATCACACCGTGGAGGTATGCCACCTTGAGCACCCTCGAAGACCGAATCCGCCGCCTCGAAGACCTGGAGGCCATCCGGTACCTCGACGCGCAGTACTGCCGCCATCTCGACGACGGCAACTGGGACGCCCTGATGGATCTGTTCACCGACGACGGCGAATTCGACGGGCTGTCCAACCCGAAGGGCAAGGGCGAGATGCGGGCGTTCTTCGCCGGCCTCGCCCCCGGTGGGCTCACCGCGTTCTGGCACTTCATCACCAACCTGGAGATTCATCTCGACGGCGACCGCGCCACCGTCCGCTCGTTCCTGTGGCAACCCTGCGTATCCGACGGCAATGCCTCCATCGCCGCCGGCCGCTACACGGACGAGGCCGTCAAAGTCGACGGTCGCTGGTTTTATCGCGTCAAGCAAGTGCGCTTCCACTACTTCGGTCCGCTCGCGGAGGGCTGGGACGAGAACCAGTTCGCCCTCGACTCGGCGCGACGTGCGGCGGTGAACGCGTGACCACCGACTCTCCTACCACCGCGGCGAGCGCAGCCGTCTGGTCACCGATTCTCGCGTTGCCGGAGTTCGTCGAACTGCGGCGACGACGCCGGGCCGTCACCACCGGACTCGGCCTGATCGCGATCGCATTGTTCTCGGGCTTCCTCGTCGGATTCGCCTACTTCCCCGAATTCCTCGGTGCCAACACGGCGTTCGGCATTCCGCTGTCGCTGTGGGTGGTGTTCTCCCAGTTCGCCGGCACCTGGGTGCTCGTATTCGCGTACTTCCGGCTCTCCCGCACCTACATCCAACCCGCCGCCGATGCCGCCGTCCTGGCCATCGCGCAACGTGATCAGGAGCATGCCTCATGACCGGCGACGCCGATTTCCTCGCCATCGGCATCTGTGCCGCCGTCATCTCGCTCACGCTGTGGGTGACGTTCGCCGCGTCGCGCCGAAGCCGTAGCGCCACCGGGTTCTTCGCTGCGGGACGCTCGATCACCGGCTGGCAGAACGGTTTCGCGATCGCCGGTGAATTCATCTCCGCCGGCAGTTTCCTGGGCACCACGGGGTTGATCTTCTACAAGGGCGTCGACGGCGCCGTCATCCTGTGCACGTCCGTGGTCTCCTTCCTCCCGGTTCTCTTCCTCCTCGCCGAGAAGATGCGAAACGTCGGAAAGTTCACTCTCGCGGATGTTCTGGTGTTCCGGACCGGCGCACGTCGCGTCCGGGTGGTGGTTGCGCTCTCCACCATCGTCACCGGCACGTTCGTGCTGCTCGCCCAGCTCGTGGCGGCGGGCGTCCTGCTCGAGTCCGTCTCGGGGATCCCGTTCGGTCTGTCCGTCGTGGTGGCCGGTTCGCTCATGGGCATCTACGTCTTCGTCGGCGGAATGCTGGCGACCACGTGGGTTCAGGTGATCAAGTCGTCCATTCTGTCGATCCTGGCGATCGTGGTGTGCCTCGGGATCCTCGCGAAGTTCGGCTTCAGCGTCCCCGGCATGCTCGGGGCGGCAACCTCGAACGCGTCGGCCGGCGATGCGATCCTCTCGCCGGGCCTGATCTTCGGACAGACCGGTGCGATCAACCTGATCTCGTACTCGCTGGCGTTCGCGCTCGGCACGGCCGGTATGGCGCACATCCTGATCCGCTTCTTCACCGTCCCCGAGGCCGCGACGGCGCGAAAGTCGCTCGGCTGGACCGTCGCGCTGTGCAGCATCTTCTACCTGATCGTCATCGTCATGGGCTTCGGCACCGCAGCACTTCTCGGTCCCGACGGGGCGGATCGTGTCGGCGCCGGCGGCAATCTCGCCGCACCCACGCTGGTCACGGAGCTCGGCGGAGGCGTCGGCACCATCGGTGGATCGATCGCGCTGGCCATGGTGGCGGCCGTCGCATTCGCCAGCATCGTCGCCGTCGTCGCGGGCGTCGTGATCTCGGCTGCGGGAACGTTCGCCCACGACGTGTGGCCCACCCTCACCCGCCGGAAGTCCGCCGACGCCGGCACGGAGACGGCGGATGCCCGCGAGGCGAAGGTCGCCCGGTACGCGGCGGTCGCGTTCAGCGTCGTCGCGATCGGACTGACGATGGCAATTGGCGACACCACGAACATCACCTACTTCATGGGAATGGCCTTCATGGTCGCCGGCAGTGCGCACCTGCCCAGCCTGCTGCTCAGTCTCAACTGGCGCCGGTTCAACAGCACGGGCGCCGTGTGGGGCATCTCGGTGGGATTGACCTCCACCGTGGTCAGCCTGATGTTCACGGAGGCGCTCTGGCTGGGTAGTGGTCCGGCGCCGCTCACCATTCAGTTGCCGGTGATCATCACGATGCCGCTCGGGCTGGCCGCCGCCGTGATCGGCTCCCTCGCCGGCGAACGCCTTCGCGGACGGCCGGCGGATCGAGACGAGAAGTTCGCCGAGATGCTGGTGCGTGCCGAGACCGGTATCGGCGCGGAACTCGCCGAGAAGCACTAGGTTTCACGCTCGACCGGTGCCCTCGCCTTCACGGCGGGGGCACCGTCCGTGAGGTGTGTCCGCCGCGACCCTGGACAGTGTTTGTACCTATCGGTACAGTCTGTACTGAAAGGTACAATACCCTCCCCGAAGGAGCGCACACCATGTCCGTTCGCCCACCCGTCCCCCCGTTCACACTCGACACCGCGATCGCGAAGGTTCGCGCCGCCGAGGACGGCTGGAATTCCCGTGATCCGGAGAAGGTCGCGCAGGCTTACACCGAGGACAGTTGGTGGCGCAATCGGTCCACCTTTCTGCAGGGACGCCGCGAGATCGTCGACTTCCTCGCCGGGAAGTGGGACCGCGAGCTGGAATACCGTCTGATCAAGGAGCTGTGGGCGCACGACGGGAATCGGATCGCAGTCCGGTTCGCGTACGAGTTCCACAACACGGACGGGCAGTGGTTCCGCGCGTACGGAAACGAGAACTGGCAGTTCGACGAGAACGGTCTGATGCGGTGGCGCCACGCCAGCATCAACGACCTGCCGATCGACGAATCCGACCGCGAGTTCTTCTGGGACATGTCCGGCGTGCGACCGTCGGATCATTCCGGGCTGAGCGATCTCGGACTCTAGGAGAAGTCATGCCCCGAGCGGTAGCCGAGCGCGGCGACGTCGTCCCCGTGCTGGCCGAGGTGTTCCGATCCCACGGGTTCGACGGCGCGAGCCTGGCCGTCATCACCGAGCACACCGGGCTCGGCAAAGGCAGCCTGTACAACTTCTTCCCCCGCGGCAAGGACGAGATGGCCGAGGCCGTCCTCGACGAGGTCGACACCTGGTTCCAGACCGCCGTGTACCGGCCGCTGCATGGGTCCGAGCCCGCCGCCGCCCGTCTCGAGCGGATGTTCGACGACGTCGAGACGTACTTCCGGTCGGGTCGCCGAATCTGTCTGTTCGGCGCGTTCGCGCTCGGCCTCGAGCGTGACCGCTTCGCCCACCGGGTCCGCGCCTACTTCACCGACTGGGTCGATTCCCTCGCCGGCGCCCTCGCCGACGCCGGCCACGGCAGGCAGTCGCGTCCACTCGCCGAGGAGGTCGTCGCCGGGATCCAGGGCGCACTGGTCCTGGCGCGCGCCCTGGACGACCCCGACAGCTTCACCCGCATCCTCACCCGGCTCCGCCGCGCGGTCGGGGATCCGACGGAATCGCGCGCGTAGGATTCGTCACGGAATGCGTCAACTCGAGAAGTGAGGCAGCCGTGATCTTCATCGTCGTCAACTTCACCGTGAAACCGGACCACGCCGACGGCTGGCTCGACCTGGTGCAGCCGTTCACCGAGGCGACCCGAAACGAACCGGGCAACCTGTGGTTCTACTGGTCGCGCGCGGTGGAGGATCCGAACCTGTACGTCCTCGTCGAAGCGTTCCGCGACGACGACGCCGCCGTCGCCCACGTGCAGAGCGAGCATTTCCAGAACGCCCTGCGCGAGCTGAAGCCCGCCCTCGCGCAGACACCGCGGATCATCAACACCAAGATCGACGGCACCGAGTGGTCGCTGATGGGTGAACTCGAAGTCGACTGACCCCGTCCGGCTTCACCCTGAAGTCGCGTGCACCGCGCGTTAGCCTGGACACGTGGCTTCCGATTTCACCGAACTCGACGCAGTGATCTTCGACTTCTCCGGCACGCTGTTCCGGCTGGAGGAGGACGACAGCTGGATGGCCGGCCTCACCGACCACGAAGGTGAACCGTTCGACCTCCACCAGCAGGCCGAGCTGATGCGGCGCATGACGGCACCGGTCGGTCAGACCGTCGAGATGGACGCCGCCGAGCACCATGCGTGGACCAACCGCGACCTCGACCCTCGGTTCCACCGGCAGGCGTACCTCGACGTTCTGCGCAAGTCCGGGGTCGCGCACGAGGACCAGGCGGTCGGGCTGTACGAGCGGCTGATCGACCCGGGATGCTGGAGCGCATACCCCGACACCGCGGAAGTGCTTGCGTCACTGAAGGACCGTGGAATCAAGGTCGCGGTGCTGAGCAACATACCGTTCGACATCCGGCCCGCGTTCGCAGATCTGGGAGTCGAGCATCTGGTCGACGAGTTCGTGCTGTCGTTCGAGGTGGGTGCGATCAAACCGGACCCGAAGATCTTCGAGCACGCCCTCGCCGCACTCGGTTCCGCACCCGAACGGACTCTGATGGTCGGCGACAGCGAGGAAGCCGACGGTGCGGCACGAAAGGTGGGCTGCGCGTTCGCACTCGTCGAACCCGTTCCCCTCGCGGAGCGCCCCGACGGTCTTCGTAATGCGCTCAGTGCCTTCGGCCTGTGAGTACTTATTAACCACGGGCGGTTAATAAGTACTCACGGGCGCGAAGCGCGGCCGGTGACGAGGGGCAGGTCGAGTGCGGTCACCAGCCCGGGCTTCGCCTCGACCACTGCGGGCACCGAATTCACCAGCCGCATCGCGGTGACGATCATCCCCGACACGTTGTGGTCGCCGTGCTCGCCATGGTGGTTGAACTCGACGGTCATCACGGGCTCGCCCGTGATGTCGATGCGGTAGCACCCGTCGCCGCGAGTGGGTTTCGGCCAGTCCGGTTTCTGTTCGGGGTGGGTGCGGGTGACGTGCTCGAGGACCACGCGCGGCACCCCGTCGACCGTGCCGACGACTTCGAACCGCACCGCCGCCGCAGTTCCCTTCGCGATGTGGCACGACAGAATGTCGAGGTCCTCCTCGGCGGGGATGCGTTCGAACTTCTCCACCAACGGTTCGTCGAGCGTCAGGCCCACTCCCGCGGCGATCTGGCGGACGACGCTCCCCCACGCCAGCGACAGCACGCCCGGCTGGAACAGCATCGGCGTCTCCTCGACTGGTTTGCCGAAACCGAAGATGTCGCTCATCACCACCGGCTGGTAGTAGGTGGAGTAGTCAGCGATCTCGGAGCATCGCACCTCGTCGATCCGCTGTGACAGGCTCGTCATGGCCAGCGGGAGAACGTCGTTCGCGAACCCGGGGTCGATGCCGTTCACGTGAAGACTCGCGCCTCCCTGTTCGCCGGCGGCGCGGATGCGGTCGACGAGCTCGTCCGGGACCACCCCGATCGGGTACTGCAACAGAACGGGTCCCGAGGACACGACGTTGATGCCGGCCTCGAGGAACGAGATCAGGTCCTCGATGGCGTCGAAGATGCGGTCGTCCGTCATCGCGGTGTGCACGATGCAGTCCGGTTTCAGGGCGAGAAGTACCGCCTTGTCGTCGGTCGCCTTCACGCCGAGTTCTCTTCCGAGGCCCGCCAACTCCCCGGCGTCCTTCCCGACCTTCTCCGGGTTAGACACCCACACGCCGACCAGTTCGAGGTCGTCGCGGGCGTCGATCCCTGCGATGGCGTGACGCCCGACCGTACCGGTGGACCATTCGACGACGCGGTAGCTCATGAGTTCTCTCCGAGTTCCAGAAGTAGTACCCCTCCCGCGAATGTAACAGGTTCTAGTTTGCGCTGGTGCGCGATTGCAGAACAGTTCGCGAGGCACAATGCGGGTGTGCCGGATCTGGAACTGCCGACGAACCTCATGCGAGAAATGACCGAGCTCGCCGCGCCGCGCCGAACGTGGCTGGCCGACCTCCCCGCCGTCGTCGAGACGGTGAGTCGGGAGTGCTCGCTGGAGGTCGGTCGCCCGTTCCAGCCCGGCGGCGTGACGTCCTGGACGGCACCCGCACGCACCGCCGCCGGTGAACGCGTAGTGCTGAAGGTCGGCTGGCGACACGACGAGGCGCTGCACGAGGCGGACGGACTCGCGGCGTGGAACGGCGACGGCGCCGTCCGACTGCTCGCCCACCGCGTGCTCGACCACACCACGGCGCTGCTCCTCGAAGCCTGCGAACCCGGCACCCCGCTGTCCGACATCCGGCCACCCGAGGAACAGGACGTCGTGATCGCCGGGTTGCTGCGCAGGCTGTGGATCGAACCAGCCGCCGACAGCCCGTTCCGCCCACTCACCAGCATGTGTGACGTGTGGGCCGACGAGTTCGAGGAGAAACTCACACGCGCACCGCACTTGGATCCGGGCCTCGCGCGAACCGGCATGGAACAGTTCCGCGAACTACCGCGGACGGCAACTCAGTCGCGGCTACTGTGCACGGACCTTCACCCCGACAACGTACTGTCCGCCCGCCACGTCGCCGCCATGCTTCGCCCGTGAGTACTTATTAACCACGGGCGGTTAATACAGTAAGTACTCACGGGCCCCGATCTGCACCAGCCTCGCTTCCACCGCACGCATCTAAGCTGGGGCGATGAGCGAAGCCGGCGCGCAGCGAGTGGGTGTTCTCGACGTCGTGGCCTTCGCCTGTGAGATCGCGATGCTGGCCCTGCTCGCCGTCGCGGGTTGGTCGCTCGCGAACTCGACGGTCGTTCAGGTGGTTCTCGCGACGCTCCTCCCGGTGGCTGCGGCCGTGCTCTGGGGCGTCGCCATGGCACCGAAATCGCGTCGGCGACTACGCAACCCAGCTCGACTGTTCGCCCAGACCGCGCTGTTCGCGGTGACCGGCGTCCTCGTCGCACTCGCCGGTCACCCATGGTGGGGGCTGGTCTTCGCCGTCGTTGCGACAGCAACGTTCGCGGCGCGCTCGCGGACGCCGGAGTAGACGACTACCAGCGATACCCGAGCAGGCCGAGGACGAATTCGAGCCAGTCGGGAAGTCCGGGGTCGCGGAACATCGAGGGCCTCCTCAGCACGGCGAAACGGTGTCGAACTCTCTATCGGCAGCGAAGACCCCGGCGTTAGAGCGCTGCACGTCGTGGGGTTTACAAATCTTCATATTTGCCTAGACCCTGGATCCAAGTGCGTGTACTGTCCAAATAAGAGTGAGCTGGTTCATACCGGCACGGCTACTGGACGAGGAGGTTCGGATCGTGACGACGTCGAGTATCGGCAGGATGGCAGGAGAGGCACCACCGGAAGTGTGGCGTGACCGCAAGCGCTACCTGTGGTTGATGGGATTGATTCCCCCGACCGCACTGTTCCTCGCTGCGGGGCTCGTGTGGGCATTCAACCAACTCGGATGGTCGGCGGCAGCTCCGGTGTGGTGGTGGATCGGCGCCCTGCTGTTGTTCGGACTGCTTCCGCTCCTCGACCGGTTCTTCGGGCCCGACGGCCAGAACCCTCCCGAGGAAGTGATGGAGCAGCTCGAGAACGACAGGTACTACCGGTACTGCACCTACGTGTTCATCCCGTTCCAGCTGGCGAGCCTGGTCTTCGCGTGCTACCTCTGGTCGGCGGACAACCTCTCCTGGCTCGGCATCGACGGCGGCCTCGGACCGGTGTCGAAGATCGGCGTCGCGTTCAGCGTCGCCGTCATGGGCGGCATCGGCATCAACACCGCACACGAGATGGGTCACAAGAAGACCGAACTCGAACGGTGGCTGGCCAAGATCACTCTCGCACAGACCTTCTACGGCCACTTCTACATCGAGCACAACCGGGGCCACCACGTCCGGGTCGCCACACCGGAGGACCCGGCGAGTTCACGGTTCGGAGAAAGCTTCTGGACGTTCCTGCCCCGCAGCGTCTGGGGAAGCCTGAAGTCCTCCTGGGAGCTCGAGAAGGCGCGGATGCAGCGACTCGGCAAGAGCACCTGGAGCATTCACAACGACGTGCTCAATGCCTGGCTCATGTCGGTGGTGCTGTTCGGTGCGCTCATCGCCCTATTCGGTCCGGTCGTCATCCCGTTCCTGATCATTCAGGCCGTCTACGGTTTCTCTCTCCTCGAGACGGTCAACTACCTCGAGCATTACGGCTTGATGCGTCAGAAGACCGCCAGCGGCCGCTACGAGCGCTGCGCTCCCGCACACAGCTGGAACTCCGACCACATCGTGACCAACACCTTCCTGTACCACCTGCAGCGCCACAGTGACCATCACGCGAACCCCACCCGGCGCTATCAGACGCTCCGGAGCATGGACGGCGCCCCCAACCTGCCCAGCGGTTACGCCAGCATGATTACGCTCGCGTATTTCCCGCCGCTCTGGCGCAAGGTGATGGATCACCGCGTGCTCGGCCACTACGACGGCGACATCACCCGTGTGAACATCCAACCCGGCAAGCGCGAGAAGGTGCTGGCCAAGTACAGCGGCGGGGTTCGGTGATGGCCGCCTACCAATGCCCGGTCTGCGACTACGTCTACGACGAGGCGTCCGGCGCCCCGCGTGAGGGATTCCCCGCCGGCACCGCCTGGGCCGATGTGCCCGACGAATGGTGCTGCCCCGACTGCGGGGTCCGCGAAAAGATCGATTTCGACCCGAAGGTGGCGTGACATGAGTACCGATTTCAAGCTTTACCGCTGCGTCCAATGCGGATTCGAATACGACGAGGCCGAGGGCTGGCCGGAGGACGGCATCGAGCCCGGCACCAGGTGGGACGACATTCCCGAGGACTGGTCGTGCCCCGACTGCGGGGCCGCAAAGGCCGACTTCGACATGGCCGAGGTCAGCCGGGTATGAGTCCTTCCACGGAACTGTCGACGGTCGTCATCGTCGGGTCCGGCATCGCCGGGGCGAGCGCTGCGATGACACTCCGCTCGGAAGGGTTCACCGGGCGCATCGTCCTGATCGGCGAAGAACCCGCGGAGCCGTATCGGCGTCCGACGGTGTCGAAGGACCTGCTGTCGGGTGCCACGTCCACGGAGAAGACCGCGCTGAAGCCGGACTCCTTCTGGAAGGAAAGAGATATCGAATTGATTACCGGTACAACGGCAGTCGACCTCGATACCGGGCGGAAGTCGCTGACGCTCTCCTCCGGAGAAACACTGTCGTACAGTGCTCTGCTGCTCGCGACCGGAGGCCGGGCCCGAAAACTCGGGGGTGCCTCCGGTGCGCACGTCTTCACTCTGCGGTCGACGGCCGACGCCGATTCCCTGCGCGAGTCGATTCGACGCACCGGTTCCCTGCTCGTGATCGGCGGGGGACTCATCGGATGTGAGGTCGCGGCCACGGCGCGGTCACTCGGTGCGGAGGTCACCGTCCTCGAACGGGACCCGTCGCTCCTCAGTCGAATTGTGCCCCCGGAAATCTCGACGATGATCGCTTCGCTGCACTCCGAGAACGACGTCGACGTCTGCACGGATGTCGCACTGTCGTCGCTCGACGTGATCGACGACGGCTCCGCCCGCGCCACGGCGGACGACGGTCGCAGCTGGAGTGCCGGCACCGTCCTCGTCTCGGTCGGCACCGTCCCCGAGGTGACGCTCGCGGTCGCGGCGGGACTGCGCGTTCACAACGGCATCACCGTCGATGGGCAGTTTCGCACCTCGACCGACGGCGTCTACGCGGCCGGAGACGCGGCGAACATCCCCGGTGCGCGTGACGACGAGCGATACCGTTCCGAACACTGGAACGGCGCTCAGGCACAAGGGATTGCCGCCGCGCACTCCATCCTCGGGAAGCCCATGCCGTTCACCGACGTTCCATGGGGGTGGTCCACGCAATACGGCCACACCGTGCAGTTCGCCGGCGCGACCCGATTCGACGACGACTACGTGATCCGCGGTTCGATCGCCGATCGCGATTTCACCGCGGTCGCGGTGCGTAAGGACACGCCGGTCGGGGTCATCTCCGTGGGCCGCCCGAAAGACCTCCGCACCGTGCGCACGATGATCGCCCAGGGCCGTCGGGTCGACTGTGCCGCGTTGGCGGACGAATCGGTTGCTCTTACCGCCGACGAACGGGAAGGTCGGGTCGCGGCCGCCCGCTAGCATCGAGGTCATGTCCGAAGACGACCGCACCGAGCGACAGAGTCGATACCGGCTGGCCGCAACGTCGCTGATGCGGGAGACAACACTCGATGCGCTCCGGGAACTGCTGCTCGAACGTCCATGGCCGACAATCACCATGACCGACGTCGCGGGCGCCGCGGGGCTGAGCAGGCAGACGATCTACAAAGAGTTCCGATCGCGGCGCGGCCTGGCGGAGGGGTACGCACTTCGGCTGACCGACAGCCTCGTCACCGTCATCGAATCCGCTCTGTACGAGAACCCCGGCGACGCGACAACTGCTCTGCGACACGGATATGCGACGTTCTTCGAACTCAGCGGAGCCGATCCCCTGGTGATGTCGCTGCACCAGGGGAAGGCACCCGAAGATCTGCTGCGCCTGATCACGACGGACAGCAACATCATCATCCGGCCCGCGGCCGAACGGCTCGCACAGACGTTGCAACGGTCGTGGGTGAACTCGTCCCCGGACGACGCGGGCATCATCGCGCACGCCATCGTCCGGCTCGCCCTGAGCTTCATCGCCAACCCACCCGAAGACACCGCGGCGGCGTCGGCGAACACCGCCCGACTGTTCGCACCGTTCGTTGCGGCTCCGCCACCCGTGAGTACTTATTAACCGCCCGACGTTAATAAGTACTCACGGGGGCGTCAGCCCAAAGGGGTGCCGACGTAGTTCTCGGCGATGAGTGTGCGGCCGGCGACGGAGCGGGTGACCATGTCGAGTTCGGCGACCTGCCGCTTGTGGCCGAATCCGGTGTCGTCGGGGAGTCGGTGCAGCATCGAGGACATCCACCAGGAGAAGTGCTGGGTCCGCCACACGCGCGGGAGGACGCTGTCGGTGTAACCCTCGAGCCCGGCCCGGCTGCGGGTGGCGAAGTACTCGGCCATCGCCTTGGACAGGAAGTACACGTCGGCGATCGCCAGGTTCATGCCCTTGGCGCCGGTGGGGGGCACGGTGTGGGCGGCGTCGCCGGCGAGGAAAAGGTTGCCGTGCTGCATGGGTTCGCACACGAAGCTGCGGAACTGCAGG
This sequence comes from Rhodococcus sp. NPDC059968, assembly GCF_042738615.1. Classification (NCBI taxonomy): domain Bacteria; kingdom Bacillati; phylum Actinomycetota; class Actinomycetes; order Mycobacteriales; family Nocardiaceae; genus Rhodococcus; species Rhodococcus sp. NPDC059968. The sequence continues at coordinate 125,687 of NZ_JBHWUE010000010.1, forward strand.
ATCGACTTCTGGAAGATCTTGCCGTCCTTGATTTCCGCGCCTTCGCCGTCGACGCGGGCGTGCAGTTCCGACCAGATGCGGTCGTCGGACCAGTTGTCGACGGAGTCGTCCGGGTCGACCTGCAGGTAGTGCCGCTGGACCTCCGGGGTGCGGGTGCTGATGAGCGCGAAGCCGCGCGGGTGGTTGGCGTAGATCAGTTCCTCGGACGACGGCGGGGCCTCGGCGAGGATGCCGAACCAGGCGAACGGGTACTGACGGAAGTGGTCGGTGCGGACGGTGGTCTCGGGGATGAGACCGCGGGTCGTGGTCCGCGATCCGTCGCAGCCGGCGACGAGCGCGCAGGTGAGCGTCTGCTCGTTGCCGTCGGCGTCGGCGTAGGTGATCTTCGGGTTATCGGACGTGTGGCCCAGAACCTGCACGTCGGAGACGCCGAAGCGGATGTCACCGTCGTCTTCGAGACGCCGGGCGATGAGGTCCTTGAGGACCTCGTGCTGCGGGTAGACGGTGACGGCGCGGCCGCCCGTCAGTTCGTCGAAGTCGATGCGGTGGCCGCGTCCGCCGAACCGCAGTTCGATGCCGTGGTGGGTGAGTCCCTCACGCTTGAGGCGGTCGCCGAGTCCGGTGTCGACCATCAGGTCGACGGTGTTCTGTTCGAGCACACCGGCCCGGATGGTGCCCTCCACCTCCTCGCGGGTGCGGCTTTCGAGCACGACGGAATCGATGCCCTTCAGGTGCAGGAGATGGGACAACATCAGTCCTGCGGGACCCCCGCCGACGATCCCGACCTGTGTGTTCATGAGCAGACTCCTCGCGTAGTTCGTGACACCAGTCACTGTCCTGCGGAGAAGCGGCCCGCAACACCCCCTCTTTCACTGAGTGAAAGATGAGCTACGCGACGCCGCGGGAAATGCCTCGCGCAGCCGCCCGCACCGCCGGGATCAGAGGCGCGGGATCCTTCTCCGCCGGAACCACGACGGACACCGCAGCCACCACCTCACCCGTCGACCGCGACACCGGCGCGGCCACGGCCAGCGTCCCGACGTTGAGGTGCTCACGGCACGTGACCCAACCGGTCCGGCGGATGTCGTCGAGGGTGCTGCGCAGGCGATGTTCGGTGGTGATGGTGGACGGGGTGAAGCGTTCGAGGCCGGCGGCGAGGACGGCGTCGAGCAGGTCCGTGCCACCGAACGCCAGCAGCACGAGGCCGCCGCTCGACGCGTGTAGCGGCAGCCGGCCCCCCGCCCTCCCGACGACCGTCACGGCGCCGCGCGCCGACAGCCGTTCGATGTAGAGCGCTTCCAGATCCTCCCGGACCACGAGTTGCACGTTCTCGCGCGTCGCCTCGTACAGATCCTCGAGGTACGGCAGCGCCACCTGCCGGAGTCCGTGGGCGCGGGGCGCGAGCGCACCCAACTCCCACAGCCGCACCCCGATCTCGTAGTGCCCGTCGTCGACGCGTTCGAGGGCGCCGTTGTCGACCAGTTGACGGCACAGCCGGTGCACCGTCGGCAGCGGCAGTCCGGTGCGGCGACTCAGCTCCGACTGCGACAGCCGCGGGCGCTCCGAGGTGAACGAACCCAGCACCAGGAAGGCGCGTCCCAGCATGCTGCGGTCGTCTTCGGACATGCCGCCAGTATCCCGGTCACCACCAGCGGGTGGCCATGCCGATCTGCCGGTCGAGTTCGGGGACGAGACTCCGGACGTACGTCGCGGAGAGGTGATGCGAATCGTGGTACACGAGGATGTTTCCCTGCACGACGCGGCAGATCGCCACGTCACAGACGGCATCCGTGAGGTCGAGCGGATACACCGAGGGCAGGTCGCGGGCCGCCTCGAGCGTGGGGTTGTCCGGTGCCAGCACGTCGTCGCGGGGCAATCCGCAGCTGTCGGCGTCGCCGCCGTCGGCCAGGCAGTCGACGGCCGAATACGGGACGCCGTCGCGGTGCAGCCACGGGGTGTCGCGAATGCCGAGGAACGGGAGCCCGAAGTCTGCGAGCCGCGCCCACAGGCCCACGTAGTCGTCGGGAGTGACGTCGCCGGCGCCCTCCTCGTTGGGCCGCGAGGACGTCGAGAACACCCAGTCCGGCCGGTGATCACGGAGACGGTCGAGGACGTCGCGGGACCAGTCGCCGCAGTCGGGATACGGCTCGCCGGCGAGCAGCGGAACGTCCGCGACGGTCAGCGGGCACCCCATCTTGAGATACGTCTCGACGCGGATACCGCGCTGTTGCCCGATGCGATCGAGCGCGGGCACCCAGTGCTCGGCGTGGGAACTGCCCACCACGGCGATCGTCCGGTCGGCGGTGAGGTCGCCGTACACGCAGGTGACGACGTCGCGGGTGCTCAGATCGGAGATGCAGCCGTCGAGGGTCGGCTGCGGAAGATCGCCCGGCGCCTCGAGCAGGGTGGGTCGCATGTCCGTGCGCGGCGCGAACGCGCCGTCGGTCAACGACGCCGCACCCGGGTACAGCCACGGGTCCAGCTCGCCGACCCGGGCGGTGGTCTCGGGGTTGCGGACGAGATACACGTGCCAGCCGGATGCGGTCCCCACGACGGCGACGCCGAGGATCGCGACCAGCGCGGTGAGCAACCGGCTCGGACGGGCAGACCCCGTCTGGAACCGCGCTTCGATCAGCCGCTGGGTGAGCCACGCCAGCACCAGCGACACGAGGATCACCGCGAGTCCGCCGAGCGCTCCGACCGCGGGCCGCTCCCGCCACGTGAGGTAGAAGATGAGGATCGGCCAGTGCCACAGGTACAGCGAATACGCCAGGCCACCGAGTTCGACGAACGGCCGCGACGCCATCATCGTCACGATCCCCGGCTGCTCGGAGGGACCGGCGCCCGCGAGGATGAGCGCCACCGCCGCGCCGACCGGGATCAGGGCCGCCGGGCCGGGGAACAGGGCCGCGCCGTCGACGAGGAATCCGCACCCGAGGACCACGGCGAATCCCGCGACGGCGAGGACCACGCGACACCACCGGGGCAGCGCGATGCGATGGAGGACGAGCGCGAGCAGCGCACCCGCGAGCAACTCCCACAGTCGCGCGAACGTGTCGAAGTACGCCCACGACTGCCGGTCCTGCGACAGCGCGGCCGCGTAGGTGAAGGACGCGACGAACCCCGCACCGAGCACACCGCCGAGGAGTGGACGCACGAGACCGGTCCGGCGGCGGCACGTCCACGCGATCCCGGCCACCACCGCGAGGGCGAGCAGATAGAACTGCCCCTGCACGGACATCGACCACAGGTGCTGAAGCGGACTGACCGACGAGTCGGCGGCGGCGTAGTCGGACGCCGTCCGGGCCAGCTGCCAGTTCTGCACGTACAGCAGCGACGCGAGGAGTTGGTCCGCGATCCCCGACCACTGCGTGAACGGCCGCTGGATCACGGTCACGACCGCGGTCGCGGCCGACACCACCACGAGCGCGGGCAGCAGCCGGCGGGCGGTGCGACGCAAGACGGCGGGAATCGACGGACCCGAGTCCGCGCCCACGCGTCGCACGAGCATGCCGGTGAAGAAGAACCCCGAGAGGACCAGGAAGATGTCGACGCCGCCGGACACCCGCCCGAACCACACGTGATAGACCACGACAAGCGCGATCGCGATTCCGCGCAGACCGTCGAGGTCGTACCGGTAGCCGCTCGCAGCCGACGGTGGCGCCGCGGCGTGGCTCGGACGGCTCGCAGCCACCTGGGGGTTGGGTCTCACAATCCGTCCTGGCTCATCGACTCGGTACCCGGTCGATTATCCACACGGGGTTTACCAAGCCTTGACCAACCCGTGGCGACATTGGGCGCACGCCCAGGGACGGCGGACCGCCAGGGTGTGGAGTGGCCGATGTTTGACAGGCAACTATGGCGCGCCACACAATGAGTCCGCGTATAGAACTAGAGTTCGCATTGCGAACGCCCCTTGCGAATCACCGCCGAATGTCGAGGACATCATGACCACTTCCCAACGAAGCGCCGCCCGCGCCTCCACCGCCCTCTGGGTCGCGCCCCTCTGCTGGGTGGCCGTGCTGCTCGACGGTTTCGACCTGGTCGTCCTCGGCGCCGTCATCCCTTCACTCCTCGACTACGAGGACTGGGGGCTGACCACCGGAACGATCACGTTCATCTCGACATTCGGCCTGGTCGGCATGACCATCGGCGCCCTGGTCATCGGCACGCTCACCGACGTCATCGGACGCCGGCGGGCCCTCCTCTTCGCCGTTGCGGCGTTCTCCGTCCTCACGCTCCTCTGCGCGGTGGCGCCCAACCCGTTCGTCTTCGGACTGTTCCGCTTCCTCGCGGGAGTCGGACTCGGCGGCGCGCTGCCGACCGCACTGGCCCTGGTCAACGAGTTCACGAAGAAACAGGGCGGCGGCTCCGCGTCGACGCTGCTGATGACCGGTTACCACGTGGGTGCCGTCGCGACGGCGGCGCTGGCGATCGTCCTGATCGAACCGTTCGGCTGGCGTTCGATGTTCGTCGTCGGCGCCCTGCCCGCAGTGATCCTGATTCCGCTGATGCTGCGGTACCTTCCCGAATCTCCCTCGTATCTGCTGGCGCACGGCAAGCGCGCCGAGGCCGAGGCCATCGCGAAGCAGTACGGCCTCGAACTGGAAGCGGCACCCGCCGCCGATGCTCCCGTTGCGGTCTCGGCCAACCCGGTGCGCGCCCTGTTCTCGCGTCCGTTCCTGCGCAACAGCATCGCCATCTGGGTCACCTCGTTCATGGGACTGCTGCTCGTCTACGGCCTCAACACGTGGCTGCCGACGATCATGCGCGAGGCGGGTTACAACCTGGGCGCGTCGCTGACATTCCTGCTGATCCTCAATGCCGGTGCGGTGGTCGGACTGCTGATCGCGGGCGGCGTCGCCAACAAGATCGGCCCGCGCACGGCAGCCATCATCTGGTTCGCGGGCGCCGCCGTGTTTCTCGCGCTGCTCAGCGTCAAGGTGTCGTTCGGCATCTACGCCCTGGTGTTCCTCGCCGGCTGCTTCGTGTTCAGCGCACAGGTTCTCGTCTACGCGTTCACGAGCGCCAACCACCCGCCGCAGATCCGTGCCACGGCTCTCGGCTGGTCGGCCGGCGTCGGCCGGGTGGGCGCGATCTGCGGTCCGATCCTCGGCGGTGTCCTGCTCGGCGCGGGCTACGCGGTTCCGTGGGGCTTCTACGCATTCGCCCTGGTAGGACTGTTCGGAGCGATCGCCATCTCGTCGACCCGGACGGTGCGCTGAACTCCTGACGGCCGTTCGATGAGTTTCGGGCGTGGGCGCGGTCTATATCGGCGAGGATGAATCGACGAGGACCTGCGAGAGGAACGTGCCATGAAACCGATCACCCCCTGCCTCTGGTTCGACACCGAAGGTGAAGAGGCCGCGAAGTTCTACACGTCCCTGTTTCCGAATTCGCGGATCACGGAGGTCACCCACTACGGTCCGAACACTCCCGGCCCGGAGGGACAGGTGCTGACGGTGTCCTTCGAGATCAACGGACAACCGTTCATCGCGCTCAACGGCGGCCCGCAGTTCACGTTCGACGAGGCCATCTCTTTCGAGATCCTCTGTAAGGATCAGGCGGAAGTGGACCGGTACTGGGACGCCCTCACCGGCGACGGCGGCGAGGAAAGCCAATGCGGTTGGGTCAAGGACCGTTTCGGCGTCTCCTGGCAGGTGGTCCCCGAGCGGCTGTACGAACTCATGCGCGACCCGGACACCGACAAGGCGCAGCGTGCCATGCAGGCCATGCTGAAGATGCGCAAACTCGACGTCGCCGAACTCGAGAAGGCGTTCGAGCAGGCGTGACGCCTGCCGACGAGGAGGTGAACGGCATGGCCGAGGACGGCAAGACCCACATCAACGGTGTGCACACGGTGGCGGTCCCCGTGACGGATCAGGATCGGGCGCTCGAATTCTATGTGGGCACACTCGGTTTCGAACGCCGTATGGATGCGGAGTTCAGCCCCGGACAGCGGTGGGTAGAGGTGGCGCCACCGGGATCGGCGACGTCGATCGCGCTCGTGCCTGCACGCGACGGCGTCCCCGCGGGCGTCGAGACGGGCATCCGCCTCACCACCTCGGACGCCGACGCCGACCATGCGACCCTGTCGGCGAACGGCGTCGACGTGGACGCGGAGGTCATGCGGATGGGCGACTACGTGCCGCCCATGTTCTACTTCCGGGATCCGGACGGCAACAAGCTCGTCATCATCGAAGTGGGGTGAGCTGCACCCCCGACGACAGGGTCAGCACCTGGTCGGCGCGTTCCGCGTCGTGGGATTCGTGCGTGGCCACGACGACGATCGCTCCCCGCGCGGCCTCTTCGCCGACGACGTCGCCGATCACGGCGCGGGCTTCCGCGTCGAGACCGGTGGTGGGCTCGTCGAGGAGCAGCAGGTCGCCGCGTTGCACGAGCGCCTGCGCGAGCAGGGCGCGTTGACGCTGTCCGCCCGACAGTGTGCCGATCCGCCGCCCGCCGAGGTCCGCGATACCGAGCCTGTCCAGCGCCTCGTCGACGGCGCCGCGGTCGCCGGGAGTGAGCCGTCGCCACAATCCGCGTCGATGCCAGGCCCCCATTGCCGCCACCTCGCGCACGGTCAGCGGTAGCTGATCACTCACCGCATTGCGTTGCGGCACATACGCCATGCCCAACCCCCTCGTTCCGTCGATTCGTCCCGTCGTCGGGCGCGCGATGCCCGCCAGGCACTGCAGGAGCGTCGACTTCCCCGACCCGTTGTGCCCCACGACGGCCGTGACGGTGCCCGGCGCGAGCCGCGCGCTCACGCCGTTCAACGCGGGGGTCGCGCCATATCGGACCACGATTTCGCTTACGACAATCATTATCGTTAGAGTAGCAGAGTGCAGTGGCTACTCGACCCCCTGATGGTTTCCTTCGTCCGGCGCGCGCTCTTCGCGGGAATGCTGGTGTCCGTCCTCTGCGCACTGGTGGGCACGTGGGTCGTGTTGCGCGGCATGGCCTTCATGAGCGAGGCCATCTCACACGGCATGCTGCCCGGAGTGGCCGTCGCCTATCTCGCCGGCGCGAATCTCCTCGTCGGCGCGGCTGCGAGTGCGGTCGTCATGATCCTCGGCGTCGCCTGGGTCTCGAAGAACTCGCGACTGTCCGAGGACACCGGGATCGGCCTGCTGTTCGTCGGCATGCTCACGCTGGGTGTCGTGATCGTCTCGCGCGCAAAGTCGTTCGCGGTCGATCTCACAGCCTTCCTGTTCGGCGACGTCCTGTCGGCGACGCGGGGAGATCTGATCTGGCTCGCGGCGGCGGCCACGGTCGCCGGGATCGTCTCCGTGATCGCGTACCGCCCCTTCGTCGCCCTCGTCTTCGACGAACGCAAGGCCCACACCCTGGGTCTGCAGCCGCGGTGGGCGCACCTCGCGCTCCTGACACTGGTGGTCCTCGCGGTGGTCGCCTCGTTCCGCATCGTCGGCACCCTGCTCGTGTTCGGCCTCCTCGTCGCCCCGTCCGCCACCGCAGCACTGTTCGGCAGGTCGATCGGCGCGACGATGGTCATTGCCGTGCTCCTCGGCTGGTCCGCCACGTTCGCCGGGTTGATCGTGTCGTGGAATGCCGACACCGCCGCGGGCGCGACGATCGCCGGAATCGCCGTGCTCCAGTTCTTCGTCGCGGCCCTCGCCCGGTCGGCAGCGCGACGACACCGGCCTGCCGCTTTTCCCACTCCGATACCCGTTCGATAGATGGAGACCATGAATGCCGAACACGACCCTCGCCCGCGCAGCAATTGCCGCGGTCGCCGCACTGACCCTCGGCGCCTGCGCAACCCCACAGGAGGAGGCCGCGTCCCCCGACGGCCGGAGCCAACCGGGTAGCGACCTCGCCGCCGAAGCCGGATCCACCGAGGTCGAGGGGCCCGAACCCCGGCTCGTCGTGTCGGACGCCGACTCCGGCCGCGTGGACGTGCTCGACCTCGCGACCGCCGAGACTCTCCATTCGTTCGAGTTCGACAATCCGACGCGGGTGACGACGGTGAAGGACCGCTACGCGTTCGCGGTGGACGGCGCCGGCGGCGCCGTGCATGTCCTGGACGCCGGTTCCTGGACCATCGACCACGGTGACCACACCCACTCGTACACCAAGCCACCGTTCGAACTCGGCGCCCTCGCGGGCGGCAAGCCGACGCACGTGATCGAGGGCGACGACAAGGTGGCGACGTTCTTCAACGGCGACGGCGTCGCCCGCGTGATCGACTTCGCCGCCCTCCGCAAGGACAGCATCGACGTCGGGACCGTCGTGGACGCCGACGCACCGCACCACGGTGTCGCCCTGCCGATCGCCGACGGTTTCGTGGTGTCGCACTCGGCCGCCGACGGAACCGATTCCCGCCCCGGCACGTTCGAGGTCCACACCGCGGACGGGGAGGTCCAGCAGAGCTTCGACACTGCCTGCCCGAACATGCACGGCACGGCGGTGTCCGACACGAACGTGCTGGCCGCGTGCGACGACGGACTGTTCGTCGCGACCACCGCCGCCGGGGCCTGGACGTCGGAGAAGGTTCCGTACCCGGCAGGCATCGACGCCGCCACCCGACCCACCTCGTTCCGCGGACACGACGGCCTCCCGATCCACGTCGCCGCCGCCGGACCCGCCGCCACCAATGACGGGGTGCTGGTCTTCGATGCGCGCACCCGCGGGTGGACGCACGTCCGGACCCCGGATCGGGTGCTGAGCGTCGCACCGGCGGGCGACGGTCGGTCCGTGTTCACGGTCCTCGCGGACGGCACCTTCCGCGTGTACGACACGACGACCGGCGCGGAGACCGCCTCGTCCCACGTGCTGGCCGCCCCCTACGACTGGAGCACCGAGTCCGCGGCCCCGCCTGCCGTCGTCGTCGGCGGCAGCCGCGCATACGTCTCGGATCCCGCGTCGAAGACGGTGACCGAGATCGACTTCCGGGACGACGCGCGGGTGGCACGAACTCTCGACGTCGGAGTCGCCGCGTCCACGCTCGGCGTGGTCGGGCTGTGAGCAGGATGCGGCGCCTGCTGCCGCTGGCCCTGCTGACCGCACTCGCGGCGTTGTCCGTGACCGCGTGCACCCCGGGCGCGTCCGACGGGCCGCTCGTGGTCGTGACCACGAACATTCTGGGGGATGTGGTGCAGAACGTCGTCGGCGACCAGGCCGACGTGATGGTGCTGATGCCGAGAGGCGCCGATCCTCATTCGTTCGAGATCTCCGCCTCGGACGCCGCGCGGGTGGAACGCGCCGACCTCCTCGTGTCGAACGGTCTCGGGCTCGAGGAGGGAATCGGCAAGACCGTCGACACGGCGCGCTCCGAGGGAGTCCCGATCCTGCAGGTCGGCGAATCGGTGCGGCCGATCGAATACCGTTCCGGAAAGTCGACGGGCACCGCGGATCCGCACGTGTGGACCGATCCGGACCGGATGCGCGAGGCCGTCGCCCTGATCCGCGACGCGGTGATCGAACACGTGGCGGAGATCGACACGGACACCGTCCGCGGCAACTCCGAGGACTATGCCCGGCAGCTCGAGGAACTCACTACTCGGATGACGGACAGATTCGCGACCGTCCCCGCAGATCGGCGAAAGCTGGTGACCAATCATCACGTCTTCGGTTATCTGGCCGAACGTTTCGGCTTCGACACGATCGGGGCGGTAATTCCGAGCGGTACCACCCTGGCGTCGCCCAGCGCGTCGGACCTCTCGGACCTCGCCGCGACGATCACCGCGGCGCGGATTCCTGCGATCTTCGTCGACTCCTCCCAGCCCGATCGGCTCGCGCAGGTATTGGCCTCGGAGGCCGGTGTTCCCGTCGACGTCGTCTCGCTGTTCACGGAATCGCTGGGCGAGAAGGACTCGGGCGCGGGCACGTACGTCGAGATGATGGATTCGAATTCCCTGGCGATCGCGAAGGGGCTCGCGTAGCGATGCATTCTCACATGCACACTTCCGACTTTGACAACCGTTTGCAATACGAGTTAATTCTCATGGGTGACCCTTATGCGTAGACCTCTCCCCACCGCCGTTGCCGCCGTGGCACTCTCGGCGACACTTCTGACAGCCTGCTCCACCGACTCCGGCTCAGCCGAAGCGACCACCACCGACTCGGCCACACCGCGGCTGGCACTGAGTTACGACGGCGGCGTGCTGGTGCTCGACGGGCAGAGCCTCGAGGTGGTCGGTTCGGCCGAGGTGGACGGCTTCACCCGGCTCAACCCCGCAGGCGACGACCGGCACGTGCTGGTCAGCACCGGTAACAGCTTCACCGCCCTCGACACCGCCGAACCCGCCCTCATCGACGTCGCGTTCGAGGCGAAGACACCCGGGCACGTGGTCCGCCACGACGGCAGGACGGTGCTGTTCGACGACGGCACCGGACTGGTGCGCGTGTTCGATCCGGCCGGACTGTCCGAAGGCACACCAGACACCACCGAGTTCACGACGCCGGAAGCGCATCACGGAGTGGCCGTGGAGCTCTCGGATGGCAGCCTGCTCACCACCGTCGGCAACGAGGACGAGCGCACCGGCATCGTCGTACTCGACCGCGATCGCAAGGAGGTCGCGCGCAACGAGGACTGCCCCGGTGTGCACGGTGAGGCCGTCGCCGCTGACGAGACGGTGGTCGTGGGGTGCCAGAACGGCCTGCTGATCTACCGGGACGGCGTCATCACCAAGGTCACCAGCCCCGACCCTTACGGGCGCATCGGCAACCAGGCCGGCGACGAGGATTCACCGATAATCCTGGGCGACTACAAGACCGACCCCGACGCCGAACTCGAACGCCCCGAACGGGTCTCGCTCACCGACACCGCCACCGGACAACTCACCCTCGTCGACCTCGGCACCAGCTACACGTTCCGCTCGCTCGGGCGAGCCCCGCACGGTGAGGCCCTCGTCCTCGGCACCGACGGCGCCGTGCACGTGATCGACCCGAACAGCAAGTCGGTGAGCCGCACCGTCGACATCATCGATCCGTGGACGGAGCCGGACAAGTGGCAGTCGCCGCGGCCCGCGCTGTACGTGCAGGACCACACCGCCTACGTGACCGACCCCGCGAACAAGAAGATCCACACGATCGACCTCGACACCTGGACCGTATCCGGGCAGGCCGACCTGCCGGAGACCCCCAACGAGATCACCGGCGTCGCGGGCTGATTCGCGTACCGTAGCGTCAGCCTTCGGCTTCCAGCGGTCCCAGTTCCGCGTCGAGCGCCTCCTGCACCACGGCCATCGCCGACAACCCGGCGGGGGCGCCGCAGTAGGCGCTCGCGTGGATCACCGCCTCGACGACCTCGGTGCGGGTCAGACCGTTTCGCAGTGCACCCCGCACGTGGCCCTTCAGCTCACCGTGTGCACGCAGCGCGATGAGCATGCCGAGGGTGAGGAGGCTGCGGCTGCGCCGGTCCAGCCCCGGCCGATTCCACACGGCGTCCCAGACGTGCTCGGTGACGAACTCCTGCAACTGCTCACTGTCGGTCCCTGCGGTTCGGGTGAGTGCCCGCTCGACGAAGTCGGGGCCCATCACCTCACGCCGCACCGCCAGACCCGCCTCGACGGCCGGACTCCGCTTCCCGGGTTCTTCACTGGTCATGGGTTCACTCCTGTTCACAGCGTCTACGTGTTCAGGAGTCACTCTACGAGTCGACGCGATCGGCGCGGGTGAGTGAGACGACGTCACGGACGGAGTAGGCGTGCGGGATATGCCCCAGCCCACCCTCGTACCGCAGCCTCCGCGGGAGCAGTCCGTCGGCCGGGTTGACCGACACGTGGGTCCGCGAGCGGGCAACCTTCGATCGCCATCGTCCCGGCCGCGACACGCGCTCGGTCCCGTCACCGACCCTCACCACGAGTGGAGTGGCACCGAACCGGATCCGGGCGTAGCCGAGGGCAACCGCCAGGGCGTCGTTCACCCCGGCCACCATCACAAGCCCTCGCTTCCCCGTGCTCAACCCGTGCCCGGGGAGGTCCACGACGACGACGTCGACACCGTTCTCCGCCAACTCCGCGGCGAAGGGGGTGAGATAGCGCGCGTGGAGCCCGGGTGGCGCGGGCAGGACCACGGTGGCCGCGCCGCCCGACCCCACGGTGGCCGCGCCGCCCGACCGCGCCGCGTGAACCTCGGCGTGCACGGCACCGGTTGCCGCGGGAATCTGGACGTGCTCGAGCCCGCGGCCGTCGACGCCGACGAATTCGGACGCCGGCTCCAGCGCCGCCTCGCAGGCGATGCGGCGTTCCAGGGCATCTTCCCTGCGCAACAGGGATTTCCCCTGCAGCAGGATCATGACGGCCGCCGACTCCCGGGCCGTCAGCGTCGGCACCCAGCCGGTCGCCTCGGTCAGGCGCGTCGAATCGACGACGGTCTCCCCCGCGGTCACCCACTGGCCGGAGAACGCGGTGAGCCCGAGCCGGAACGCGACGTTCGCCGCCACGACCGCCGGTCGTTCGGGCACGTCGAACATCCGCTGCCCCTGCATCGCCGCGAGTTCGCGGACACCCACCCAGTCCCGCGGTCCGAGGTTGAACGGGCCCACCAGATCCTGCTTCACGGCGCGATGGAACGCGTCGGCCATGTCCCGCTGGTGCAGGAATTGGTACGCGGCGTCGTCGGCCCGCGGAAAGGCCCCGACCGGACCGGTGAGCTGGTCGATGCCGTCGTTGGAGAAGTCCGGTCCGATGATGTAGGTGGGACGCAGCATCGAGATCGCCATCTCCCCCGGATGGCGGCGCAGCCACCACTCGGCGTAATGCTCGACCTCGGCCTTGTCGTGGAAATAGTATCGGTCGGGATCGCCTGCGGGATAAACGTCCTCGTTCACCGGCTTCGGCCGCAACTCCGGACCGTACGCGTTGATGCTCGATGCGATCACGACGCGCAGCACGCCGGCGCGGTAGGCGGAGTCGATGACGTTGCGGGAACCCCTCAGGTTGATGTCGTGGGTCGCCGTCTTGTCCCGGATCTCCTCCACCACGAACGCCAGGTGGACCGCGGCCTCGCAGCCACGGAACACGTCCTCGATGCCCGGGTCGCGGATGTCCATCCGGACGGACTCGAGTTTCGGATGCTCGAACGGCAGTTCCCGCCTGCCGAGCCCGATCACCGTGTCGATGTCCGGATCTGCCAGCAACACAGGAAGGATCGCGGCGCCGAAGTCGCTCGTCGCACCGGTGACGGCCACCTTCATCACGCCGCGGCCTCCGTGACGGTCTCGGAGATCACTTCCACCGCCCGCCGCAACTGTGCGTCCGTGTGGGTGGCCATGACACACAACCGGAGCATCGCCCCCGAACGGGGAACGGCGGGATAGAGTGCCGCGCTGGTGAACACGCCCTTGTCGAACAGGGTACGCCAGAGGTTCATCGCCTCGAGGTCGTCGCCGATGTGGACGGCCACGATGGGCGTCACCGTCTCACCACCGCCGGGCAGCGGCGACAGCGCACCCACGTCGAGTCCGTTGTCCGCCAGTCCGGATCGCAGGACCGCGGCGTTGTCCAGCGCGCGTCGTGCGCGTTGTTCCCCCTCCTCGCTGCGGATCAGGCGCACCGCGGCGAGCGACGCCCCCACCGCGGCGGGAACACCGGACGTCGTGAACAGGAAGGCACGGGCATTCACTCGAAGCGAGTCGAGGAGATCACGGGACCCCGCGATGAATCCTCCTGTGGAGCCGGGACTCTTGGACAGCGATGCCATGCGGATGTCGGTGTTGCCGTCGATGCCGAGCAGTTCGGCGGCGCCGGTCCTCTGCGCGCCGAAGATGCCGAGACTGTGCGCCTCGTCCACCATCAGAGCCGCACCGTACCGGTCGCATAGTTCGGAGACCGCGCCGAGTGGGGCGAGATCGCCCTCCATCGAATACAACCCGTCCACGATCACCAGCACCGCGCCGTCCCCGTCCGCAGTGTCCCCGAGAATGTTCTCCAGGTCGGCGACGTCGTTGTGACGGAACTTGCGGATCGTGGCACCGGACAGAGCACATCCATCTCGAATCGACGCGTGCGCGGCGGAGTCCACGGCGACGACGTCACCCACACCCACGACGGCACTGATGGTGCCGAGATTCGTTTGATAACCGGTGGTGAAGACCATGGCGTCCTCGGTGCCGTGCCATTCGGCGATTTCCGACTCGAGGTCGAGGTGCAGGTCCATGGTGCCGTTCAGGAGCCGGCTTCCGGTGATCGCCCCACCGAACGTGTCGAGGGCGTCCTGCGCTCCCTGACGGATGGCGGGGTGATCGGCCAGCCCGAGATAGTTGTTGGAACCGAGCATGATCCGGTCGGCGCCTTCCACCTGGACGACGGGTGCGGTGGCGGACTCCATCACCCGGAAGTACGGACTCACGTCGGACTCACGAACTGCCCGGAGCAGATCTACCCGGTCGTCGCCACCCAGCCTCTGGATCAATCTGTTCACAGCCATCGATACCAATCTCCTCGCGGTGTGCATGATCGGGATTTCTCCGTTGATTCGGAGCGGTCGCCGATGCGGTTTGGTGGCACCGACCAAACCGCATTACTCCTCGCTCCGAATGTGCCTATGGATTTCCCTGGAGATCCGGAATTTCCGCGAACACATTCGAGGAGTGTCATGACCGCATTGATGGCCCGTGAACACGCAGCGCTGAAGTCGTACCTGCCCGACCTCGCCACCTACCTGGACGAGACACCACTGCTGACGCTGGAAGGCAGAGACAGCGGGGCGATCGGACGCTTCCGGGACGCGGGCGGTACCGCACTGACCATCCCGAAGGAGTCCGGCGGGCTGGGCGCCTCCGCGCTGGACTCCGTGCGGGTCCAGCGAGCGATCGGGAGCAGGTCACCCTCGCTCGGTGCCGCCACCACCATGCACCATCTGTCGCTCGCCACCCTCAACGAGTTCGCGCAGGACGCGACGGACGAGGACCGCGCTCTGATCACGAGCCTGGTGGAACAACGCGCCGTCATCGCCTCCGGCTTCTCCGAGGGCGTCACCGGCGGCAACGTATTCATCCCCACGATGAGCGCCACCAGGAACGGGTCGAGCTACATCGTCAACGGCAGCAAGAAGCCGTGCAGCCTGTCGAGTTCGATGGACCTGCTCACCGCCAGCGTGGAGGTCGAGACCGGTGAGCGGGCGATCGCGCTGATCCCCGCCAACACCCCCGGCATTACGGTGCGACCGTTCTGGGAGAGCTGGATTCTCGCGGGAGCCGAGAGCGACGAGGTGCACCTCGAGGACGTCGCGGTGCCCGCCGACCTCGTCCTCCTCAACGGCGCCGACGACCCCGACGGGCGACACGAGATGACCGGGTACCTGTGGTTCGGCATGCTCGTCACCGCGAACTACCTGGGCGCGGCCAGCGCGTTGCTCGAGCGGCTCCTGGCGGCAGGCAAGGACGACTACGAGGGTTACGTGCGGGCCGCCGCCGACGTGGAGAACGCGATGGCCGCAATCGAGAACATCGCCCGCGCCGTCGACGAAGGCGAACGCGGACAGGACATCTCGGTGCGGCTGCTGTTCTCGCGCATCGCGATTCGGGACGCACTCGTCCGCGCGTCCGCGGCGGCCGTCGAATCGCTCGGCGGGATCGCGTTCATCAAGTCCTCCGACATCGGCTACCTCGCCGCCGCCGTTCACGCATTCGCCTTCCACCCGCCGTCCCGGCGATCGGTCTCCGAGTCGCTCGCCAAGTTCCACGCCGGAGACGAGTTCGCGTTCGTCTGACCCCGCCGCGGTCCGGGCTGTCGGTGGCCGGGGATATAGCTGTCGGTGGCCGGGGATATAGCTGTCGGTGGCCGGGGATATAAAGGTCCCGGACAACCGACCGCCCGACCAGGAGCTGTGATGCCCACCGAACACGACGTGCGCGCGATGATGCTGGCGTTGCCGGAGGCGCACGAAGTGGTGATCGCCAACTGGGGCGACCAGCCGACGTTCCGCGTGCGCAAGAAGATGTTCGGTCTCGTCGGTTACGGCGCCCCCACCGTCTGCCTCAAAGCGACGAAGGAAACGCAGGCGGCCCTGCTGCAAGAGGATCCCGACATCTTCCTGGTCGCACCGTTCTTCGGACGGTGGGGCTGGATCGACGTCGTCCTCGACCGCGTCGACGCCGAAGAACTGGCCGAACTCGTCGAGGAGGCCTGGCGCCTCACCGCCCCGAAGCGCGTCGTGGCTGCGTACGACGCGGGGCGCGCTACCCCTCGTCCGACTTGAACCGCCCGAGCTGGTGGCGCAGCGCCGTGTCGAGGTCCGGACGCCGGAACCGGTGGCCGCGTTCGAGGAGCGTGCCCGGGGCGACGCGCTGATCGGCGAGGGCGAGTTCGCGTGCGCCCTGCTCCCCGAGCAGGAGTTTCGGCCCGAAATCGGGCACCGGGAGGAAGGCCGGGCGGTGCAGCACCGACGCGAGGACTGCGGTGTACTCCTCGTTGCGAACCGGATTCGGCGCCACCGCGTTGACCGGACCGCTCAACCCCGAGTCGACGACAGCGCGGTGGTAGACGTCGATCAGATCGTCGATGTCGATCCACGACAGCCACTGCGTTCCGGTGCCGAGACGACCTCCGAGTCCGACCTCGAACAGCGGCCGTTGCAGGCGCAGCACGCCGCCGCTCGGGGACTGGACGATCCCGGTGCGGACGTGGACCACCCGCAGTCCGGCGTCGGCGGCCGGCTTCGCCGCATCCTCCCAGTCCGCCACGACGTCGGCGAGGAAGCCGTCGCCCCGCGGGTCCTGCTCGTGCAGCACCTCGTCGCCCCGGTCGGGGCCGTAGTACCCGATCGCCGACGCACTGACGAAGATCTTCGGTCCCTGCCCGGACGTGGCCGCCACTTCCGCCAGCCGACGGGTGGGCTCGATACGACTGTCCCTGATCGCCCGGCGATGACCGTCGGTGAACCGTCCCGCGATGGACGCGCCGGCGAGGTGGATCACGGCGTCGACTCCGTCGAGCAGGTCCGCGGCAGGAGCGTCCGGGTTCCAGCGCCGCTCGTCGGGTGTGCTGGGAGCACGCCGCACGAGACGGATCACGCGGTGCCCGCCGGTGCTCAGGAACGCGGTGAGGGCGGAGCCGACGAGACCGGAGCTCCCCGTCACGGCGATGGTGAGGGGACCCGGCAGGAGGGTGGACGCCCAGTGGTGCCGGTCCATATCGTCGGCGAGCTGGCGGTGGCGGTAGACGAACGTCGACCGCAGGAAGTGGCCGGGCACGATCGTGTCGACCCGGTCGGTGACCCGGGTCCGGTCCTCGGACACCACGTCGAACGTGTGCGTGTGCCGCCACGGCACCAGCAGGCGCAGCGGCAGCGCGGCCGAATAGTCGACGAACTTGCGTGGAGGGTCGTACTCCTTCGCGTCGTGCTGCGCGACCCACGTCAGGCCGCCGGGCATGCGCAATTCTGCACGCCCCGATTCCAGAGACTCGGATTCCTTCGCCAGGCTCAGCGGCTGCCAGGGCGGTGAGAGCCGGGCGAACGCGCCGGCCCGCGTGTGCCAGGCGAACAACTCGTCCCGCGAGGCCTCGACCACGCTCGAATGCACGATGCCCATGACCCGACCTTAGCCGCGATAGCGGGCGAGGCGGTGACAACGACGAGTAGCGTGTGGGAATGACGCAGTTACGTGTACTGGTCACCGGTGCCACCGGATACATCGGCGGACGCCTCGCTCCCCGGCTCTCGCAAGCCGGCTACCGCGTGCGGGTGCTGGTGCGTTCACCCGAGAAACTGACCGACGTCCCGTGGGCGTCCGACGTCGAGATCGCCCGCGGCGACCTGAGCGATCCCGAATCCCTTTCTGCCGCTTTCGCGGACGTGGACGTCGTCTACTACCTCGTGCATTCGATGGGTGGTTCGGACGAGTTCGAGGAGGCCGAACGCGTCAGCGCGGAGAACGTGGCCGAGGCGGCACGCACCTCCGGTGTCGGCCGGATCGTCTACCTCGGCGGACTGCATCCCGACGCGGTGGACCTCTCTCCGCACCTTCGGTCCCGCACACAGGTGGGGCAGATTCTCGTCGACTCCGGTGTTCCCACAATGGTTCTGCAGGCGGGGGTGGTCATCGGGTCCGGATCGGCGTCGTTCGAGATGATCCGCCACCTCACCAACCGGCTCCCCGTGATGACCACCCCGCGGTGGGTGAACAACAAGATCCAGCCGATCGCGGTCCGCGACGTGCTGCACTACCTCGTCGCCGCGGCCGAGGCACCCTTGCCGCGCAGTCGCACGTTCGACATCGGCGGCCCCGACGTCATCCGCTACGGCGAGATGATGCAGACGTACGCCGAGGTCGCCGGTCTGCGTCAGCGTCGTATCCTCGTCCTCCCGGTGCTGACCCCGAAGCTCGCCGGTCTGTGGATCGGTCTGGTGACCCCGATCCCCCGCTCGCTCGGCCGGGCGCTGATCGAATCGCTCCACAACGACGCCGTCGCCTCCGAGCACGACATCGACGACGTCATCCCACCGCCGAAGGCAGGTCTGACCACGTACCGGGACGCCGTGCGATTAGCGTTGCGGCGCATCGACAACGGCGAGGTGGAGACCACGTGGGCCAGTGCGTCCCCGGTCGGCGCCCCGTCCGATCCGTTGCCGTCCGATCCCGACTGGGCCGGTGAGGTCGTCTACACCGACGAACGTACCAAGGACTGCGACGCGGACGCCGGAACGCTGTGGAGCGTCGTCGAGAGCATCGGCGGTGAGAACGGCTGGTACTCGTTCCCACTCGCGTGGTCGGTGCGCGGCTGGCTCGACCGCGTGGTCGGCGGTGTCGGGCTCACCCGTGGACGCCGGAACCCGAAGCAGCTCAACACCGGTGACCCCTTGGATTTCTGGCGGGTCGAACGCATCGACCGGGGGTCGCTGCTCCGACTGCGCGCCGAGATGCGGGCACCGGGCGGGGCGTGGCTCGAATGGCGCGTCCGCAGTGTGGATTCCGACCGGTCCCGACTCGATCAGCGGGCCATCTTCTTCCCGAAAGGCCTCGCCGGAAGGCTGTACTGGTATTCCATCCTGCCGTTCCACGGAATCATCTTCAAAGGCATGATGGAGAACATCACCGGCTCCGCAGCCCGTCAGACCGTACAGAGCGGCTGAATTCCTTCTCGGCCACCGGTGGTCGGGGACGTCAGCAACAGGCACGAATTGTAGCCACGCGATTCCACCACCTGCCGGATCCGCTTCCACCCCGCGTCGTCGACCGCAGGGTTGCGGGAGAGGACGAAACCCGAAGCCCGTGCCGGGTCACCGACGAGCGCCCACGAGTAGTCGTCGGCGATGTAGGTGACCACATAGTTGGTGGGACCGTCCGGTGAACTCTGGAACGGCACGTCCGGGAAACTCACGTGGAGTTGCGCATTGGTGACCGGGTCGTTGACACGCGCATTGCCGTTGATTCCGTTCGTCCCTCCCGCCCAGGTGGTGCACGAGTTGGCGACGCTGACGTTCGACGGGTCGACGAGCCCGTACGTCGCCCTGGTGTCCCGCGCACAATCCAGGTTGAACGGCTGTGGCACAGCGGCCAACTGGTACCACGTGCCGAGGTACCTCGGGACGTCGAGGGACTGGACGGGTGCGAGCGCACCGGGCTGAGCCTGTGCCGGGCTCGCCGCGAGCACCGCGGCCGCAGTGGCGGTCAGCAGTCCTGCGGCGAATCCACGTGCCTTCGAGAGTGTCATCTCGAGTCCTTTCACGATCATGCGGTCTCTCTGGGCATTCGACGCCTCTTCCGGATCGGATGGGTCGATCCGGGAAAACCTCGACCCATCCGTTCGGGAGACCGCTCCGAATGTCTGTCGATGGTGCTCATCCGCACCCACACCGGAGAGAGGCAATAACCCATGAACATCACCACACGAGTTCTGGCAGTCGCAGCGAGCACGTCCCTCGTCCTGCTGGGCGCAGCGTGTTCGTCGGACGACAGCGACTCGTCGAGCAGCAGCGGCTCGGCCTCGGAGGCGATGACGTCCGAGTCGATGTCGTCCGGTTCGATGACCTCGTCCGCGATGGCCGATCCCGCCGCGAACCTGGTCGGTCCGGGGTGCGCCGAGTACGCGAAGACGGTGCCGGACGGTGCCGGTTCGGTCAGCGGCATGGCGCAGGATCCGGTCGCGACGGCCGCGTCCAACAACCCGCTGCTCACCACCCTCACCGCCGCCGTGTCCGGTCAGCTCAACCCGCAGGTCAACCTGGTGGACACGCTGAACAGCGGACAGTTCACGGTGTTCGCGCCGGTGGATGCCGCGTTCGCGAAGGTCGACCCGGCCACGATCGAGACCCTCAAGACCGACCCGGCGCTGCTCACCAAGGTCCTGACCTACCACGTGGTTCCCGGCCAGATCGCGCCGAGTGACATCGACGGCCAGCACACGACCGTCGAGGGCGGCACGGTCACCGTCACCGGTTCGGGCGACGACCTGAAGGTCAACGACGCCGGCGTCATCTGTGGTGGCGTCCAGACCGCCAACGCCACGGTGTACCTGGTCGACTCCGTCCTGATGCCCCAGTAGGCACCCTCGTCTCACAGTTCTCCGCACTCGGCGGCATCGGTTCCACACCGATGCCGCCGGGCTTCTCGCGTGCCCCACGTGAGTGCCACGGTGTGCTCGGGCACGCTTCGCCACTCACGTGAGCGGTTGCGGGTGCGCCCATCCGACGCAAACTCAGCTCCGAATAACGGTTATGGAGAAAGGCTCACCCACCGCCCCGGCGTACGTACTCGTACTGCCCGGCGGCAAACCACGCAGTCAGGCGCCCTCGCGGTGCTGGCACCTGTCGAATCTGCGCATGACCTGGATGGCCTGGTCTCTGAGGTCGACGCTCGGGCGGCACGGAATCGTCGTGGAGCGGCTGCAGTACCGGGTCCGCGGATGGAACGCCCCCGACGCCAGCCCGGTGCACGACGCCCGGGTGGCCGTCGAACAGGCCCGGCTGCGGTTCGGGGACGTCCCCGTCGCCGTCGTCGGGCATTCGATGGGCGGCCGCGTCGCCGCCCACCTCGCCGCCCACGACAACGTCCGGGCGATCGCCGCGCTCGCACCCTGGTGGCCCGCGTCCGACAGCGAACTGGTGCCCGCCGACCGCAGCCTGATGGTCGCGCACGGAACCGCCGACCGCTGGACGGATCCCACCTCTTCCCGGGTCCAGACCGAGCAGGCGCTGGCTCGTGGGGTGAACGCCTCGTGGACTCCTCTGTCGGGAGCCGGCCACTTCATGCTCACCCGGCCTCGGTGGTGGCATCGCATCACCGCCGATTTCGTTCTCGACGCCTTCAATGCGGAAGGTGTCGTCGCCGCACCGACTGACCGGAAAGCAGGTCGCCATGCATGATTCGGAGAAGCTCGAACGCAGGAACGTCGCGGTGATCGGCAGCGGCGTCGCAGGGTTGACCGCCGCCTACGTTCTGTCCCGCCACGACCGCGTCACCCTCTACGAGGCCGACGCCCGTCTCGGCGGCCACGCCCACACCCACCACCTGACGCTCGACTCGGGCGCAGAAGTGGACGTCGACACGGGCTTCATCGTGCACAATGACCGCACCTACCCCACCCTGCTGCGCCTGTTCGCCGAACTCGACGTGGCCACCCAGGATTCGGACATGTCGATGTCGATCCGTTCCGACGTGAACGGGCTCGAATACGCAGGCGCGAAGGGGGTCCGCGGGCTGTTCCCCACCGCGCGCAACCTGGCCCGGCCTCGGTACTGGCGGATGCTCGGCGAGGTCCTCCGGTTCCACCGCTGCGCCCGCACGGTGCTCGACACCCCCGTCGAAGACGAGAGCGCGCACGAGTCGCTGGGCGAGTTCCTCAGCCGCAACGGTTTCAGCCCGTACTTCGTCGAGAATTTCATGACGCCGCTCGTCGCCGCGGTGTGGTCGTGCGATCCCACGACGGCCGCGCACTACCCGGCCCGCTACCTGTTCACCTTCCTCGAGCACCACGGGATGCTCACCGTCTTCGGGTCACCCACGTGGCGCACCGTGACCGGCGGCTCGGCCCGCTACGTCGAGAAGGTGGCGGCACACCTCGACGAGATACTTCTCGAAACTCCCGTGCAGCAGATGGAACGCACTCCGGACGGGGGCGCGTGCGTCGTCGACGGCCGCGGCGACGTCCGGTACTTCGACGCCGTGGTGGTGGCCGTCCACCCCCGTCAGGCGCTCGCCTTGCTCGGCGACGCCTCGGACCTCGAGACAGAGATACTCGGCGCCATGCCATACTCGGTCAATCACGCTCAGCTGCACACCGACGAGTCGCTGCTCCCCCGCGCGGAGAAGGCCCGGGCCTCCTGGAACTACCTGACTCCAAGCACAGATGCGACGGGCGTAATCGTCACCTACGACATGACCCGGCTGATGCGCCTGGACACGGTGCGCGACCGGCGGTTCCTCGTCACGCTCGGCGGGAAGCACCTCGTCGACCCGCCGAAGGTCGTCGCCGAGATGACGTACGAGCACCCCGTCTACACCCCCGACTCCGTGGCCGCGCAGTCGCGGTTGCGCGAACTCGGTTCCGGCACGTTCGCTTTCGCGGGCGCGTACCACGGCTGGGGGTTCCACGAGGACGGGGCGATGTCGGGTCTGCGCGCCGCCGAACGGATCGGCGGATCGTGGGATACGCATGCCGGACGACACCGCGAACGGGAGACGGTGTCGTGACCGCGCCGGCGATCTACTCGACGACGATCCGGCACGCACGTATCGAACCTGTCCGCAACAGTTTCGAGTATTCGAGCTACAGCTGGTACGTCGACGTCGACGACCTTCCCCGCCTTCCCGGCTGGCTCGGTCCGTTCGCCCGATTCCGCGCCGAGGACCACTTCGAACCGGACCCCGGCGCCGGCGCGGACACGCTGCGCGCCAGGGTGGATGCGTTCCTCGCCACCCACGGAGTCGACCTTCGCGGCGGGCCGGTGACGGCGCTCCTCAACGCGCGCGTGCTCGGCTACGTGTTCAACCCGCTCAGCGTGTACTGGTGCCACGACGTCGACGGCAGCCTCCGCTGTGTGATCGCCGAGGTCCACAACACCTATGGTCAGCGGCACAGCTACCTGATCCGGCCCGACAGCAGCGACCACGCCGAGGTGGACAAGCAGTTCTACGTCTCACCGTTCAACGACGTGAGCGGCCGTTACGAGATGCGGCTCCCCGAGCCCGGCGGCACGCTCTCACTGAACGTGGTGCTCCACCGGGACGGGCACGCCCCGTTCACCGCGACGGTGCGAGGGACGCGGCAGCCCGCCACCCGCCGCACGGTTTTGAGGACTCAACTACGCACTCCCCTGGCACCTCTCGTGGTGTCGGCTCGCATTCGCATCCAGGGAATCACTTTGTGGGCCCGTGGACTCCCCGTCACGACTCGGCCCGACGGCCGGCAGAAGGAGACAGTTCTGTGAGAAGGAACAAGGACACCGATATGGACGCATCGCCTGCCGTGAGTACCGCCGACCTCGTGTTCACCGGCGAGGATCCGCGGATCGACAACCGGATCTGGCCGGGTCTGGCCGACGTGCCGACCGGTCTGCGTGCCTCGGTGTCGGCGAAGGTCGCGGACAGCCTGTTCCGCCGCGCGGCCGCCGACCTCGACGTCCGCATCGAGTACCCGGACGGCGCCCTGGTGGGGGCTCGCCGGGAACAGGAGATCTTGCCGCGCATGATCATCCGCAATCCCGACGCGTTCGCCCGGCGGGTCGGGACGAGCGGTCTTATCGGTTTCGGTGAGTCGTACATGGCCGGCGATTGGACGTCGCCGGATCTCGCCGCGGTGCTGAGCGTGTTCGCCTCACGGATGGCGACCCTCATTCCCCGCCCGCTGCAGCGGTTGCGCGCACTCTATGTCGCCAAGCACCCCGCCCAGGAACGCAACACCGAGCAGAACACCCGCTCCAACATCTCCCGGCACTACGACCTGTCCAACGAGATGTTCGAGACGTTCCTGGACGAGACGCTGACGTACTCGAGCGCACTGTTCTCGTCGACCCCGACCCGGGTGGGGCAGGTGCGGGACGTGACGGTCCTGCGGGCACCCGTCCCACAGGTCACCCCGAAATGGGAGGATTTCGCGGACGCGCAGCGCCGCAAGATCGATCGGCTGCTCGACGAGGCCGGCGTCGGTGCCGGCACCAGGCTGCTCGAGATCGGGACGGGCTGGGGAGAACTGTGCATCCGGGCGGCGGAACGCGGCGCCGTCGTCCGCTCGGTGACGCTGTCCAGCGAACAGCAGAGCCTCGCCCGCCGGCGCGTCGCCGAGGCCGGCCACTCCGACGCCGTGCAGATCGACCTGCTCGACTACCGCAACGTCGACGGCGAGTACGACGCCATCGTGTCGGTGGAGATGATCGAGGCCGTCGGGCATCAGTACTGGGCCACCTACTTCCGGGTGCTCGACAAACTCCTCGCTCCGGGTGGAAAAGTAGCGCTGCAGGCGATCACCATGCCGCACGATCGGATGCTGCAGACCCGCAACACCTACACCTGGGTGCACAAGTACATCTTCCCGGGCGGATTCCTCCCGTCGACCGAGGCGATCGAATCCGTCACTGCCGAACACACCGCACTGCGGCTGCGGGAACGCCTGAGCATGGGACAGCACTATGCGGAGACGCTGCGGTTGTGGAAGGAGCGGTTCGCCGCGCACAGCTCGCAGGCGGAGGAACTCGGATTCGACGAGACGTTCCGTCGCATGTGGCATTTCTACCTCTGCTACTCGGAAGCCGGGTTCCGCTCCGGCTACATCGACGTCCAGCAGCTCGTCCTCGACAAGACGGGAGCCTGACCGTGACCGTTGCCGCCGAACTCGACAAGGCGTTGCGTCCGCTCGTCCGCGGCGAACTGCCCGTGCATCTGACCGCGTGGGACGGCAGCACAGCCGGCCCGCCGATGGCGCCGAAGGTGGTGCTGCGCAGCCCCGACGCGCTGCGCCGATTGCTGTGGAACCCCGGGGAACTCGGAGCCGCACAGGCCTACGTGACGGGTGAGATCGACGTCGAGGGCGACCTGGGCGAGGCCCTGGCACACGTGTGGGCTTTGGCCCGCGAACGAGGGCTCGGCGGAGTCCGGCCGAGTCCGTCGTCCGTCGCGAAGGTGCTGCGCGTCGCCGCGAAGCTGGGAGTCGTGGGCGGGCCGCTCCCCGCGCCCACCACGCAGGCGAACATCCGCGGCCGGCTGCACAGCGTGCTGCGGGACCGCGCCGCGATCAGCCACCACTACGATCTCTCCAACGATTTCTACGCCCTGATCCTGGACCCGCAGATGGCCTACTCGTGCGCCTATTTCACCCGGAATGCGCCGGGAACGCCGCAGGATTCGGACTACGGACTCGAGGACGCCCAGCGGGACAAGCTCGACCTGGTGTGCCGCAAGATCGGTCTCGAACCCGGCATGCGGCTACTCGACGTCGGTTGCGGCTGGGGATCGCTGAGCCTCCACGCCGCAGCCGAATACGGCGCACAGGTCGTCGGTGTCACCATCTCCCGTGAGCAGAAGGTGTTCATCGACAAGCGGATCGCCGAGCGTGGGTTGCAGGACCGCGTCGAGATCCGTCTGCAGGATTACCGCGAGGTTCCCGACGGCCCGTTCGACGCCGTCGCCTCCCTCGAAATGGGTGAGCACGTGGGCGAGAAGAATTACGCCCGGTACGCGCAGGCCCTGTACGACAACGCGAAGCCCGGTGCGCGGGTGCTGATCCAGCAGATGTCGCGCACCGGACGCCATCCCGGCGGCGGCCCGTTCATCGAGTCGTTCATAGCTCCCGACATGACCATGCGTCCCGTCGGAGAGAGCGTCGCGTACCTCGAACGAGCCGGGCTCGAGGTGCGCGACGTGCACGGTCTTCGCGAGCATTACGTCTGGACCGTCGACGCCTGGCTGCAGAAGTTCGAGTCCCGCTGGGACGACGTCGTCGAGATGGTCGGGCTCGAGATGGCCCGGGTGTGGCGGCTGTACCTCGTCGGCGGCGGGATGAGCTTCGAGCAGGGCCGCATGGGCGTCGATCAGATCCTGGCCGTGAAGCCGACCGCGGCGGGTCGGTCGATGATGCCCGCGGTGCGGGTCGACTCCGCGGGATCCGGCGTGCTCCGATGAACGGATTCGACTGGTCCGACTTCGGCGCCGTCACCGCGGCGAGCGTTCTGGTGCTCGCCGTACTCCAGGCCGCGACGTTCCTCGTCGGCCGGCGGATCGGACGCTACAACGTCGTCGACGTGTCCTGGGGCCTCGGTTTCGTCCTGTTGGCGCTCGTGGCCGCCGTCATCGGCGACGGCGACCCACTGCGCCGCTGGCTGCTGGCGGTGCTCGTCGCGGTGTGGGGTCTGCGACTGACCTGGCACATGTACGCCAAGTCCGCGGGCAAGGGCGAGGACCCGCGCTACGTGGAGATGCTCGACCGGGCAGGCGGTGACTCGCCCGGTGTCGTCGTCAGGAAGATTTTTCTCACGCAGGGACTCGCGCAGTGGTTCGTCTCGCTGCCGCTGCTGGTGTCGGCCGTGCTCGGGTCCGCATCCGGTATCGGCGCGGTCGTCGGGGTGCTCGGTGTCCTCCTGTGGTTAGTCGGTGTCGTGTTCGAATCGGTCGGCGATCACCAGTTGAAGGCGTTCAAGGCGGACCCGTCCAACAAGGGCGAGATCATGGACGTCGGACTGTGGGCGTGGACGCGGCACCCGAACTACTTCGGCGATTCCTGCGTGTGGTGGGGCCTGTGGCTCATCGCGGCGAGCGTGTGGCCCGGCGCCGTCACCGTGCTGTCTCCCGTGGTCATGACGTATTTCCTGGTGTTCGCGACGGGGGCGAAACTGCTCGAGAAGTCGATGTCGCAGCGTCCCGGCTACCCCGAATACCAGCAGCGAACCAGCTACTTCCTCCCCTTGCCGCCGAAGCGGTGAGTGTCATGCCGGCATCGCTCGCACCCCCTCGGATCCAGACGTGGCCACACCGGCCGCAACCTGCTATTAGGCTCCCAGCTGTTGCCAAACGATCCAAATACGCTCGATCAGTTTTTGCCCCTGTCTATGACCGGGAATTGGTGACTGCGGAGTTCGTGGGCTGCCAGTCGTCGGGTGCGCAAGGGCGTCGACGGAGAGTCGGTTGCCGTCTCGGCGCGCGGGTTCGGGTCACCAACTCTGCGACCGCGGACCAGGGCTCCTATCTCGGCAGGACTGTATCGGGTTGTGCGGGAGCGACTCCGGAGATGGCGGAGGTATTGGGGTGCCGGGTGCCGGGTTCGGCAGGGCAAGAGGTGTCGTTGACAGATCAGGACAAATGTTGCGGGATAATGCTATTGGTGCGAGATCTCGGCGTCACCGGGATCGTGGTCCGTGTCCCAGGGGAGCAGCGGGCGGGGCGCAGGCGGATGCTCGACGACGCGGCCCGTGGGCCGGCACGCGGTGGTGCGATGTGGCGGGATCGATTGCCCCGGTTCGCCGGTGGCGCGGATCGAGCAGTACTTGTCGGAGGTCGGCGTTATAGTCGAGGCCCTGCGAGAGGTGGGGTAGCAGACCGTGGGGAATGGAGGTAATCGATGAGCTTGTCGGGCGGCGGCGGCTCTTCTCGGGAGAGGGATGAGCCCGAGTTCCTTCGGGTTGCGCCAGTCGCCCGATCGGCCGGCATGAGCGGGCCGGGATCGACTGCGCCGCGGCAGTTCGCGTTCACCACCCGCGTCCACGTGGCGGTCGACGACGCGACCGGCGAACCGGTCGGACTCGACGACGTCGACACCCGGGTGAGGTGGCTGCTCGACCTGATCGAGGCCGCCGGCGGCGAGTTGACGGCGCGGCTGTGGCAGCCGGTTACGTTCGATGTGCTCGCAGCCGGACGGGACTGTGCGGGCCGCAGGCTGCCCGCACAGGGACATGTCGCCGCGGCCCGCCTGGGCTGGAATCCGGTCTACGCGGACGGGGTCTACGTGCCCTCGCGCGTGACCAGGGTGGTGACGGCGCAGGTCATGGCGTCTCTGCGGACCCTGGCCTATCGGGATGCGGCGATCGCGGCGCTGTCTGAGCGGTTCGACCCGGCCACCGGTCGGATAACCCCGCCCACCGCCGCCGCGGACTGGGTGCCAATGGGTTTCGCCCGGGGAGTACGGCGCCAGCTCGTCGCGCACTCTCGCCGCACCGACGGGGCGCAGTCGGCGCGGTTGCGGATCACCGACATCCAGCGACCACCACAGGTCGCGGCGATGGCCCGGCTGTCGGCCGCCGATCGGCAGCTCGCGCAGATCACCGCGACAGAGCGTGAGTTGGTGTTGACGGTGAAGCTACCGACATGCCCGGCCCCGGCGGGGCGGGCGCAGTGGCGGTGGGTCCGGCTGACCGCCGCCATCCCCGGGCACCTGCTCGACCGGGCGATTACCGACTGGCATCTGCCGACCCTCGTCCTCGACCGCCGGGGTCTACTCTGGCGGTGCGCGGCGACCGAACTCGTCCCCGCCGGTGACCTGGGATCGGCCACCGTCGCGGTCGGGGTGGATTGGTCCCCGTCCACCCTCGGTGCCGCCGCCATCACCATCGAGAACTCGGACGGGCTGTCCTCGGATTATCGGGGCTTCACCTACGACGACCGCGGCCTCGGGATCAAACTGGCGCGACTACAGGCCGAGGGGCAGTTGCTGCACCGCAAGGCGGCCCGGTTGACGCGGCTGGCCGCCACCGCCCCACCCGAGGCCCGCGCCCAACTAGAGGCGAAGATCGCCGTCCTGAATGACCACCGGACTGCGGTGGGCGTCAAACGGGGCAAGATCAACCGGGAACTGGCGTTCCACTTCGCCCGCCAGGTCACCGACTACGCCGCCGCGGCGGGCGCGCAGGTGATCGGGGTGGAGGACCTCACCACCCTCGAGACCCGCGGACACGGACGGGTCAACAACAACCGGGCCGCGCAGTCCGCCCGCCGCAAAGCAGTTACCGCCCTCGCGCACACCGCCGCGGGTGTGGGAATCGCGGTGGTCTCAGTGCCGGCCCGCGGATCGTCCGCGCAATGTCCGGGCTGCGACGAACCGCTCGCCCGTCCCGGCGGCTATCACACCGCGTGGTGTTCCCGCTGCCTGGTCGGCGGCAACCGCGACCACGTCGCCGGGGTGAACCTGGCCAAACGGGCGCTGCTCGGCAAAGGCAAGGTGACCCGGCGGCGGGGGCGGCTGCCCACGATCCGGGTCGCCGAGCACGCGCCGGTCTGCAAGTCCCGGGACAAGAACGGTCCCACGCCGAGCAGGCCGCGGCATCGCCGGGTCCGCCGCAGCCTGCCCACCGCAACACCGCGGATGGGGGTGACTCCGAAACAGCATGTTCCTGCATCCCAAGCGTCGGTGTGGGACACGGTCAAACCCGCACCACCGAACGGTGATGCGGGTAGCCGTGACACACGTCGATCTCCAACAATCGTCACACCATTGGCAGATAGTATGAGATCTACGCAGACGCTGTGGATCGATGAACGGAATGGGCCGATGACTGGCGTCGACAGGGACACGGGGAACGTGACGCTGACGGCGTTGCTGGCGCGTATCGCACACGGCGAGCGGGATGCCTTCAGCGACTTCTACGAACGCACCAGCGCGCGGGTGTACGGCATGGTGCTGCGGGTCCTGCGCGATCCCGGATACAGCGAGGAAACCACCCAAGAGGTGTACCTGCAGGTCTGGAACAACGCGGAGAAATTCGATCCGAAGCAGGGGTCGCCGCTGTCGTGGCTGATCACCCTCGCGCATCGCCGCGCCGTCGACCGGGTGCGGTCGGAGCAGTCCGGCACCGAACGGGAGGCAGCCTACGGCGCGTCGAGTTGGTACGGACCGTTCGACGCGGTGTCGGAAGAAGTCACCCGACGCGGCGACACCAGCGACGTCGTCGACTGCCTCGGCACGCTCACCGAAGTCCAGCAGAGAACCGTGGTCCTCGCGTATTACGGGGGGCTGACGTACCGAGAGGTGTCGGAACGGCTGTCCGTAGCGCTTCCCACGGTGAAATCACGAATTCGAGACGGATTGATCAGGCTCAAGCAATGTCTGGGGGTGCAGTCCGATGGATGAGTCCCAGCACGAAATCCTCGACCTCGCTCAGGTGTACGCCCTCGACGCGGTCGATGATCAGCAGCGTCGCGAGATCGACACCGAGGTCCAGAGCGCACCGCCCCATGTTCGCCTCGAATTCGACAACGCCGTCCGCGGCGTGCACGAAACGATGGCCGCCCAGTCCGCGTCCACCGCGGTCGATCCGCCCGACTACCTGCTCGGGCGCATCCTCGATGCACTGCCCGGCACTGCCGCCGCGCCCGCACCGATAGCACTGGACGAGGTTCGTGCGCGCAAGCGCAGGCGTCTCGTGGCGGCGCTGAGTGCGGCGGCCGCGGTGATCGTCCTCGCCGTGGGTGGCATCACCGTTGCCCAGCAGTTGCAGAGCGAGGACGGCCAACCCGTGCCCGCACAAATCCTCGCGGCCGACGACGTCCGCACGGCGGTGGCACCGATCGCCGGTGGCGGTTCGGCCACCGTCGTGTACTCCAAGGACGTCGACGCCGGAGTGCTGGTGATGAACGACGTCCCACCGCCCGAGTCCGGTTCCGTCTATCAGATGTGGCTGCTCGGACCGTCCCACGAGCCGGTGTCCGCGGGAATCATGGAAGCCGATGACGTCTCACCGTCGACAACCGCGGTCGTGAACGACATCGACCAGTCCACGGCGCTCGGATTCAGTGTGGAGCCGCCCGGCGGTTCCACCCAGCCGACCGGCGACATCTTCGCGACGGTGAACCTCACCTGACACGTGAGTGGCGGGGGGGGGGGCCCCCCCCCGGGCCCCACCCCCAATGGAAAAAAACAACAGGGGGGGGGGGGGTTTTTTTA